>JBMOJU010000534.1:0-2753 GCA_049315625.1 Paracraurococcus sp.
CGTCGCCACCCGTGAGGGAATCATTGCCCGCGCCGCCGGTCAGCGTATCGGCGCCAGCCCCGCCGAGGGCCGAGTCGTTGCCCGCGCCGCCGAACAGGACATCGTCGAACGCAGTGCCGGCGAGCGTGTCGTTCACGGTCCCGCCGAAGATGCTGTCCGACGCGTCGGCGTTGTTGATCGTCACCGCCGTGAGGCCGCGGTTCAGGACATCAAAGGTGTTGCCGCTGAAGCTGTTGCCCGTCGCGGTGATGTCGGTCGGGCTGCCGTCCCGGATGCCGAGGCCAATGTAGTTGTCGGTGAACGTGTTGTCGGTGAGGGTCAGCGAGAACAGGGTGCCCGGCGTGTAGGTCCGCACGCCCGAGCCCCAGGTCGCGGACAAGCCCGGGTCGGGGTTGACGATGTTCTGGAAGGTGTTCCCGGAGACCGTGACCGCCGTGTCGTTCGCCAGCAGGAAGCCGTAGTAGGAGATCCCGTCGATGATGTTGTCCGTGATCGTCCCGGTCACGCTGCTCAGGTTGAAGCCAGAGTTGTCTCCCGGCGCGGAGTTGTCGATCACGACGTTGCCGGAGAAGTCCACGGTGGTGCCGGTGGTGCCGTTCCAGTTGCCGGCGAGCTGCATCAGGTCGAAATCGCCCGCATCCACCAGCGTCACCCGGTTGCCGACGAAGGTCACGGTGTCGGAGTTGGCGGCGAACAGCACCTGGCCCACGGCGGGATCAGTGAAGATGTTGTTCCGCAGGGCGATGTCGGTGCCGGTGTCGTAGGCGTCGAACTTCACGCCGGTGAAGGTGAAGCCGTCGAAGGTGACGAGGCCTGTCGAGGAGAAGCGGAAGTTCGTCCCGCCGCTGGCGTCGATGATGGTCTCGGCCTGGCGGGCGGCATTCGGGTCGCCCGAGGCGTCGTTGGCGCTAACGCCCGCATTTGCGCCGACGAACGTCAGCTGCTTTCCGGAGTCGCCGCCAGGCAGCGCCCAGGTCCCCGCGGCGACGACGATGGTGTCGCCGCTCGCCGCGGCGGCGATCGCGTCGGCGATGCTGGCGAAGCCGCCGCCACCCACCAGCACGAACCGGCCTGCCCCGGCGCCGTCCACGAATTCGATGCTGCCCAGCGCATCCGTGGAGCCACCGGCGGTGACCTGCCAGGCGCCGCCGGAGAAGGCGATATCCGCCGCCGTCAAGCTCTCCGTATAGCTGGCGGTATCGGTGCCGGCGCCGCCGACCAGAGAATCCGCGCCCGCCTCGCCGGTAAGCACGTCATCGCCGGCATCGCCCTGCAGCGTATCGGCGCCAGCCCCGCCGAGGGCCGAGTCGTTGCCCGCGCCGCCGAACAGGACATCGTCGAACGCAGTGCCGGCGAGCGTGTCGTTCACGGTCCCGCCGAAGATGCTGTCCGACGCGTCGGCGTTGTTGATCGTCACCGCCGTGAGGCCGCGGTTCAGGACATCAAAGGTGTTGCCGCTGAAGCTGTTGCCCGTCGCGGTGATGTCGGTCGGGCTGCCGTCCCGGATGCCGAGGCCAATGTAGTTGTCGGTGAACGTGTTGTCGGTGAGGGTCAGCGAGAACAGGGTGCCCGGCGTGTAGGTCCGCACGCCCGAGCCCCAGGTCGCGGACAAGCCCGGGTCGGGGTTGACGATGTTCTGGAAGGTGTTCCCGGAGACCGTGACCGCCGTGTCGTTCGCCAGCAGGAAGCCGTAGTAGGAGATCCCGTCGATGATGTTGTCCGTGATCGTCCCGGTCACGCTGCTCAGGTTGAAGCCAGAGTTGTCTCCCGGCGCGGAGTTGTCGATCACGACGTTGCCGGAGAAGTCCACGGTGGTGCCGGTGGTGCCGTTCCAGTTGCCGGCGAGCTGCATCAGGTCGAAATCGCCCGCATCCACCAGCGTCACCCGGTTGCCGACGAAGGTCACGGTGTCGGAGTTGGCGGCGAACAGCACCTGGCCCACGGCGGGATCAGTGAAGATGTTGTTCCGCAGGGCGATGTCGGTGCCGGTGTCGTAGGCGTCGAACTTCACGCCGGTGAAGGTGAAGCCGTCGAAGGTGACGAGGCCTGTCGAGGAGAAGCGGAAGTTCGTCCCGCCGCTGGCGTCGATGATGGTCTCGGCCTGGCGGGCGGCATTCGGGTCGCCCGAGGCGTCGTTGGCGCTAACGCCCGCATTTGCGCCGACGAACGTCAGCTGCTTTCCGGAGTCGCCGCCAGGCAGCGCCCAGGTCCCCGCGGCGACGACGATGGTGTCGCCGCTCGCCGCGGCGGCGATCGCGTCGGCGATGCTGGCGAAGCCGCCGCCACCCACCAGCACGAACCGGCCTGCCCCGGCGCCGTCCACGAATTCGATGCTGCCCAGCGCATCCGTGGAGCCACCGGCGGTGACCTGCCAGGCGCCGCCGGAGAAGGCGATATCCGCCGCCGTCAAGCTCTCCGTATAGCTGGCGGTATCGGTGCCGGCGCCGCCGACCAGAGAATCCGCGCCCGCCTCGCCGGTAAGCACGTCATCGCCGGCATCGCCCTGCAGCGTATCGGCGCCCGTGCCACCCAGCAGGCTGTCAGCATCCGCGCCGCCCACGATGGAGTCATTGCCCGCGCTGCCTTGCAGCGAGTCCGTGCCGCCGCCGCCGTCGAGCGAGTCGTCGCCGTCGCCGCCACTGATCGTGTCGTCGCCAGCACCCGTGACGAGGGTATCATTGCCTTCATTGCCGAGGATGCTGTCAGCACCCGGGGTCATGCTCGTGATGTTGTCCGCGCCGGCGCTGCCCAGC
>JBMOJU010000535.1:0-2752 GCA_049315625.1 Paracraurococcus sp.
CTGGCCGATGCGCTGGCCCGGCCGGAGGGAACGGTGCGGCAATGGGCGCGCGGCGCGGTGCGGATCCCGGAGGACGTGGCCGCCTGGCTGGCGCGGGCCGTCGCCGGCGAGGTGCCCAGCCTGCAGGATGAGATCGATGCCCGCCGGGCGCGGATCGAGGCGTGGTATCAGGCTAACCCGCCGCCGGCCCGGGCGCCGGCCGACGCCTAGGGTTCCTGGACCTGGGACGGCCCCGGGTCGAGGTCCAGCCCCTCATCCCAGCCCTGCTGCCAGCGCCAGAGCCGATCGGCATCCCTGGCCGGCAGGCGGAGGGTGGTGACGCCGCGGGCGAGGATGAGCTGCGGCGGCTCGTCGCTGCTGAGGGTGGCGATGACCTCGCGGCCGTCGACGTCGTGCAGGATGATGGTGCGGAGCGGGAAGGCGGCCATATACCGTTCTCAGTCCTGCTTGCCGAACTCGGCGAACGTCACCGGGTCGCCCATCCTGTACCGCATCCGCAGGGCCGCCTCGACCATCTGGGCCTTCGGCGATAGCGCAAGCCATGCCTGGAAATGGGCGAGGCCGGCGGCACGTTCGGCAAGGGTGGGAAAACCAAGGCCCGGGAACTCCGGCGGGCTTGGCCTTGTCTCGCCTGTCATCCTGCGTTCCCTTTCTTCCGCGCCGCCCGCCCCGTCACCCCGGCGAAGCGCCGCTGGTTGGCCCCATCCTCCGCCGCGGCCAGCATGTCGCGGAACTGGCCTTCCAGCGCTTCCTGCGCCACCCGGGCCAGCGCGTGGTGGTCCACGCCGGCCAGGTACACCTCCAGGTTCGCATCGCTGGTGTGGCCCGTCAGGGTCCGTAGCACCCGATTCTCGAACCCCAGCATCTTCAGCGCCACCGGCCCCGTCGCCCGCAGCCCGTGCAGGGTGTAGCGCGGCAGGCCGAGCTGGCGCAGCAGGGTCCGCAGCGTCTCCTGCGCGTTCTTGGTGTCCCAGGCGTGGCCGCGCGGGGTGCACAGCAGGCGGTCCCTGGCGCGCCCGCGCATCGCCTCGAACACCCGCGCCAGGCTGTCCGGCACGTGCAGCAGCAGCGGCTCGTCCGTCTTGCCCTGCGTCAGGTCCAGCGTGCGCGCCGCCGGGTCATACTGCCCGGCCGAGAAGGCGGTCACGTCGCCGCCGCGCTGCGCCGTCATCAGGTAGGCGGTCAGCAGGGCGCGGAACTCCGGCGTCGCGGCCCGCATCACCGCCAGCAGCACGGGCACCGGCCAGGGCTTGTGCGCGCGGGACCGCGGGACATGCAGGCGACGGCTTTCCTGCCACGGGTTGTCGGGCAGGATCCCCGGGTGCCGCCGGCGGAACAGCGCGGTCACCATCACCATGCGCGACCGCAGGTGGTTCCAGGCGACCGGGCGGGCGGCGTAGCGGTCCCGCAGCGCCTCCACCCATCCCGCGTCGATACCGGCCATCATCAGGCCGCCAAAGAGCTTGCGGAAATCATCCAGCACCCGGCGGTAATCCGCCCGGGTGGCGGGTTCCAGCGTCTGGTAGTCGGCGCTGCCGAGGTATTCGGTGATGGCGAGGTCGACCGTGGGCGGCAGCGCCTTGGGTGGCACCGGGCCGCCGAACTGCGCCTCCGCCGCCTCATAGGCCCGGCGGAAGGCCTCGGACCCCTCCGGCCCGGGGAGCGGGATTCGCTGGCCGGCGCGGCGGTAGTACAGGTAGGTCTGGCCCCCCGCGCCTTCCACCGCATCCAGGTAGCGCGGCCGGATCGAGGGTTTCGAGCGCGCGCCGCGCATCGGCTTTCTGCTGCTCACCGCTGACCTCAGCCTCCATCTGCCAGAGCCGGTCGGCAAAGCGCCGCAGCTCCTCCCGGTGCCAATACTCGCCGGCCCCGAGTACCGGACGGCCGGGCGGCATCAGCCCGGCCTGGATCATGGCCCGGAACCGGGCCCTGGTATGGGTGACGAATTCGCAGGCCGTCGGCAGGTCCATGATCAGCGGCCAGCGGTCGGTCACGGCGCCCGCCAGAGGATGGCGCCGGCCGCATCCTCCACCCGCAGCGTGCCAGGGTTGAGCGCGGCGTGCTGCGCCGCCTGGAGCTGGAGAAAGACGCCGCGGACGCCCTGCACCGGGTAGAACCCCTCCGCCCGGACAAAGATCATCACCTCGGCCGGGCCGCCGAGCAGCGGGGGCGGGGGCGCCGCCTGGCAGCGCCGGATTTCGGCGGCTATCCGGTGCGGGTGCACCAGCATGCCGCCGCCGAGATGGATGCTGCCGGCCGGCCAGGCCTCGAAGAACCGCGCGAGCGAGTCGGCGGGCGTGGTGCCGGTGGCCGCGGCCTGGATGGCGGCGGCCAGCGGAGGGGGCATCAGGCGGGCGTCCCGGCCGCCACAGCGGCGGCCTTCCGGGCGGCCTTCCGCCGCGCGATCACCCATGGCAGGTGCGGGTGGTAGGATTCATCGAAGTCGACCGCGCGCACGAGCGCCTGCCGCACCTCCCCCAGCCGGGTGCGGCGCCGGTGGCGTTCCCGGTTCGAAGTGTCGGTCGCCTGCACCCACTTGTCCAGCGCAAAGTATTCGCGGACCATCGCGGCGATCGTCTCGGCGGAAGCGGTGACCTGCGGTGTGGTGGCGGCCGGGGCCTGCGATTCTGCCTCGTTCATGCGGCATTTCCCTTCGTTAGCGCGTGCACCACGTTCGCCTCCGCCAGCAGCTTCGCCATCCGCTTGGGCACGCTGTTGCCGACCAGGCGCATCTCCTCGGTCTTCGTCAGGG
>JBMOJU010000536.1:0-2745 GCA_049315625.1 Paracraurococcus sp.
GGGAGCGCCTTGGCCGCCAGCGCGGCGAAGTTTGTTTGAATGTCGCCTGGGCCGCGGCATCCTTCTGGGGATGAAACAGGCGTACCGAAAGCCGGCTGGAGCCGAGCCGCCGCAGCAGCGTCCCCATGGTCCGCTCGGCCAACTTGACCCCGAAGTGCCGTTCGAGCTCGGCACAGAGGTCGATCCGACGCCAAAGCACCACACCGTGCCGCGCCAGTTCGGGGCCTTGCTTTACCCAATCCGACACCGCTGCTGCCTGCTCGGCTGTCAGTCGGGCCGAGCGTCCCGGCGGGCGACGGTCAGAAAGACCATCCAGACCCTCGGCATTGTAGCGGTGTACCCAGTCGCGCAGGGTCTGACGGTCCATCCCACAACTCGCCGCTGCCTCCGACCGCGAACGGCCTTCCAGCACCGGCGCGATCGCCAGAATCCGACGTGTGGCCGCAGCATCTCGCCCCCGTGCTGCCGCAGAACGCAAGGCCGCGACCGAATGCTCCAAAAGCGTGACCGCCACCGCCGCAGGCATCTGGCCCTCCCGCGCATCGAACCATACGAAGCGAATCACGAATGCCCGCAAGCCGGAATCACGTGTGAGGCAGAGGCTCCAGCCGCTGGTATCACCTTCAATCCAGCCGGATGTTCTTCGCCTTGATGATGTCGCGCCACTTGGCGCTTTCCGCCGCAAGATAGCCCGCGAACTCCGCCCGGCTGCCCCCCACCGGGTCGATCGCCAGCGGCGCCAGCCGATCCTTCACCGCGGCCGAATTCATTGCCGCCACCGCCGCGGCGGAGAGCGCAGCGACGATCGGCTCCGGCGTCCCCGCCGGGGCAAACAGGGCGAAATCGGTCGAGGCGCGGTAGCCCGGGATGCCGCTCTCGGCGATGGTTGGCACCGCCGGCGCCTGCGTCGCGCGCTGCAACGTGGTGACCGCCAGCGCCCGCAGCTCGCCGGATTGCAGGTAGGGCAGCGCCGTCACGGTATCGACGAAGGACAGTTGCACCTCGCCGGCCAGCAGCGCCTGCATCGCCGGCGCGCCGCCGCGGTAGGGCACGTGCAGCAGGTCGATGCCCGCGGCGGCGGCGAATATCTCCACCGCCAGGTGGTTGCTGACGCCGACGCCGCCGCTGCCGTAGCTGATCTGCCCGGGCTTCGCCTTCGCCTCGGCCACCAGCGCCTCCAGCGTCTTCGCCGCGAAGCCCGACTTCACGCAGACGAATTGGCCGTTGGTCGCCAGCAGGGAGATCGGCGCGAGCGCCTTCTCCATGTCGAAGCCGAGGTTGGAGATCAGGAAGGGCGCCATGGCGAAGGTGCTGTTCGGCGCCATGAGCAGGGTGAAGCCGTCCGGCCGGGCGCGCGCCACGGTGCCGGCGCCGACCGTGCCGCTGGCGCCGGCGCGGTTGTCGACCACGAACTGGCCCTGCATCCGGGTGCCGAGTTCCTGCGCGATGAGGCGCGCGACGAAATCGGTCGAGCCGCCGGCGGCGAAGGGCGCGACGACGGTGACCGGGCGGCTGCCCGGATAGGCCTCCTGCGCCATGGCGGCGCGGCCTGCGCCGGCGGCCAGCAGGCCGAAGCCGGCGCCCATGGCCCTGCGTGTGATGATCATGGATGCGTTTCCCCGCGCAACAGGCGTCACGGCGCCGGCATAGCGCCTTGGCCGCAAGCCGTCACCACCGCGTGAGAGGCGACGCCGGACGACCGGTGCGGCGTTGTGACCATGAGCGCTGCGTTTTGCCAGGCGCCCAGACGGAAGGACAGCCATGACGCTTCGAACGATGCTGGCAATCGCGCTGCCGGCGCTGATCGCTACTGCCGGCTGCACCCAGCAGGCCAGGCCGGACGGCAACAGCGGCTCCGGTACGGTGTTGAGCAGCGCCCAGTCGCCGCGCAGCGGGTCGATGGAAAACGCCTATGCGAGGCCGTGGATTCACCGCCCCGCGCCGAAATGAATCAGCCGGCCGCCGCGGGCCACCAGGGCGCCACCGCCTGGAGCACGCAGCGCTCGCTCCAGCCCTTGCACGGTCCCGCGACTCAGCGTTTTCGGCGCTCCCGCCTCAACGCATCCGGCTTCAGCCCTTACCGCCGGAGGGCTTGAACCCGGCCTTTTCCGCGGCGCCGCGGCACATGTACCCGCCATCCTGGGTCTTGCCGTAGAATTGCGTGCCGGAGGCATGGAAGATCTGGCTGCCCGGATTGGCCCAGACCACCGGATCGCCACCGCAGGCCCGCTTCGCGGTGGCCTCGGAGGCGAAGCGCCCGCTGCTGTCGGCCGCCGCCGGCGCGGCGGCGGAGGCCCCTGCCGCCGTGCTGCCGCTGAGGCAACTGCTCATGAATTTCTGCCGCGGCTCGCCGCTGAGGTTGCGGGCCGCGGCGTCGGCGTTGCAGGTCTTCATCTTCTCCTGCTGCGCGGTCTGCGGTGCAGGTGCGGGCGCCGCGCTGGTGCTCAGGCAGTCGCTCATGAAGCGCTGGCGGGCCTCCCCGGCCAACGCCTTGGTGCCGGCCTCGGCATTGCAGGCCTTCATCCGCTCCTGCGGCGCGGTCAGGGCCTGCTGCGCCGCGGCCGGCCCGATCGCCAGCGCCGCCAGGAGCGGCAGCGCCAGCCAGCTGCGCGCGCGCATCAGCGCGGCTCCCGTGCGGTCATCGGCGCCAGCGCCTCGGGCGAGGCGCTGCGGGCGCTGACCGCGGCCGCGGCGCGGTCGAGCGCATCGGCGGTCTCCTCCGTGCTCAGCCAGCGATGCACCAGG
>JBMOJU010000537.1:0-2744 GCA_049315625.1 Paracraurococcus sp.
GCCCGGCCCGAAGGGCAACGGCGACAGGCCGATGGGACGCAGCCCGGACCAGCCGGCGGCGGCCCCGCCGCTGCCCATGCCGTCCATGCCATCCATCCCGTCCATGCCATCCATGCCGTCCATGCCATCGAACGGCCCGACCGCGCCTGCGCCCATCGCTGCCTCCCCTGCCAAACGTCACATGCCCAGATGCGCGTCGGCCTGGCCGCGGCGCGGTGCCGCGACGCACAGACGCGACGCCTCATTCCGGAAGCCCGGCGGCGCGCAGATGCTCCATGCAACGTTGCCGCAGCGCGACCTGTTCGTAGGGCAGCCGCACCCGCTCATAGGTTCCAAGGCGGAAATCCGGCTCCAGCTCCAGCAGCCGCGTTGCCTCCACCCGCGCCTCCTCCAGCCGGCCGAGGCCGGCCAGGGCGACGATCACCGAGCGGCGGACGGAGGTGTAGAACGGGTTCTCGGTGACCGAGAGCCGCGCCCATTTCAGCGAATCCTCGAAGCTGCCCTGGGCGTAGTGGGCGATCGCCAGGAAGCTGTAATGGTAGGCGCGGCCCTGGTCGAAGGGCGACAATTGCAGCCCCTGCTCGGCATGCCGCACCGCCTCCGCCCCGCGACCCTGGTAGGCCAGGTTGGCGGCCGACAGCACCCAGGCGATCGGGCTGTTCGGGCAGGCGTCCAGCGCCCGTTCCAGATAGGGCCGGCCGGCGGCGCAGTCGTGCAGCAGGTAGGACCGCAGATGGCCGTAGGTCGCCAGGGCCATGGCGTTCTGCGGGTCGAGCTCGATCGCCCGCTGCGCGAGGGCGCTGGCCGCAGCACTGTCCTGCGCCGGGTCGGGCGACCAGCCCTGGCCGACCCGCAGCCCGTGCCAGCGCGCCGCCCAGGCGACCGGCATGGCGAAATCCGGATCCTCCGTCATCGCCGCCGCAAGGTGGTCCCGCGCCTGGTCGAAGACCGCGCGGGACAGGCTGTGCAGCCCGCCCAGCGCCTTCAGCGTGTGGTCATAGGCGGTGAAGCTTTCCGGCCGCTGCCGCAGGGCGCGCGCCAATTCGGCGCTGCGGACATTGGGCGCGATGCCGGTGACGATGCGGCGGACGATGGCGTCCTGCACCTCGAACAGCTCCTCGGCGCCGGCATCGATCCGGTCACCCCAGACCGCCGCGCCGGTCTGCGTCTCACACAATTGGATGGAGATGCGCAGCCTGGGGCCGCTGCGGCGGATGCTGCCCATCAGCACGTAGCGCACGCCGAGCGCCCGGCCGAGCTGGCGCGGGTCGGGCTCCGCCCCGCGGAACACCAGGGTGGAGGTGCGGGCGATGACGAATAATTCGCGCAGCGCCGCGAGCGAGACGACGATGTCCTCCACCACCCCATCGGCCAGGTAGTCGTCGGCCGGGTCACCGCCCAGATTGTGCAGCGGCAGCACGGCGATGGAGGGCAGCGCGTGCGACGAGGGCCGCGGCAGCGGCAGGGCGACGCGCTGGGCGAAGGTGTCGATGGCGTGGATGCGGATCGGCCGGGCGATGTTCTTGAGCTCGAGCAGGCCGAGGTCGCGTGCCGCGGCGACCGCCGACACCATGGCCACCGCCGCCTCCTCCAGCAGCGGCTGCGACAGCGCGATACCGCCGGGCTGCGCCTGTTCCTGCAGCCGGGCGGCGATGTTCACCGCATCGCCGAAGATGTTGCGGTCCTGCGCCAGCACCTCCCCCACATGCAGGCCGATGCGGAGCGCGATGGGCGGCGTCTCACCCGGTTCGCGGTTGTGCTGCCGCATCCGCTCCTGCAACTCGAGCGCCCAGCGCAGCGCATCCGCCGCGGTGGCGAATTCGGCCAGCACGCCATCGCCGCGCAGATCGATGACCCGACCGCAATGCACCGTGGTGATCGGCTGCACCACGCTCCGCAGCAGCGCCATCCAGCGGGTATGGGTGCGCCGCTCCTCGGTCGCCATGAGGATCGAGTAGCCGACGATATCGGCGAAGGCGACGGCGGCGTGGCGCGCCGAGACCAGGGCGCGGCCGAGGTCGTCGCCCCTGTGCGGCTGCTCCGGCGACACGGGCAAGGATCCATGTGACGAGGGATTGTATACCTTTCCAAACTCCCACCGTGGTTCGCTGCAAACAAGGGTGCGGTGCAGCGCGGCGTCTCGCTTTCGCGCGAGGCTTGCGTGCGGGCCCCGAGCGGAGGCTTTCCATGGACCCGGATCGGCTCATCAGGTTCTACGTCTCCGTCCCGGTCGGATCAGGCGTATCGCGCGACCTGGCCACGTTGGTGCGGTTGCTGGCGCGGGCCGCCCACCATGGCTGCGGCGGGCGGGAGACGCCGGTCCAACCGCGTCCGGTGGACCTTCCCTCGGCCAATGTGATCGCGCCGCCCGAACTCTCGCTCGGCCTGGCGCCGGAGCGGGAGGTGATCGCCTTCGTCGACACGCTGCGCAACGCCGCCGCCTTCGTCCGGCAATTGCAGCAGGGCGGCAGCGATGTCACCGCCGGCATCGACCTGCCGATGGCGCCGCAATCCTGGTGGTGCCCGGGCCAGGGCCCGGCCTATTTCGGCGACCGGGCGGAGGCCAACCTGCTGATGCAGGCGACGGCGCTGCCCGACCCCAGCCGCACAGACCTCGTGAACATCGTCATCATCGACCAGGGCCTGCCGAAGAACTTCCCCTTCGCCGGCCCGCGCGGCGGCTGGAGCGTGAAGGACCCCGTGGCGAAGGAGGAACGCCAGCCCTTCGAGGGGACCGGCCGGCA
>JBMOJU010000138.1:0-12292 GCA_049315625.1 Paracraurococcus sp.
CCAGCATCCCGACATCGGCGATCGGGCCCCAGGCGATGACGGTGGCCGGCCGGCCGGCGGCGCGCCGGCGGCGCGCCAGCGCCTCCAGCCCCGCATTGGCGGCGACATAGGCGGCCTGGCCGGGATTGCCGACCGCGACCACGGCCGAGCCGAACATCAGGAACAGTCCGAGCGGGTCCTCGGCGGTCAGCGCATCCAGCGTCTCGGCCACCGCCAGCTTGGCGGCGAGGATGCGGGCGACCCGCGGCGCCTCCAGCGCGGCGGCGGCGCCGTCGCCCATCACCGCCGCGGCATGCACCACGCCGCGGATCGGCGGCAGCGAGGCGCGGATCCCCCGCAGCGCCTGGCCGAGCGCCGCGGCATCGGTCGCGTCGCAGGCCAGCAGCGTCGCCGTCGCGCCATGCGCCACAAGCGCCTGCACCGCCTGCCCGGCGTCCGGCGTTTCTGCCCCGCGGCGCGAGAGCAGCACCAAGTGCCGCACGCCCTGCGCCGCCAGCCAGCGCGCGGCGGCGAGGCCGAAGCCCTGCGTGCCGCCGACCACCACGACGGTGCCGCGCGCCGCCTGCTGCAACGCCGGCACCCGGCGTGGCGCGGCGGCTGGCGCCGGTGGGCGCACCACCAGCTTGCCGATATGCTGGCTGGCCTGCAGCGTCCGGAACGCCGTCTCGACCTCCGCCGCGGCGTATTCGGTGGCCGGCAGCGGCCGGAAGATGCCGTTCCCCAGCCGCTCGGCGATCGAGCGCAGCAGCCGCGCCGCGACCGCCGGCCGGGCGCGCGGCAACTCATCCACATCCACCGCGAACCAGGTGATGTTGCGCCGCATCGGTCGCAGCGCGACGCGGCGGTTCTCGGCGAAGTCGCGCTTGCCGAGTTCGAGGAAGCGGCCGAAGGGGCGGAGCAGGGCCATGGAGCGTTCCATCGCCTCCCCCGCCAGCGAGTTCAGCACGATATCGACGCCGTCCGGCCACGCGGCGCGCAGCGCATCGGCGAAGCCGGCATCCCGGCTGTCCAGCACCAGCTCGGCCCCGGCGGCGCGCAGGAAGGCGCGCTTCGCCGCGGTGCCGGCGGTCGCCGCCACCCGGGCGCCTGCGGCCAGCGCCACCTGCAGCGCCGCCAGCCCGACCGCGCCGGCGCCGCCATGCACCAGCACGCGCTCCCCCGGCTCGATCCGCGCCAGCTCCTCCAGCGCATGCACCGCGGTCATGAAGGCGACCGGCACGGTCGCCGCGGCGGCGGCCTCGATCCCCTCCGGCAGCGGTGCCAGCGCCTCCGCCCGGGTGAGCGCATGGGTCGCCAGGGCGCGCGGCGCGACGCCGAAGACGCGGTCGCCCGGGCGGAAGGGCGAGCCCTCCCCCACCGCCTCGACCACCCCGGCGCATTCCATGCCGAGGCCTGGGCCGGCGAAGCCGGGCAGCAGCGCCTCCTCCGGCAGCAGGCCCTGCGCCCACATGACGTCGCGAAAATTCACCCCCGCCGCCTCGATCCGCAGCAGCACCTCGCCGGGGCCGGGGCTCGGCACATCGAGCGGCGCCCAGGCCAGGCTGCCGAGCTGCCCCGGCTGGCGGATGCGCAGCACGGCCGGCCCGGCCGGCGACGGCGCCGGCGGCAGGCCGGGCATCAGCCGCGGCACCAGCCGCGCGGTGCGGGTCAGCGTCACCTCGGCCTCCTGGTCGCCCTCGGCCAGCAGCTCATTCGCCAGGCGGCGCGCCGCGGCGTCCGCCGGCAGGGCAGGGTCGAGGTCGATGCGGCGGGGCTTCAGGGCGGGATGCTCGTTCGCCAGTACCCGGCCGAGCGCGAAGCAGGCGGCGGCGGCCGGGTCATGCCCGCCCTCCGCGGGCTGCTGGCCGCCCAGCGTGACCAGGCGGAAGCCGGAGGCAGCGCCTTCCGCCGCTGCGGCGAGCCGGCCGAGCGCGGTCAGGGTCGCGGCGAGTTCCGGCCCACCGCCGGCCAGCGCCACCACCAGGCTGCCCTGCAGGGCGGCGGGGGCGATCCGCGCTGCCTCCGCCAGATCGTGCTGCACCACCGTCGCGCCGCGGGCGTGCAGGATGGCGGCCAGCGCCGGCCGCAGCGCGGCGGCGGCCTGATCGGCGAAGATCGCCATGCGCCGCAGCTTGGGCGCGGCCAGCAGCGTCGCGCCGTCCGGGGCCCGGGCGGCGAGCAGCAGGGCCGGCCAGGGTGCGGCGGCCAGCGACAGGGTCGCGCTGCCGGTCCAGCCGGCGCCGTCGAGCGCCGAGATCCAGCCCTCCTGCCCCGGCAGCGGCGCGGCGCCGCCGGGCGTGGCCCACCAGCCCGGTTGCTGGCCGCAGCAGAAATCCAGCAGCGGGCCGGGCAGCGGCTCGACCAGCAGCAGCGCGGCGCCGGGGGCGGCGGCCTGGCGCAGCGCCTCCGGCAGCAGGGCACCTGCCCGTAGCCGGGCCCCGACGCCGAGCCCGATGACGAGGTCCGCGGCGACCGGGGCGGACTCGCCGCCCAGCGGGTCCCAGCGCGTGCTGTCATAGTCCAGCCCCGCCGCTTCGGCCGGCCGCGCCGGCGCCGGCCGGCCGGGCAGGGCGGCGGCGGTGAAGCGGACATGCCGGCCGGAGGCGGCAAGCGCCGCGGCCAGGCGGCCGGTGAAGGGGCCGGGACCGGCGCCGATTTCCAGCACCCGCAGGGGCAGGCTGCGCGGCCAGGCGGCGGCGAAGGCGGCAGCGGCTTCCGCCAGCACGGCGCCGAGCCGGGCCTGGCCGGCGCTGGCGGCGGGCGGGTCGGCGGCCAGCGCCGGATCCGGCGGCGCGCGCCAATCGGCCAGCGCCAGCGGCAGGCGTTCCGCCGCGAGCGCCGCCCAGGCGAGGTCGGGCGCGAGACCGGGCTGTTCCATCAGCACCTGCCGCCAGATCTCGACGGCCGGCGGGAGGTCGGGCGCCGGCACCGGGCGCAGCCCGCCCGGACCCGGCGCGGCCAGCCCGCCCTTGGCCAATTCCTCCAGCAGCGCGCGGGCGAGCGGGCCGCCGCCGGGCGCGGCCGACAGCGCGGCGTGGGCCGCGGCGGCGCAATAGCCTTCCAGCAGGATTGCGGCGTCGCCGAGGTCCAGCGCCGTATCCTGCCGGCGCGCGGCGTCCAGGCAAGGGGCCAGTTCGGGCCGCGCGGCCAGGTCCTGCCCGGGCAGCGGATCGGCCGGGACGAGCTCGATGCGGAAGGCGCCCTCGGCCGGGTCGCCCCGGCCTGGCAGGCGGATGCGCTGCAGGGTGCAGGCTTCCAGCACCGCCAGCGGCCGCCCGGCAGCGTCACGCAGCACCAGGTCGGCGCTGGCGCTGCGCTCACCCCGGCTGGTCAGGCGGATCTCGGCCAGCGCCGCGGGCGCGGCCGCCGCCAGGCAGACCAACCGGCCGACTCGGACCGGGACCAGCCCGGTGCCGGGTTCCGCCGGATGGCCGGCGAGCAGCCCGACCAGGCCCTGCAGCGCGCCATCCAGCCGCGCCGGGTGCAGCAGCCAGGTGGCATCATCCGGGGCGGCGTCTGGCCGCCGCAGGCTGACCGTGGCGCGGCCGGATGGGTGATCGATCCGGGCGTGGTCGAGGGATTCGAAGGCCGGGCCGTACTGCAGCCCGGCAGCGGCGGCGAGGTCGCGGATGACCGCCCCTTCGATGCGCGTCCCCATGGGCGCGGCGGGCGGCGCCGCCTGGGGCAGGCCCGGCAGGGCGGCGACGACCGCCTCCAGGTGCAGGGTCCAGCCCTCCGGCGCCAGGCGGCGGCGGGATTCGAGGGTGAAGCGGCCGGCGGCGTCGAGGCCGGCGCGCAGCTCGCGCGCATGGCCTGCCTCCAGCGGCAGCGCGGCGTGGATCGCCGCCTCGCGCAGCTCGATCGCCACGGCGTCCGGATGCCGGGCGCGGCCGGCGGCCAGCGCCATCTCCCACATCGCCGCGGCAGGCAGCACCGGCTCCCCGGCCAGGCGGTGGTCGGCCAGCCAGGGCTCCATCGCCGTGTCGATGTGGCGGGACCAAAGGCCCGGCTCGCCGCCGTGGCGGAAGCCGAGCAGCGGGTGGTCCTCGACCGGTGCGATGATGTCCCGGGACTCGACGGTGGTCGGGTACCACAGGCGCTGGCGGTCGAAGGGGGTGTGCGGCAGGCCGCGCCGGCGGGCCGGGCCGGCGAAGGCCGGGCCGCCGCGCGGATCGGCGCCGGCGGCCCAGGCGCGGTCGGCGATGGCGGGGAAGGGGTCCGGCGCCGGGTCGCGGCGGGACAGGCTGGGCAGGATCGCCGCGTCGCTGCCCGCGGCGCGCAGCGCGTCGCGCAGGTAGCCCTGCAACACCGGGGTCGGGCCGATCTCGAGGAAGAGGCACGGGCCAAGGCCGCCGGCCGCCTCCACCGCGGCCTGGAATTGCACCGGCTCCCGCAGGTTGCGCCACCAATAGGCCGCGTCGCAGTCGGCGGCGGCGAGCGGCGCCCCGGTGACGCTGGACAGCAGCGGCACGGCGGGTGGCACGCCGGCGAACCCGGCCAGGTCCGCCAGCAACCCGTCCTGCAGCCTGTCCATCGCGGCGCTGTGGAAGGCGTAATCCAGGTCGAGGGCGACATAGCCCCAGCGGTGCGCCGCGGCGGCGTCCTCCAGCCGGGCGAGCAGCGGGGCGGGGCCGGCGACGGTCAGGCTTTCCGGCGCGTTGACCGCGGCGATCTCGACCCCGCGGCCGTCCAGCGTGCCGAGGCCGGCCAGCACCGGCAGGGCGGCCGCGGCCGAGGCGCCGAGCGCAGCCATGCGGCCCTCGCCGCGCGTCCGGGCCTGGTGGCGGCTGCGGGCGACGATCAGCCGCGCCGCGGCCTCCAGCGGCAGCAGGCCGGCGGCGCAGGCGGCGGCGACCTCGCCGACCGAGTGGCCGAGGCAGAGGGCGGGGCGGATGCCCTGGGCGGCCAGCGCCGTGACGATGCCGTGCTGGACGGCGAAGAGCAGCGGCTGGGCGACGTCGCTGGCGGCCAATTCCTCGGCGGACACACCTGCCGCTAGGCGGTCCAGCACCGACCAGCCGAGCCAGGGGGCGAGCGCGGCATCCGCCGCGGCGAGGCCGGCGGCGAAATCCGGGTTGGCGGCGAGCTGGGCCTGCGCCATGCCGGCGAAGGGCGCGCCATTGCCGCTGAAGACGAAGGCGACGCCCTGGCCCTGGCCGGCGGCGGGCGCCGCGGCCTCCCACCCCGCCAGGCTGGCGGCGAGCGCCGCTGCATCGCCGCCCCGGAGGGCGAGGCGGTGCGGCCAGGGACCGCGGTGGCGCGCCGCGCCACGCAGCAGGGCCGGCAGGGCGGCCGCCGGCGTCGCCCCCAGCCTGCCGCGCCAATCGGCGGCCAGCGCCTTGAGGGCGGCGGCGCTGCGGGCCGAGAGCAGCAGCGGCGGCAGCGCGCCGCCCGGCTGGGTGACCGGGGCGGCGGGCGGGGCGGCGGCCAGCAGCATGCTGGCGTTGGTGCCGCCGAAGCCGAAGCTGTTCACGCCCACGACCGCGCGGCGGCGGCCGGGCAGCGCCTCCAGCCGGGTCGGGACGCGCAGGCCGAGCGCGGCGAAGTCGATCGCCGGGTTGGGGGTTTCATGGTGCAGGGAGGGCGGCACCTTGCCTTCCTGCAGCACCAGCATGGCCTTGAGCAGCCCGGCCATGCCGGAAGCCGGCTCGGTATGGCCGATATTGGTCTTGGCCGAGCCGATCGGCAGCGGCGCGGCCTGGCGCCGGCGGCCGATCGCCGCGCCGATGGCGCCGGCCTCGATCGGGTCGCCGGCGGCGGTACCGGTGCCATGCGCCTCGAAATAGCCGATCCGGTCGGGGTCGATCGCCGCCGCGGCCAGCACCTGTTCCAGCAGGGCCTGCTGTGCCGCCTGATTGGGCAGGGAGATGCCCATGGTCCGGCCGGCGGCATTGACGCCGCTGGCCAGGATGACGCCGCGGATCGCGTCGCCGGCGGCCAGCGCCTCCTCCAGCGGCTTCAGCAGGATGATGCCGGCGCCTTCGGCCCGGACGTAGCCATCGGCCCGTGCGTCGAAGGCGTGGCAGCGGCCGCTGGGGGAGAGCATCCCGGCCCGGGCGAAGCCGAGGAAGGGGTAGGGCGAGAGCAGCAGGTTCACCCCGCCGACCAGCGCCGCCGGGATGCGGCCGGCGCGCAGCGCCTCACACGCCCAGTGCAGTGCGACGAGCGAGGAGGAGCAGGCGGTGTCGATGGTCTGGGCCGGCCCGCGCAGGTCGAAGACGTTGCCGATCCGGTTGGCCAGGATCGACAGCGCCCCGCCGGTCATGAAGTAGCGGTCGCCGGAGGCGATGTCGGTCCGCCGCAGGTCGCTGTAGTCGGTCAGCGAGGCGCCGATGAAGACGCCGGTGGCGCTGCCGGCCAGCGCCCCGGGCGGCAGGCCGGCATCCTCCAGCGCCTCGGCCGCCACTTCCAGCAGCAGGCGCTGCTGCGGGTCCATCTCCACCGCTTCCCGTGGGGAGATGCCGAAGGCGCCGGGGTCGAAGCCGGCGACGTCGCCCAGGGTCCCGGCGGCGAAGCTGTAGGACTTGCCCGGCTCCCCGCGGCGGGGATGGGCGAAGAAGGGCTGGGTGAAGCGGTCCGCCGGCAGGGTGGTCACGGCGTCCCGGCCTTCTGCCAGCAGGCGCCAATAAGCCTCGAGATCGGGGGCGCCGGGCAGGCGGCAGGCGGCGCCGACGATGGCGATCGCGCGATCCGGCCGCCGCCTGGGGCGACGCCCCGTGCCTGCCCTCATGCCGCGGTGGCACCGACCGGCGCCGGCCGGATGGCACGCGACGGGCGCGACGGCGGCAGCGCGGGGCGGAGCCCTGGCACCGGATCCCCGGTCACCTGGGCGAGCAGGGCATCGACGGTGGTGAAATGCGCGTCCCAGTCCGGGGTGCGCCAATGGCGGAGACGCTCGAGCTGCGCCGCGCGCGCCGTGCTGTCCGGCCGGCTGTAATCGAGGATGGCGCGGCGCCACCCGGGGCCGTCGATTGGGTCGAGGTATTCCGGCACGTTCCCGCCGACCTCGCGCAGCGCCGGCAGGTCGCTGCAGAGCACCGGCACGCCGAGCGCCAGGGCCTCCGCCACCGGCAGGCCGTAGCCCTCGGCGAAGCTGGGGAAGAGCAGGGCCCGGGCGCCGGCGAGCAATTCGGTCGCGCGCGCATCCGGCACGGTACCGAGCTCGACCACCAGGCCGCGCAGGGATTCGCAACGCTCCAGCAGGTCGAGGACGTTCTCATTCTCCCAGCCGCGGCGGCCGCAGAGGAGCAGGCGCGGACCGGTGCGACCCTCCATCGCCAGGTCGCGCCAGAGATGCAGCAGGAGCTGGTGGTTCTTCCGCGGTTCCACCGTGCCGAGGCAGACGAAATAGGGCTCGGTCGGCAGCGCCGCGCCGGGCGGGTGCAGCGGCCGGATGCCGAGCGGCGCGACCGTGATGGGAGGCACCCGGCCATGCGGCGCCAGATGGTCGAGCAGCACCGCTTCCGTCGCCGCCGAGTTGACGATGATGCCATCGGCCAGCGCGGCGGTGGTGGCGATGCGGGCAGCATGCCGGCCGATCTGTGGGGCCCGCGTGTATTCCGGGTGAGTGAGCGGGATCAGGTCGTGGATCAGCGGCACGAAGCGGGCGCCGGCGCGACGCAAGGCCAGGATCGGTCCATGGCGATCGAGCGAGCGGTGCGAGACCAGCAGGAAGACGGCGGGGCGATGACCCCGCAGCCTGGCCCGCAGCGTGGCGCGGCCGGCGCCATGCGCCAGCCCGGCCTGCAGTCCGAGGGCGATGCGCTGGGCGGCGCGGAGGCCGCGGCCGGGGGGGACGCCGAATTCCCACACCGCCTCCAACGCATCGAGCAGCGCCGCCACGCGGTCGCGCGGCAGCGCGGCGAACCAGCCCCAGAGGCTCTGTGCGGCGAAGGTGCAGTCGCCTTCCGGACGCGCGAGCCAGCGCCGCGCATAGGCCATCTCGACCCGCTCGATCCCCGACGGCGCGGTGCGGTGCACGGCGAAGAGCAGGCGTGATACGTCCAGGATGACGTGCACAGGGCCCCCATTCGGTGCGCCACTCGGCAGGGTTGCCGCGGGCCGCTCCTGCGGCGGGCGGTGCGGGGCCTCGGCACCCCACCCGCCCTTGCCATCCGAGCGTCTCACGGGTTTATGTGCGCAGCAGCAAAGAACAAGTCAACCGTAAGGTGATGGCATGCCGGCCCCACCCGATCGGTTTGACTTGCCGCGCAGCCCGCCCATCCTGAGCCCGAAGATGGCAGGAGGCTGGGCGGATGAAAGTTTGGAAACGGGCCATTCCACCTGAAGAATTTTCTGCGAAACACCTGAACACGCTGCCCGGCCTGCTCGGTATACGGCTCGTCGAGGTGGGCGATGATTTCGCCCGCGCGACGATGCCGGTCGACGAGCGCCACATCCAGCCTGCCGGTATCCTGCATGGCGGGGCCAGCGTGGTGCTGGCGGAGACGCTCGGGTCCTATTGCGGCGTGATGGCGCTCGAGGCCGGGTGGACCGTTGTCGGCCTGGAGGTGAATGCCAATCACCTGGCGGCCGTGACCAAGGGCGATGCGGTGGAGGCGGTGTGCCGGCCGCTGCAACTGGGCCGCAGCGTCCAGGTCTGGCAGATCGAGATCCGGCGCGGCGACGGGCGGCTGACCTGCGTGTCCCGCCTGACCACGGTGGTGCGGGAGGTCCGTACAGCCTGAGACGGGCGCGTCGGGCCGTTGGCCGGCCGTGGTGGGACGAAGGGGCAGCAAGGGGCGGTGGCGGGCCATGGGCCGTATTGGCTCCTCATCCGCGGGTGGCCGGCAGGCGCCCGCGCGATGCGAACTCTGCCAGCAATTGCTTGCTGACTGGTTTCGCGGCGGGCATCGGACGCCCGGATATCCGGGCGGGGTGCAGGCCACGCCGTAGGGGTTGCGCGGCCGGGGGCTTCCCGTTAGACAGCGCGGGCTTGCGGGCCGGTTCGCTGCCGTAGCTCAGTGGTAGAGCACTCCCTTGGTAAGGGAGAGGTCGAGAGTTCAATCCTCTCTGGCAGCACCATTCCTTCCTGCTGACTATGCAGAAAACCCAGGCAGCGCATGGGAATGGCAGCTCCGGGCTGGGCCGAAGGCGTATCCACCGCCTCGGTCGGTGACCAGCCCCCAGTCAGCGATCTATCGTATCCAAAACGGCATCGTTGGGGTTCCCCGTTGCCGTGAACGGGATTGGCGAGGGGTGGCTCAGGGCTGCGTTGCGCCCAGTGCGGCGGCCGGGTCCGCCATCGAACCCGACCCATACCCCAGGCCTCGGGGTACGATACGTCGGCTCGAATTCGCGGAGAAGCCCCGCGGACATGCGTTCCGATCCACCCCCCCCCCTCCGCGATTTGCCGCTGGAACGCCGGTGGGCAGGGCAACCCGCATTCCGGCATTTCCGTCCAAAGCCCCGGGGGTCCACGCAACCGGGTCAACGCCTCGGCTTCTACCCTGTCCGCGGAGCAACGACCGAAGGCCATCTCGTCCCCAGCCTTGCCTCAGGGCAGTTCCGCCATCCGCCGCTCGACCATCGCCCGCCACGGCGCCTCCGGCGGCGCGTCGGCGATCAGCGCCTGCCAGGCCGCCCTTGCGCCGTCGTTCCGCCCGGCCTTGGCCTCGGCCAGCCCGCTCAGGAAGCGCAGGCCGATATGCCGCGGCGCCTGCGGCAGTGCCGTCGCCAGCAGCCGGACCGCCGCCTCGGCCTGGTCCTCCTCCAGCAGCACCTGCGCGAGCTGCGCGGTCAGCTCGGCGTCGAACTTCCCGGCCAGGGCGCGGCGGTAGGCCTCGGCGGCGGCCGGCAGGTTGCCGCGGCTGCGCTCGGCATTGCCCAGCAGCGCCCAGCCCTCCCGCGCCTGGTCGCTGTTCGGCGGCAGTTGCGCAAGCCGGGCGCGCAGCGTGCCCAGCACCTCCTCGTCCCGCCCCGCCGCCTGCTGCCGCACCGCCCAGGACGCCGAGGGCATCTCCGGAATCCCGCTCGGCAGGTACAGCGCCAGCGCCAGCAGCGGCACCGCGACCAGCGCGCCGGCCAGCACCCAGCGGCTGCGCGTGCCGGCCGCCGGGCCGGGCTCGGCCGGGGCGGCCAGCAGCCGGCGCTGCACCTCGGTGGTCGCCGCGCGCTGCGCCGCCTCGTCCAGCCGGCCGGCCTCGCGCTCGCGCGCCAGCTCGGCCATCTGGGACCGGTACACGGCGAGGTCGGCCTCCCGCCGCCCCCGGGTGCGGGCCGGGCCGAGGAGGTTGGCGGCGAGCGGCAGCAGCGCCGCCACGGCCAGCAGGCCGAGCAGCGGCCAGAAGGGGAACCAGCTCACGGCGCGCCGTTGTCCTCGATCGATCGCAGCCGCGCGCGTTCGGCGGCGGAAAGCTCCGGCGGCGGCACGGGCGCGGTGCCCTGGCGGCGGCGCATCGCGAAAATCAACGCCACGCCGAGGCCGAGCGCGATCACCGGCGTCGCCCAGAGCAGGTAGGTGCCCGGCTTCACCGGCGGCCGCAGCAGCACGAAATCGCCGTAGCGCGCATGCAGGTAGCCAAGGATGTCGGCGTCGCTGCGGCCGGCCGTCACCTGCTCGCGGACGATGCGGCGCAGGTCGCGGGCCAGCTCCGCGTTGCTGTCGTCGATCGACTGGTTCTGGCAGACCATGCAGCGCAGCTCACGGCCGATCCCGCGCGCGCGCTCCTCCTGCGCCGGGTCGCGCAGCATCTCGGCGGGGTCGGAGACGGCGGCGAGAGCGGGGGCGGCGAGCAGCCATGCGCCCGCCAGGGCGCCCAGCCCTGCGCGAAGGGTTGGTGTGCCGGCTTCGCGCAGGGCTGCGAAAAAAGCTTTCATGCGTAGCGCTTCAGCAGGGGCCGCAATTCCTGCGTCAGCGTGTCCTCGGTCAAGGGCCCGGCCCAGCGCCAGCGGATGATGCCGGCCTTGTCGATCAGGTAGGTCTCCGGCACGCCATAGAGGCCCCAGTCGATGGCGACGCGCCCCGGCAGGTCGGTGCCCAGACGCGCATAGGGCGTGCCGTGCTTGCGCAGGAAGCCGAGCGCATCCGCCGGCTTGTCCTTGTAGGCGACGCCGAAGACCGGGACGCCCTCCTTCGCCAGGCGCATGAGCTGCGGATGCTCGATCACGCAGGGCACGCACCAGGAGGCGAAGAAGTTCACCAGCACCGGGCCGGCGCCGCCGCGCAGATCGGCAGCCGACAGCGCCGGGCGCTCGGCGCCCTCCAGCGGCGCCAGGCCGAAATCGGGCGCCGGCTTGCCGATCAGCGCGGAGGGCACGCCCTTGGGGTCGTAGCTGCCCGTGCCCATGCCGCGCAGCATCGCGTAGAAGCCGGCGCCGGCCGCGGCGGCGACGGCGAGCGGGGCGAGGAGAAGGAGGCGGCGGCGGGGCGCGGCTTGGCGTGCCCCCACACCGCCACTTGGCGCGGCACCCCCACCCCCGTTGGCCGCATGCGCCAAGCCCCCCGCAGCGCGGGGGAGGGAGTCCGTCCCCTCTCCCGCTGGAGGGGGAGGGTTAGGGTGGGGGTGGTCACCCTCGTGGGGGTGGTCACCCTCGTGGGCGTGGTCACCCAGGCGGGGCTGGCCCATGGCAGGTCGTTCCGCGCCACTCACGCCCGAACCCCCGCCCGCGCGGCCTTCACCGCCGGCGCCGAGACCCGGACCCGCCGATCGCTCAGCGACACCGCGCCGCCCAGTGCCATGATCGCGCCGCCGAACCAGATCCACGGCGCCAGCGGGTTGTTGTGCAGCCGGATGATGGCGCCGCCGTCGCGCTCCTCGCCCAGCACGGCATAGAGGTCGGAGACGAAGGTGGTGTGGATCGCCGCCTCGCTGGTGGTCATGCGGTTGACCGCGAAATTGCGCTTGTCGGGTTCCAGCACCGTCACCAGGCGGGTGCCGTCGCGCACCTCCAGCGTCGCCCGCCTTGCGGTCCAGTTCGGCCCCTGCACGCTGCGGATGCCGGTCAGCCGGTATTCCAGCCCGGCCAGCGTCATCGATTCGCCCGGCTTCAGCAGGGCCAGCTTGTCGGTCGCCAGCCCCATCCCCGCCAGGCCGAGGATCATCACCCCGAGCCCGCCATGCGCCAGCGCGCCGCCCCAGGCCGCCCGCGGCAGGCCGCGCGCGCGGGACCAGGCGGCCTTCGGCCGGCTGAACAGCGCGATCCTGTCGGCGACGTCGGCCAGCGCCGCGGCGATGACCCAGAGCGCGGCGCCGAAGCCGAGTGCCGGGCCGATCCGGTAGCCCTCCAGCGCCAGGCAGAGCGCGAAGGCGCCCAGCCCGGCCAGCGCTGCCCACCACAGCCGCAGCAGCGCCGGGAAGACCCGCGCCCGCTT
>JBMOJU010000538.1:0-2736 GCA_049315625.1 Paracraurococcus sp.
CGCGCACCTTCATGGGGTCGGCATAGACGCCGGTGGCGCGGTCGGCCTGCACCGCATCGGCGGCCCAGCTGCCCTCCCACAGCGCATAGGCGGTGGCCATGAATTGCTCGGCCGCGTCGTAGCGGTCGTCATGCGCCCGCTGCGCCGGCAGGCCCATGGCGCGGGCGGCGCTGTCGAGGTAGCCGGTGACGATGTTCCAGCCGATGCGGCCCTCGGTCAGGTGATCCAGCGTCGAGAAGCGGCGGGCGAAGAGCGCCGGCGCCTCGTAGGTCAGGTTCACCGTGACGCCGAAGCCGAGATGCCGCGTCACCGCCGCCATGGCCGGCACCACCAGCATCGGGTCCAGCAGCGGCACCTGCACCGCGTGGCGGATCGCCGAGGCCGGGCTGTCGCCCAGCACGTCGTAGAGGCCGACGACATCGGCCAGGAACAGCCCGTCGAACAGGCCGCGTTCCAGCGTGCGCGCCAGCCCGGTCCAGTAGCTCAGCTTGCGGTAGTCGGTGGAGCGGTCGCGCGGGTGGGTCCACATCCCGTGCTGGATGTGGCCGATGCAGGCCATGTCGAAGGCGTTCAGGCGGAGTTCGCGGGGCATCGGACGACGTTAGCACGGGGCACTTGCCTGTCAGCCCAGGCGCGGCAGATGCTTCCGGGATGGACGCCATCGACCGCCGCATCCTCCGCGCCCTGCACCGCAACGCCCGCCTGACCAATGCGGAACTGGCCGAGCAGGTCGGCCTCTCCCCCTCCCCCTGCTGGACGCGGGTGAAGCGGCTGGAACAGTCCGGCGTCATCAAGGGCTACGTCGCCATCCTCGACCAGGCGCAGCTCGGCCTGCCCGACACCGTCATCATCGAGGTGATGATGGAGCGCCACGACGAGGACAGCCTGAAGCGCTTCGAGCAGGCGGTGACCGAGATGCCCGAGGTGATCGAGGCCTGGCTGGTCACCGGCGAATACGACTACGTCATCAAGGCCGCGGTCGGCGGCACCGCGGGGTATGAGCGCCTGCTGCGGGAGAAGCTGTACCGCCTGCCCGGCGTGCGGCACACGCGGACCAGCTTCACCCTGCGCAGCCTGAAGCAGAGCTGGACGCCGGCGCCCTGAAACGCCGGCGCGCCCCTCAGTGCTTCGCCGCGTCCTGCGCGTCGAAGTGCCGCTTGATACAGCCGAAGCCGAACACCAGGCCGAACAGGAACAGCGCGAAGCCGAAGAACTGCAGGTAATCATGCGCCATCCCGGCGGCCAACAGGCCGGCCAGCGCGATGATGCCGGAGAAAACGAGGAAGAAGGCGGTGCTGCCGTTCATGGGCGGGGCTCCTTGCGGGGTAGGTCGTCGAACAGGATGCGGGACGCGGCGCCGTCCAGGTCGTCGTACTGGCCGCTGCGCAGGGTCCAGAGGAAGCCGGCAAGCCCGAGCAGCCCGAGGAACAGGGCCACCGGGATCAGCAGGATCAGGCTGTCCATGCGGAGTCCTTTCCGGCACGCAGCGCATTGCCGATGACGATGAGGGAGGAGGAGGCCATGACCAGCGCCGCCAGCAGCGGCGTCACCACGCCGGTGATGGCCAGCGGCACGGCGACCACGTTGTAGGCCAGCGAGAAGGCGATGTTCTGCCGCGACAGGCGCTGCGCCCGCCGCGCGGTGCGGATGGCGCCGGGCAGCGCGCCCAGCCCTTCCGCCCGCAGCACCAGGTCGGCGGCGGTCTGCGCCAGATCCGTGCCGTCGCCGGGGCAGGCGGAGACATGCGCCAGCGCCAGCGCCGCCGCGTCGTTGATGCCGTCGCCGACCATCAGCGGTCGGTGGCCGGCGGCGCGCAGCGCCTCGATCCGCGCCGCCTTGGCCTCCGGCGTCGCCTGCGCGGTCCAGGCCTCGATCCCGGCCTGCGCGGCGACGGCGGCGACCGCCGGCGCGGCATCGCCCGAGAGCAATTCCACGCCCAGCCCCAGCCGCCGCAGCGCCCCGACCACCGCCGCCGACTCCGGCCGCAGCCGGTCGGCGAAGCGGAAGGCCACGGGCACGCGCCCTGGTGCTGCAAACCACAGCGTCAGGCCGGCATCCGGCCCGGCGACGCCGAGGAAGCCGGCGCTGCCCAAACGGTATTCGCCCGCCACCAGGCCGCGGCCCGGCACTTCCCGCACCCCCGGCCGCAGCGGCGCGTCGGGCGCGGCGGCGGCGAGCGCCCGGGCCAGCGGATGCCGGCTGGCGCGCGCCAGGCCGGCGGCTGCCAGCAATTCGGCCTCGGTCCAGGCGCCGGGCAGCAGGGTCGGGCGGCCCTCGGTCAGCGTGCCGGTCTTGTCCAGCACGGCGATGTCGGCGCCGGCCAGGCGTTCCAGCGCGGTGCCGCTCGCGACCAGCACGCCGCGGCGGAACAGCGCGCCGACGGCCACCGCCTGCACCGCCGGCACCGCGATGGCGAAGCCGCAGGGGCAGGTGACGATCAGCGCGGCGACGGCCGGCACCAGCGCCGCCTGCCAGCCGACGCCCAGGACCAGCCACCAGCCGAGGAAGGTCAGCGCCGCCACCGCATGCACCGCGGGGACGTAGAAGCGCACGGCGCGGTCGGCGATGTCGACGAACCGGCCGCGCGCCTGCTCGGCGCGTTCCAGCAGCCGCGCCATGGCGGCGAGCGAGCCATCGGCGGCGGCGGCCGTCACCGTGGCGACGAAGGGCGCGCCCATGTTGACCGCGCCGGCCGGCAGCGCCTCCCCCGCCGCGACATGCCGCGGCAGGCTCTCG
>JBMOJU010000139.1:0-12257 GCA_049315625.1 Paracraurococcus sp.
GCCGCGGCCAGGGCGGTGGCGGCGAGCAGGCTTCGGCGGGGCAGGCGCATGCGGCCTCCGTTCAGGGCTGGCGTCGACTCCGCCCGCAGCGGGCGGTCAGGGGCGATTCCGATAGACGCCCCGGCCGAGCTTTGCCAGCGCCGCGCGCAGCTCCTCACCCGGGACGTTGGCCACGGCCTGCTCGACCGGGTCCGGCAGCGGCGCATCCGGCGTTCGTCGCGGCGCCGGCGCGGCCCGGGTCGGCGCCTGCTGCACGAAGCGTAGGCGTTCCACCATCGGCCTGCCCAGATGCGCATTGATCCGGCCGATCAGTTGCGGCGCCAGATGCGTCAGCTCCATCGCCACCGGGCCGGTGCAGCCGATCGTCAGCGTCCCGGCGGTGAAGCGGAGCGGGCTGGTCACGATGGCAAGGGACGGCCCCACCACCTCCGCCCAATCCGCCATCAGCTGCGCCCCGGCCGGGCTGCGCTTGCGAAAGACCGGCTTGGTCAGGGCGGGGATGAGGGCGCCGAGCGGCCGCGGCCCATAGGGCGAGCGGGCGGGGGTGAAGCCGTCGCGCTTGTCGCTATCCTTGGCCATATGCTCGATCTCCCCTCCGCAGCCCTGCTGCTCGCCTGGTATGACCGCCACCGCCGCGTGCTGCCCTTCCGCAGCCGGGAGGGGCGCCCCGACCCATATCAGGTCTGGCTGTCCGAGGTGATGCTGCAGCAGACGACGGTCGCCGCCGTCGGGCCGCGCTTCGACCGTTTCCTCGCCCGGTTCCCGGATGTGGCGGCGCTGGCCGCGGCGCCCGAGACGGCGGTGATGGAGGAATGGGCCGGGCTTGGCTACTACGCCCGCGCCCGCAACCTGCATGCCTGCGCCCGGCTGGTCGCCGCGCGCGGCGGCTTCCCGGCGGATGCCGAAGCGCTGCGGGAGCTGCCCGGGATCGGCGCCTACACGGCCGCGGCGGTCGCGGCGATCGCCTTCGACCAACCGGTGGTGCCGGTGGATGGCAATGTGGAGCGGGTGGTGGCCCGCCTGGTTGCCGAGGACGCGCCACTGCCGGGCGCCAAGGCGGTGCTGACCGCGGCGGCCGGCCGGTTCATGGTGGACCCGGCGGCGCGGGCCCGGCCCGGCGACTTCGCCCAGGCGCTGTTCGATCTCGGCGCCACGATCTGCACGCCACGCAGCCCGGCCTGCGCGCTATGCCCCTGGCGTGAAGCCTGCGCGGCCCGGCGTCAGGGCATCCAGGACGAATTGCCACGCAAGACGCCGAAGCGGGCCCGGCCGCTGCGGCACGGGACGCATTTCCTGCTGACCGACGGCGCGGGACAGGTGCTGCTGCGGCGCCGGCCGCCGCGTGGTCTGCTGGGCGGAATGCTGGAAGTGCCGGGCACGCCCTGGCGCGAGTCGCCCTGGGGGCCGGCCGAGGCGGCGGCCTTCGCCCCGGTGCCGGGCCTGCGCTGGCGCCCGGTGCCCGGCGTCGCCCGGCACGGCTTCACCCATTTCGAGTTGGAGATGCGGCTGCTGACGGCGGACGTGCCCGGCATCGCGACGCCGGACGGGATGGAGGTCCGCGCACTGGCCGCGGCCGGCGCGGCCCTGCCTACGGTGATGCGGAAACTGCTGGCCCTGCCCCGCTGAGGACCGGCGCCGGGGCGCGGCGCTTGCCGCCGATTTCGGCGAGCAGCACCACGCCCAGGCAGACCAGTGCGAGGCCGCCGATCTTCACCGGCGACAGCGTCTCATGGAACAGCAGCAGGCCGAACACGGTGGCGGAGACATAGGACACCGCCGTGCAGGGCGCCGCCACCGACATCGGGATGCGGCGCAGCGCCACAACGTAGAACAGCGTGCCGCTGCCGTAGCAGCAGAGTCCGACCAGCGTCTGCCAGCGCAGCATCTGCGCGAGCAGGCTGGCGACGAGGTCGTGCTCCATCGGCGGCAGGCCGCTGGCGCCGAGCTTCAGGAGCACCTGCCCGGCCTGGGAGGCAACGATCGCGATCACCAGTGCCGCCCAGTGCAGGGCTTCGGGAGGATCCTGGTTCGCTGAGGCCACGCAACTCTCCATCCTGGCGGGACAGGATGCCGCCGCCGGGGCACCGCGCGTGAAACACATACGCGAGTGTCGCTGGTCTCAAATTGCCGCAATTGGCGAAGGGTGATGCCGTGGCCAAGCTTGGCAACGTCGCTGCCTGCACCATGGCGCATGACACCGTTGCGCGAGGATCGCCGCGCCGACGATCCGTTCATTCGCCGGCGCCCCGCCTCGCACGGCATGGTGCGGCCGGCAAGCGGAGCGGAGCAGCATGGCAGGCAGGCCCAGACGTAACGGCACGGTGGTGCGCGATCGGGGCGCGGCATGAGCGGGCGTCTGGCGCAGGGCGGCGGCTTCGTTCCCGCCCGGGCGGTCATCCCTGCCTTGACGTCGCGGCGGGTGGTCGTCGCGCTGTCGCTGCTGGTCGTCGTCGCGCTGGCGTTGCGGCTGTTCCGCATCGACGCCGCGTCCTACTGGGCGGATGAGCTGTTCAGCGTCTTCTGGGTCCGCGAAAGCCTCGGCTTCCTCTGGAGCGCCGAGGCCTTCGAGATCGAGACCACGCCCCCGCTGTACTACACGCTGCTCAAGCCCTGGGCGGCGGCCTTCGGGTCGGGTGAATTCGCCATCCGCGCCTTTTCCGCCGTGGTGTCCGCGGCGACCATCCCGCTGGTCTGGCGGCTGGCGCGCGAGTTCACCGGGCCGGGTACTGCGTTGCTGGCGGCGGCGATCTTCGCGCTCAATCCGATGCAGCTCCAATTCGCGCAGGAGGCACGGGCCTATGCGCTGGTGCCGCCACTCTACGCGCTCGCGCTGCTCGGCCTCGTGCTGTGGTGCCGTACCGCGCCGGCGCGGCGGGATGCGGCGCTGGCGTTGTACGGTGTGGCGGCGCTGGCGCTGGTCTACACCCATGCGACCTCGGCCTTCACGCTCGCGGCGTTGAACCTCTGCGCCGCGTTCTGGCTGCTGCGGGCGCACGCCGGATGGGCGCCGCTGCTGCGCCTGGCGGCGATGGACGCGGTGGTGGTGGTGCTGGCGATCCCGGAGATCCGCGCCATACTGGCGCAGGCCGGGCGCTACGACATCGCCTGGATCGAGAAGCCCGACCTGATCGGCCTGCTCAACCTGGCGAACACGCTGCTGGTCGACCCGATCTTCGCCCTGCGCTTCCGCATTGGCAGCGCGATCGCCTGCCTGGTCGCCGCGCTGTTTGCGCTGGTGCTGTGGCAGGCGAGGGCGGGGCGGCTGGCCTGGGTGTTCCTGGCCGGCCCGGCGGCGCTGTTCCTGGCGATGACGCTGGGGCTGAGCCTGCTTGCCTCGCCCTTCTTCATCCCGCGCATCGCGATCTTCGTGCCCGTCCCCATGGCGATCCTGATGGCCATGGCGCTGGCTGCGGCCCGGCCGCCGGCCTGGCTGCGCGGCGGCTTCGGGCTGGTCCTGCTGGCGGCCACGCTGGTCGGGCTGCACGGCATCCTGACCGCGACGCCGCGGATCAAGGAGGATTGGCGCGGGCTCGGCGCGACGCTCGGGCCGCAGCTCGGCGCCCGGGATGTCGTGGCGATCGGACCGCGGACCAACATGCTCGGCCTCGGCTACTACCTTGATGGGTTGGGCCAGGAGCGCTGGCAGCCGGATGGCGCGCCGCTCATCCCGCTGGCGCCCTTCGCGCCGGCGGGCATGGCGGAGCCCGGACGCGTGCCGGATGCGCGTATCGCGGAATGGGTGCGGCAGGGCCGCCGCGTCTGGCTCGTGCTCAACCCACGCGACGGGGAATTGCTGACGCAGCAAGCGATGGGGCTGGTGCCGGGCCAGGTGCCTCGGCTCGACCGGCGGCACGCCATGCTGACGCTGCTGGTCTGGGAGGGCGCGCGGTAACGCGTGGCGTCCGGGACGGCGTCAGGCCTACGGGCGGCCAGCCCTGCGGCGATCCGCGCTAATCCGCCTCCATCCCCGCCACCGCCAGGATGGCGGCGAGGCTGGCCGACATACCGTGCAGGCTCTCGCGCGGCTCCACGTCGATCCATTCCTCGAGCGAATGCGCCCGGCCGCCGCTGCCGCCGGAGCCGATCTTGATGGCCGGGATGCCGAGGCTCATCGGGATGTTCGCATCGGTCGAGGAAAAGGCATGCTGCGGCGTGAAGCCATGCGCAGCGACGGCGGCGGTGGCGAGCTGGATGATCGCGGCATCCGGCGCGGTTGCGCCGGCGGGGCGATCGCCGATCGACGTGGCTTCGACCGTGACGGCGCCCTCGCGGGTAGACCTTGCGGCATTCTCCGCGGCCGCCGCCGCGGCGACGCCGGCGAGGAACTCGGCCTCCAACCGGGCGAGTTCCGCCGCCGACTGACTGCGTAAATCGACCTCCATCCAGACCTCGTTCGGGATGGCGTTCACCGAGGTGCCGCCGCCGAGCACGCTGGCGCAATGCGTGGTCTGCGGTGACTCCGGGGCGGCCAGATCCGCCAGCGTCAGCATGGCGCGCGCCATGGCATAGGCCGGATTGACCAGGCCGAAGGCCGCGAAGCTGTGGCCGCCCGGGCCGCGGAAGGTGACGCGGTAGCGCTTGCTGCCGATGCCGCCGGTGACGATGCGGTCGACCTCCGGGCTGTCGACGGTGAAGAAGGCGTCGATGCGGTCACGGTGGCGGCCTGCCAGGAACAGGTGCCGCACGCCGCGCAGGTCGCCCAGGCCTTCCTCCCCGACATCGCCGACGAACAGGATGTCCGACCGCGTGCGGATGCCGGCGGCGTCCATGGCGCGCAGGAAGGCGAGGTTGACCGCGAGGCTGCGCGTGTCGTCGCCCACCCCGGGGGCGAACAGCTTCGTTCCTTCCCGCCGCACCCGGACATCGGTGCCGGCGGGGAAGACGGTGTCGAGATGCGCGGCGACCACGACGGTCTGGCCGTTCCCCGTGCCGCGGCGGCGGCCCATGACGTTGCCGATGGCGTCCTGCTCCACCTCCTCCAGCCCGTGGTCGCGCAGCATCGCCAGATAGGCCGCGGCCCGGCGTTCCTCGGCGAAAGGCGGGGCGGGGATTTCCGTCAGCGTGATGATGTCGGCGACCGTCCGGTCATGCTCCCGCTCCATCACCGCGACGGCGTCGCGGAAGCGGGGATGGGCGAGCAGGCGGGCGATGGTCGCGTCGGCGGTCATGGCGGAATCCAGGAGCAGGTGCCGACACTCCGGCGTGCCGTTCGGTCGGCGTCAAGCGTGCGGGGCCGGGCATTGGCCCGGCGGGCCGGACGGCCCATCTCTGCCGGCGATGAAGGATGCTCCGCGATGCTGGCCCGCCTGCTCTCCGCCGCCTCGGCCCTGCTGCTCGGCGCCTGTTCGGTGATCGGGGTGCGATCGGGGACAGAGGAGCCGCGCTTCGAGGTCCTCGAACGGCGGGGCGAGGTGGAGATCCGCCGCTATGCCCCGCGGCTCGCCGCCGCCACCACGGTCGCCGCCCCTTCCGAGGACGCGGCGCGCAGCGAAGGCTTCCGCCGCCTGGCCGGCTACATCTTCGGCGGCAACCACGGCCGCACGAAGATCGCCATGACCGCGCCGGTGGCCCAGGCGTCGGAGCGGATCGCGATGACCGTGCCGGTCGGCCAGGAAGCCGCCGGGGAGGCGGGCTGGACGATCCGCTTCTTCATGCCCGCCAGCCTGACGCGGGAGGCATTGCCCGAGCCCGCGGATGCCCGCGTCGCGATCGTCGAGGTGCCGGGCGCGACCATGGCGGTGCTGCGCTACACGGGTGTCCCCAGCGCCGCGGCCGCCCGCGCCCAGCGTGCGGCGCTGCTGGCCGCACTGCGGGACGGCCCCTGGCAGCCGGCCGGCGCGATGGAGGATTGGTTCTACGACCCGCCCTGGACCCTGCCGCCGCTGCGCCGGAACGAGGCGGCGGTGCCCGTCACGCCGCGCTGACACGGCGGCGCCGCAGCGCCATCGCCGGTAGCACGGCGACCAGGCAGGCGAAGGTCACCGCCAGGAAGCTGTCGCGGAAGCCCAGCATCCCGGCCTGCGCCGCCAGCACCCGGCCGAGGTAGTCGTAGGAGCCGGCCAGCAATTCCGTGTCCGGCACGCCGTCCTGCCGCAGCAGCCCCTGGGTCAGGCGGAGGAATTCCTGGGTGGCCGCGCCGCCGCCATCCTGGGTCGGCGCCAGCGACTGGGCGTGCAACTCGGTCTTCTGCTCCAGCAGGATCGACAGCAGGTTGACGCCGAGCGCGCCGCCGAATTGCCGGGCGAAATTGATCGCGCCCGCCCCCTGGCCGAGGAAGCGCGGCGGCAGCGCCCGCAGCGCGCCAGCATTCATGCTCGGCATGGTCAGCCCCAGCCCCACCCGGCCGATCAGGATCCACAGCGCCAGGGTCCAAAAGGGTACGTCGGTATCGACGCCGCGCAACAGCCAGCTGGACCAGGCGAAGAGCAGCAGGCCAACCACGATCGGCTGCCATGCCGGCAGCCGGTCCGCCAGCCGGCCGGCGATGGGGAAGACCACCACCATGATCAGCCCTGCCGGCATCAGCACCAGCCCGGCCCGCGTCGCGGTGTAGCCCTGGATGGTCTGGACAAAGAGCGGCACCAGGTAGGTACTGCCGAAGATGCTGGCGCCATAGATCAGTGCCACGCAGAAGGCGCCGGCGAAGCCGATATTGCCGAAGACGCGCGGGTTCAGCAGCGGCGCCGCGGTGTGCAATTCCCACAGTACGAAGCCGATCGCGGCGAGTGCGGCGAAGCCCAGTTCGAAGACCACGCGGTCGGCCCCCCAGCCGTCCCGCTGGCCGCTCGACAGGCCCATGAACAGGGCCAGCAGGCCGGCGATCAGCAGCAGGAAGCCGGGCAGGTCGAAACGCCGGCGCTGCGCCGCCGTGGCGCTCGGCATGAAGACCCAGCCCATCGCCAGGCCGAGCAGCGCGACCGGCATGGCCATGAAGAAGACGCTGCGCCAGCCGTAATTGTCGACCAGCAGCCCGCCCACCGCCGGGCCCAGCGCCGGGGCCAGCACGACGCCGATGGCGGCGATGCCCATGGCGCTGCCGCGCTTCTCCGCCGGGAAGACCTGGAAGACGATCTGCGTCATCAGCGGCTGCAGCATCCCCGCCGAGGCGCCCTGCAGGATGCGGCCGAGGATCAGCAGGCCTTCGTTCGGCGCGACGCCGGCGACGACGGAGCCGAACAGGAACAGCCCGACCGCGGCGGCATAGGTGGCGCGGAAGCCGAAGCTTTCCACCAGCCAGGCATTCAGCAGCATGGTGCCGGTGACCGCCGCCAGGAAGCCGGTGGACAGCAGCTGCGCGTGGTCCTGACCGATACCGAAGGCGCCCATGATGTCGGGCAGCGCGACGTTGACGATGGTAGAGGACAGGATGGAGGCAACGGTGCCGATGATCGCGGTGATGGTCACCAGCCATCGGTAGGATGGCCCGAAGCGCTGCCCGAGCGTCTCCAGCGTCCGCTCAGTCATGTCCCTGGGCACGCGTCGCCTCGATCTCCACCATCATCCCCGGCCGCAGCAGCCCGGGCGGGGGCGGCGGCTGCAGCGCCACGCGGATCGGCAGGCGCTGGGTGATCTTGGTGAAATTGCCGGATGGGTTCGGGCTGGGCAGCAGCGCGAATTCGCTGGTGGCGGCGCCGGCGACGCGTTCCACCACGCCGGCGAAGCGCTGGCCGGGCAGCGCGTCCACCGCCACCTCCACCCGCGTGCCGGGGCGGAGGAAGCGGATCTCGGTCTCCTTCACGTTGCCCTCGATCCGCACCCGCGCCGGGTCGTGCAGCATGAGCACGCGCTGCCCTGCTGCGACGTATTCGCCCGGGTCGATGAAGACGCGGTCCACCACCCCGTCGAAGGGCATCAGGATGCTGCGGTCGCGCAATTCCAGTGCCACGCGGTCGCGCTGCGCTGCCAATTCGCGCGCCTGCGGTTCCAGCGTCTCGATCTGCCGGCGCAGCACCGTCAGCTCGGACCGCGCCGCCTCTGCGGCCATGATCTGCGCCTCGGCGGTCTGGATCTCCGCCAGCGCGCCCAGCACGCGCTGGCGCGCGCCGTCCAGCAGGCTGCGCGCCTGATCGTGCCGCTGCCGCGTGCCGCTGCCGCTCGACATCAGCTGCATCGCGCGGCCGAACTCCGCCTCGGCAAACAGCCGCTCCGCCTCCGCCGCCGGCAGCGTGGCGCGCGCCACCTCCAGTCGGGCGCGGCTCACCGCTTGCTGGCTGCCGGTCTGGCGGTCGACCATGTCGAGCCGCGCCTCCAACTCCCCCCGGCGCGCGCCGAGGCTGGCCAGCCGCGCCTCGATCTCGCGCAGGGCCAGGATCGAATCACGGTCGTCGATCCGCACCAGCAGGCCGCCGGCGGCGACGCTGTCGCCGGCGATCACCGTCACCTCCGCCACCCAGCCCGGCACGCGGGAGGAGATGGTGATCATGTCGGCCGCCACCCGGGCGTCGTCCACGGTGAGCAGGGTCAGGAAGCGATGGGTGAACCAGCCGCCGGCGCCGAGCGCCCCGATCAGCAGCGCGGCCAGCGTCAGCAGCCGCAGCCGCCGCGCGGCCTGCCGCGGCGGGGCGAGGAGCCGGGCGCCGGCGTTAGGCGGGCCGACATCCATCCTCGGCCTCCGCGACCGGTGGCGGCGTCGCCGGGGCGGCGAGGCCGACCGCCACGCGCTCCAGCACCGCCAGGCAGGTCGCCAGTTCGGCTTCCGGGATATCGGCCAGGATCTCGGCGCGGACGCCGGTCGCTGCCGCCTCGATCCGGTGGATCAGCGGGCGGGCCTTGGCGGTCAGGTGCAAGGTCTTCGCGCGGCGGTCATGCGGCGCCTCCCGCCGCTCGACCAGGCCTTCGCCTTCCAGCCAGTCCAGGGTGCGGACCAGGGTCGGGCCCTCGATCAGCAGGCGGCCGGCGAGATCCTTCTGGGTCATGCCGCCCCCGCCGCGGGAGATCGCCAGCAGCGCCAGCCAGCGCGCCTCGGTCAGCCCATAGGCGGCGATCCGCTGGTCCAGTCGCGCGCGCCACCGCCGCGCGATCTGCGCGATGGTGATGCCGATGCGCCATTGGGTATGGGCGAGGGTGGAACCGTCCCGCATCGCGCCAGACTAGGACGCCCGCGAATAATGAGGAAGCTAGATATTGCGCCTGGGCCCGGCCGCGCCGCATCCTGTGGCCAGGCAAGGGAGGGCAGGGCGCGATGCGCGACACCCGCATGGTCTCGGTCAGCGGCATCCTCGGCTACGGCTATCCGGAAAGCTCGCTCAACGCGGCGCTGGAGCGCGGCGTGGACCTGATCGGCTGCGACGGCGGCAGCAGCGACCCCGGCCCCTACTACCTCGGCAGCGGCAAGCCCTTCGTGTCGTTGCGCGCGATGAAACGTGACCTGCGGCTGATGCTGGTGGCGGCGGTGCGGCACCGGGTGCCCATGGTGATCGGCACCTGCGGCGGCGCGGGCGGGGAGCCGCATCTGCAACTGGTGGCGCAGATGGTACGCGACATCGCGCGGGAGGAAGGGCTGCACTTCCCCATGGCGCTGATCCACAGCGAACAGGGCAAGGACCGTATCGCGGTGCGGGTGCGGCAGGGCCGCACGATGCCGCTCGGCCGCATGGCGGCGCTGGATGAGGGCACGGTCGATCGCGCCACGCGGATCGTCGGCATGTGTGGGCCGGAGCCCTATATCCGCGCGCTGGATGAGGGCGCGCAGGTGGTGCTCGGCGGCCGCAGTTCCGACCCGGCGCCCTTCGCCGCGCATGCCATGCGGGCTCAGCTTCCCCCGGCGCAGGCCTGGTATGCCGGCAAGATGCTGGAATGCGGCGCCGCGCCGGCGCTGCCGAAGGGGCCGGACTGCCTGTACGTGACGGTGCGGGAGGACGGCGTGGTGTGCGAGCCGATGGGCGACCGCGCCTGCACGCCGATGTCGGTCGCCAACCATTCGCTGCACGAGAATCCCTCGCCGATCCGCCATGTCGAGCCGGGCGGCGTGCTGGACACCTCCGAGTGCCGCTTCGAGGCGGTCTCGCCCAAGGCGACCCTGGTCACCGGCATGCGCTGGATTCCGGCCGAGACCTACACCGTGAAGATCGAGGCGGCAGAGCGGCTCGGCCACCGTGCCATCAGCTTCGCCGGCACGCGCGACCCGGTGCTGATCGGCCAGCTCGATCATTTCCTCGGCCTGGTGCGGACGCTGGTGAGCGGCAAGGCAGGCGACCTAGACATCGGCGCGGAGGATTACGTGCTGACGATCCACAGCTACGGCGCCAACGGCGTGATGGCGGCGCGCGAGCCGGTGCACGAGATCCGTGGCCACGAGATCGGCTTCCTTATCGACGTGGTGGGGCGCGACCAGGATATCGCCAATGCGGTGGTGGCGCTGGCGCGCACCAGCATGCTGCACAGCGACTTCCCCGGCCGGCTCTGCAAGGAAGGCAACATGGCCATCCCCTTCTCGCCCAGCGACCTGGCGGCGGGGGAGGTGTTCCGCTTCAGCATGTCGCATGTCGTGCTGCCGGACGACCCGTACGAGATGTTTCCGATCGAGCATGAGCGAGTTTGAGCGATGGCCCTCATCAAGGACATCGCCAAGGTCTGCAAGAGCAAGAACGCAGGCCCCTTCGACCTGACCATCGACGTCGTCTTCGACGACGACGCGATGTTCGAGCGCGTGCGGGCCACCGGCGTGCTCGGCCCGGCGCTCTTCGCGCGGCTCTACGGTGTGGCCGAGGACGACGTGCTCTTCACCCCCTACCCGGCGGGCCGCGCCTTCAAGGCGACGCTGCCGCGGCTGGTCCCCGCCGGGGAGATCGGCGACACCGATGTCTACGGCGCGCAGCAGCACGCGCCGCTGCTGGACGTCGACATCCCGCTGTAGCGGTGCTGGTCCGCCGCGCCCGGCCGGAGGAAGCGCGGGAGGCCGCCGCGGTGATCCGCCGCTCGATCATCGAGCTGTGTGACGAGGAATATCGGCAGGACCGTTGCGTGCTCGTGCGCTGGCTGGCGAACAAGACCGAGGCCAACATGCGCCGCTGGATCGCCGACCCGAACCGTGCGGTCTTCGTCGCGATCGCGGCGACCAGGCAGATCGCCGCGGTCGGCATGGTGGCGAATGGCGGCGAGATCCAGCTCAACTACGTCGCCCCGCCGGCGCGCTTCACCGGGGCGGGGAAGGCGCTGATGGCGAGAATGGAGGCGTATCTCCACGACCTCGGCCTCGCCGAGGCGCGGCTCGACAGCTCGCCGCAGGCCCGGCGCTTCTATCGCGCGCTCGGCTGGGAGGAACGCGGCCCCGTCGCCAGTCGGTTCGGGACGCTGGACAGCACTGCCATGGTCAAGCGGCTGGGCTGAGGCGCCGGGCCTCAGCCCGAGGCCGCTGCATCCCGCTCCTCCGCCGCGCGGCGCATCTCCTCGATCAGGCTTGTCGTATCCCAGCCCTCGTCCAGGCCGGTCCGGCCGCGAACCCGGTCGCGTTCCAGCACGCTGACAAGCTGTTCGGAGGATTCCCGTACCGCCAGGCGGTAGCTGCCATCGTCGCCCCGCATCGGCGAAAGCCGCTTCAGCGCGTCCATGTCATGCCGCCGGAAGATGCGGCCCGCCCGGGCGGCCTCGTAGGCCGGCATGCCGAGCCGGCGCAGCGCCTCCACCCCCGTCTCCAGCGCCGAGCCGAAGGTCTCCCGCACCACCAGATGCGCCCCAGCTTCCATCAACTCATAGGCATGGCTGCGGTCGGTGGCGCGGGCCAGGACCTGGGCCTGCGGGAAGTGCCGCCGCACCGTCTCGACGATCCGGTCCGTCGTCTCCGCTGCATCGGTCGCCACCACGATCACCGTGGCCTCCGCGGCGCCGGCGGCCTGCATCAGGTCCAGCCGCGAGGCATCGCCGTAGAACACCCGGAAGCCGAAGCGGCGCAGCGATTCGATGGTCTCGATATCATGGTCCAGCACCGTCACCGCATGGCCATGCGCCAGAAGCATCCGGCCGACGATCTGCCCGAAGCGGCCGAAGCCGGCGATCACCACGCTGCCCTGCGGCTCGATCGCGTCCGGCTCGGGCGGCAGCGCCGCGGTCGCCAGACGGTCGGAGAGCCGGCCATGCAGCATCATCAGCAGCGGCGTGACGGGCATCGACAGCGCGACGACGGAGACAAGTTGGCTGGCCTCGGCGGAGGGCAGCACGCCGTTCTGCACCGCGAAGGCGAGCAGCACGAAGGCGAATTCGCCGCCCTGCGACAGCACCATCGCCGTCAGCAGGATTTCCGGCCGCGGTCGCTTGGCCAC
>JBMOJU010000539.1:0-2730 GCA_049315625.1 Paracraurococcus sp.
CGATCCAGCGGCTGCCGTCGTACTTGAAGGGGCGCTTGGCGGCCTCCGCCTCCGCCCGCATCGCCGCCAGCTCCTCCGGCGTGTCGTAGGCCAGGTAGGCCTGCCCCTTGGCCAGCAGCTCGCGTGCCACCGCGGCGTGGCGGGCCTCGTTCGCGGTCTGGAAGACCGGCGGCTCGTCTGGGCTCAGCCCCAGCCAGTCGAGGCTGTCGACGATCTGCTGCACCGCCTCCTGCGTGCTGCGCTGGCGGTCGGTGTCCTCGATCCGCAGCAGGTATTGCCCGCCGTGGTGGCGGGCGAAAAGGTAGTTGAACAGCGCGGTGCGCGCCCCGCCGATATGCAGATAGCCGGTGGGGGAGGGCGCGAAGCGGGTGCGGACGGACATGGTGCGGTTCCCAGGCTGCGCGGGCGCCGGGGCGCCGGGCGGGCGGGATCACTAATCCAGATCGCGGCGCGGGGGAAACGCTGCGGCGAGGTCGAAGCTTTCGTAAATCTTTGTATCGATCACGTTGCAGTAAGCAGGGGCGTACGAGACATCCTGTATGCAGTTTACGGTTGAGGTCGCGGAGTCGCGCCCGGTAAGCGACTCGGGTGTCAACTTCAATCGCCCGGTCAGGCGTGGAATGGCTCGGCCGGCGCTCCTCGGCCGTCGCTGGGTCGTTCAGCCTGCTGGCCGCCGAGCGGGCCCGGTTGGCGCCCTGGCTGGCGGTAGCCCTCGGCGCCGGCGTGCTGCTGTATTTCGGGCTGCCGGCGGAACCGTCCGCCGCCGCGATCTGGCTCGCACCGCCCCTGCTTGCCCTGGCCGTCTGGGTCGCTGCCCGCTGGCCGCTGGCGGGCTGGGCGCTGGGACTTGTCGCTGCCGCGGCGCTGGGCTTCGCCGCCGCCGTGCTCCAGGCCGGGCGTCAGCCACCGATGCCGGAACTGCCGCGCGGCGCCACCATCATCGCCGCGCGCATCGCCGCGGTCGAGTTGCTGCCCGAAGGGCGGCGGCTGACGCTGGACGCCGCCCGGCTGGATGACGGCGTCCCGCTCGTGCGGCAGATCCGCATCCGCCTGAAGGCCGATGATCCCGCGATGCCGCAGCCCGGCAATACGATCCGCATCCGCGCCCTGGTGCGCGCCCCGGCAGCGCCGGCCTATCCCGGCGCCTGGGACTTCCAGCGCGCCGCCTGGTTCTCCGGCCTGGCCGGCAGCGGTTTCGCCATCGGCCGGGCGGAGGTGACGCCGGGTGACGCAGCGGCGCCGCCGCTGGCCAGCCTGCGCGCCACCATCGAGGCGCGGGTCACTGCCGCGCTGCCCGGCGCCGCCGGCGCGGTCGCCGCCGCGCTGCTGACCGGCGGGCAGAGCGCCATCCCCGCGGGGGACCTGGCAGCGATGCGCGACAGCGGACTGGCGCACCTGCTCAGCGTCTCCGGCCTGCACATCGCCATCGTCATGGGTGTCAGCTTCGGCCTGCTGCGCCTGCTGCTGGTCCTGCTGCCCTGGGTTGGGCTGCGGGTGCCTGCGAAGGCGCTGGCCGCGCTCGGCGCGCTGGCGGTCGGGGCGCTGTATCTGCTGCTGACCGGCGCGGCGGTGCCGATGCAACGCAGCTTCGCCATGGCGGCGCTGGCGACACTGGCGCTGCTGACCGGCCGGCGGGCGATCAGCCTGCGTGCCTGGGCGCTGGCGGCGGCCGTGGTCCTGCTGCTGCAGCCGGCCGCCGTGCTGGGCGCCAGCTTCCAGATGAGCTTCGCCGCAGTGCTTGCGCTCATCGCCGGCTGGGAATGGCTGCGGCCGCGCCTGCCGAAGGCCGGCCGGGGGCGCTGGAAGCGGCGGCTGGCGCTGGCCGCCTTCGGCATGGTGGCGACCTCGGTCCTGGCCGGCGCGGCGACAACGCCCTTCGGCCTGCACCATTTCGGCCGGCTGCAGCTGTACGGCGTGGCGGCGAATGCGCTGGCGGTGCCGCTGACCTCGGCGCTGGTCATGCCGGCCGGCATGGCGGCGGTGGTGTTGATGCCCTTCGGGCTGGAGGATCTCGCCCTGGTGCCGATGGGCTGGGGTGTGGAGGCGATCCTTACCATCGCCGCCTGGGTCGCCGCCTGGCCCGGGGCGGCGATGCTGGCGCCGCCGATTCCCGCCTGGGGCCTCGGCCTCTGCGCCTTCGGCATGCTCTGGCTCTGCCTGTGGGGGACGGGGTGGCGGGCGCTGGGCGTGCCCCTCATCCTCGCCGGCCTGGCCAGCGGTGCCTGGCAGCGGCCGCCGGACATCCTCGTCTCCGCCGATGCCCGGCTGATTGGGCTGCGGGCGGGGGAGGGGGTGGCGGTGCAGAAGCTGTCCGGCGCCTCCGGTCTCACCCGCGACAGCTGGCTGCGGCTGTATGGCGTGGCGGAGGCGGTGGCGCTGCCGAAAGAGGGCGAGGTGGCGGATGGCCGGATCGCCTGCACGCCCGGCGCCTGCACCCTGCGGCCCCAGGCGGAAGGCCCCGCCGCCGTGCTGCTGCGCGGCGCGCCACCGGCCGATTCCTGCGCCGGCGCGGCGATGGTGGTCTCGGCAGAGCCGGTGCGGGGGCGCTGCGCCGCCCAGGTGGTGGACCGCTTCGCCGTCTGGAGGAACGGCGCCCACGCCATCTGGCTGGTGCCAGGCGGGGTGCGGGTGTTGAGCGACCGTGCCGCCAGGGGCGCCCGTCCCTGGGTGCCGCCGGTGCCGGTACCGCGCGGCGCCCCTTCGGCGGACCCGCCCGCACCGGCCGAATAA
>JBMOJU010000140.1:0-12218 GCA_049315625.1 Paracraurococcus sp.
GCCAGCGTCAGGCGGGCGACCCCGAAGGTGACGCTGGCATCGAGGATGCCGTCGGCGAAAAGGGTTGGCAGGGCGGTCATGTCATCGGCTCCGGCATGGTCCGCGCTACGGTTCGCATCCGAAGTCGCGGCCTGTGAGGCACTAAGGCCGGGCGACGCGCGCCGCCCGGCCGGGGCAGCGGCGGCTACTGTTCCCGGAAGGCGCGGGTGAAGCTGTCCCGCAGCGGCTGGGTGATGTAGCGCCAGAAGGTACGCTCGCCGATCTGGATATGCGCCTCGACCGGCATGCCGGGCACGAGGAAGATGTTCGGCAGGTGCGCCAGCTGGTCAGGGTCGATGAGCACATAGGCCCGGTAGTATTGCTGCCGCGCCTGTTCGTTGACGGTCACGTCGGCGGCCACCCAGGTCACATGGCCGTGCAGGTAGGGCACCAGCCGCTGCTTGAAGGCTGGCAGCCGGATCTCTGCGCGCAGGCCCGGGTAGACCACGTCGATGTCCATCGGCTGCACGTTCACCTCGGCGACAAGGCGGTCCTGCTCCGGCACCAGATCGAAGACCGGGTCGCCCGGCTTGAGGACGGCGCCGACGGTGAAGACCTTCTGGTTGACCAGCGTGCCGTTCTCCGGCGCGATGATCTCCCGGCGCTGCGCCACGTCGACCGCGGCGCGAAGCTTTTCCTCGGCATCCGAAAGCTTGGCGCGTACATCGCGGCGGTCGGTGCCGGCGTCCGCCTGGCGCTGGTCGAGGGTCGTCTGCATCTGCTTGCGTGCCTCGTCGATCGCGGCGTTGGCGCGCGAGATCTGGCCGTTCAGATCGTCGATCGTGCCTTCGAGCGAGGCGGTGGCGCGCTGCAGCGCCAGCAATTCGGGCAGGCGGCCGAGGCCCTGGGTGACCAGGGCGCGGCGCATCTGCTCCTCCTGCCTGGCGAAGACCAGCTGCTGCTTGGTTGCCGAGAGCTGGCCGCGGGCGCCGGAGATGAAGGCGGTCTGCTGGTCGACGCGCGCCTGCAGCACCTGAACCTGGCTGTTCAGGTTGGCCAGCCGTGCCTCGAACAGGGTGCGCTGGCCGGTGATCGCCTCGAGCGCCCGCGGATCGGTGCTGGCGAGCAGGTCAGGATGGAAGGCGATGTTGCTGGCGCGGTTGATCTCGGCCTCCAGCCGCGCATCCTGGGCGAGGAGGGCCCAGCGCTGCGCCCGCTGGGTCTCGACGACGCTGTCGGACTGGGAGGGGTCGAGCCGCATGATGACGTCGCCGGCCCTCACCTTGCCGCCGTCGCGGGCGAGGATTTCGCGGACGATGCCGCCCTCGAGGTGCTGGATGGTCCTGCGGGTGCCCTCGACCTTGACGGTACCCGGCGCGACCGACGCCTCGGCCAGTGGCGCCCAGCCGGCCCAGATGCCGAAGCCGACGACGAACACGATGAAGATCACCAGCCCGAAGACGAGCGGACCACGGGTCTTCGGCGCCACCGCGTCCAGCAGCGGATGCGGCGGGAAGGGTGGGAGGTTGCCGCCGAAATCATGTTTCGGCAGCGGGGCCAGCGCGCGCGGCGCAGCCGCGGCGAGCGGAGTCGGGGTCTCGACGGTCACGCTCATCAGGCGGCACTCCCCTCAAGGCGCTGGGTCGGTGGCGCCGCGGCGACTTCGGCCGGGCGGGGGTTCATCAGGCGCTTGAGCACCTCGGCACGTGGGCCGAACATCTCCAGCGCGCCATCCTTCAGCAGCAGGACCTTGTCCACGCCCTGCACCAGGGTCGGACGGTGCGAGACGAGGATGACCGTGGTGCCCTGTTCCTTCAGCCGCTCCAGCGCCATGGTCAGCGCCGCCTCCGAGTCGCCGTCCAGGTTGCTGTTCGGCTCGTCCAGCACGATCAGCTTCGGCTGGCCGAACATCGCGCGGGCCAGACCGACGAGCTGCCGCTGGCCGCCGGAGAGGTGCTGGCCGCCGTCGCCGATCTGGGTGTCATAGCCATTCGGCAGGCGCAGGATCATGTCGTGGCAGCCGGCCAGCTTCGCCGCCGTGTAGACCGCAGCCGGCTCGGCCTCGGCCATCCGGGCGATGTTGTTGAAGACCGTGCCGTCGAACAGCTCCACGTCCTGCGGCAGGTAGCCGACATGCCGGCCGAAATCCTCCCGCATCCATTGATAGACATCGGCGCCATCCAGCCGGACGGTCCCGGCGGTCGGGGCCAGGGTGCCGATCAACAGGCGGATCAGCGTGGTCTTGCCGGCCGCTGAGGGGCCGATGACGGCCAGGCTTTCGCCCGGCTGGAGCGAGAAATTGACGCCCTTGATCAGCGCCACGCCCTGGCCCGGGAAGGCGTAGGAGACGCGCTCCACGGAGATCCGGCCGGTCGGCTCCGGCAGCGGCATGCCCGCCGGCCGCAGGCGCGGCTGGGTCAGGAAGGACTGCAGCCGGCGGAACGATTGCCGGGCCTGCACGAGCTGCTTCCAGCCGCCGATCAGCTGCTCCACCGGGGCAAGCGCCCGGCCCATGATGATCGACCCGGCGATCGAGGCGCCGGAGGTCAGCTCCTGCTGCAGCACGAGATAGGCGCCGACGCCGAGGATGGCGATCTGCACCGCCAGGCGGAAGAACTTGGTGGCGGCGACGAGGACCGCCGCGCGGTCGGCCGCGCGCTGCTGCGGCTCGCTCATCGCGGCGACGGATTCGCGCCACTGGCCGATGACCGCCGGCAGCATCCCCATGCTGTCGATGACCTCGGCATTGCGGGTGATGCTCTCGGCCCGCCGCTGCGAGTTCATCGCGGCGGTATTGGCCTCCCGCAGCAGCTTCGAGGTGGAAAGCTCACTGGCCAGGGTGAGCCCGAACAGGATCACCGCGCCGCCGAGGGCGATGAAGCCCATGATCGGGTGCAGCATGAAGATGAAGGCGAGGTAGATCGGCACCCAGGGCACGTCATAGAGCGAGAGCGCGCCCGCCGATCCCAAGAAGCCGCGGCACACCGCAAGGTCGCGCAGCGCTTCCATGCGGTAGGGCCGGCCGCGCAGCGCGCTCTCGATCGCTCGGACGAAGCCTTCGGGCGCCACCCGGTGCTCCACCCAGGCCGCCAGCCGCTGCATGACCTGCCCGCGCACCGCTTCGAGGAGCGCGAGCACCAGGGTGGCGACGATGGCGATAAGGGAAAGGAAGTAAAGGGTGTCGAGGATGCGGCTTGCCAGCACCCGATCGAACACCTGCATCATGTAGATGGATGTGGTGAGCTGCAGCAGGTTGACCACGCCGCTGAACACGCCGACCAGGATGAACTGCTTGCGGCAGGCGCGCAGCGCCCGCTGCAGGGGCGTGACGGGGGCATTCTCGAAGCCGGCGGAAGGGCCGGCGAGCCTTGCATAGGACATGCGTCAGCCTGCGAGGAAGCCGGCGATGCCGGACAGGGTTGCGGGGTGCAGCGCGATCCAGCCGAAGCCGAGACCCGCGATCGCCAGGGCGACGAGGTTGGCAAGCAGCATGCTGCCAAAGCCGGGTGGGCGGGGTGTCCGGGCCATCTGTTCAGCCGCCGCCTCGCGGCGGATCTGGTCGATGGAGTTGTGCAGGTACCGGAACGCATGGTCGCTCAGTGCCGCTTGGGCGGCTTGGCGCGACCGTTCGATCCCGTCCGGCGTCGAGGGGTGATTGCCTTCGGTCGCAAGGGCAAAGGCAACAAGATCGGCCAGGCGCTCCTCGCTCGGGCGTCCCTCGCGATACGCCGCGAGCTCGCGCGGCGGCTGATTCGGCGTAACCGGTATGTCTGTGGGTCCGGACGTGTCCGGCCGCAATGCGGTGGTCGTTGCCATTCCTAGGCTCCGAATTGGGCCGTCCCCGCGGACGGCGCCATGCTTCGCTGCCGCCCGGTGGGTAAAGGACACCGTTTGGCGCGAACAGGGGCCGCCCCATGCGACCATAGCGCGGGCCGGCGACGGGCCGAATACGCGCGTGCACCGCCCCGAATTGCAAGCCCTAACCGGCGAACCATATGAGACTGTAACCTGTCCGGGAGGCCGGAAGCGACCCCCGCGCACGTAAATGCGTCGCTCCCGCGCCGGCATACGCTGCGCCAGGACACATGCCGGTTGCTTGTGTCCGCGCGACGGAACGTGATCGTTGCGGTTTGTCGCAGCGCTCCGCTCGCATGGTAGCAAACCCCCCCACGGGATTTGGGGGGTGAATGGTGAGCAGGATTCCGGCCTGGGTCGCGGGCGCCATGTTTCTGGGGACATTGCCGGTGTCGGAGGCGGTTGCGCAGGCGGCCGGCGGCATCTCGCGCGAGGATGTCGAGCGAGGTGTAACGGTCGCCTCCCGCCAGCGGCGGGACTACAATCCACTCGGTGTGCGGCTGGGCAGCTTCACCCTGAACGGCCAGGTCGAGGCCGGGCCCGGCTTCGACAGCAACCTGCTCGGCACGAAGAGTAACAAGACATCCGACGGCTTCGCGGATGAGGCTGCCACGGTCAGCCTGGACAGCGACTGGACTCGCCATGGGGTGGGGGTCTCCGGCAGCATGGACAGCCGGCAGTATTTCCGGAACAATGTGTACGATTGGTTGGATTGGGACATCGGCGGCTATGGCCGCTACGATTTCACGGCCGTCACCAACGCCGAAGCCCGCTATCGGCACTACCGCGACCACCTCGACGTCAACAGCATCGACGTGCAATCGGCCGGCATCACCCGCCCGGTTCCGTACGAATCGGACGAGTTCCAGGTCAACGGCACCACCCAGTTCGGCCGCTTCGGGCTGCTCGGCACCGGCCTGCACCGAACCTATCGGTTCCAGGACGTGGTCATCGGCGGGGTTCCCAACCGCGTCTCGCTGAACGATTTCGACACCACGATCGGTGCCATCGGCACCAGCTACGCCTTTTCGCAGGGGCGCTTCGCCAACGTCATCGTCCGGGTCCAGGACATCAGCTACCAGAACGCGTCCTCCCGCGGGCGGGACAGCTTCACCTGGGAGATGCTGGGCGGTTTCACCTATGATTTCGACGGCGTCTGGCAGGGCCGCATCGCCTTCGGCTGGCGGGAGCGCAACTACAAGGACCCCACCTTGAAGAACTTCGCTGGCCCGGCGGTGGAAGGCCAGCTCACCTGGGCGCCGACGCTGCTCACCACGGTCCGCTTCAATGTCGCCCGGACGATCGAGGAATCGATCCGCCAGGATGCCGTCAGCTTCAACCGGACGCAGGGCGGCGTCGGGGTCGACCACGAATTCCTCCGCAACGTCATCCTCAGTGGCGATTTCCGCGCCGATTACCGCGAATACCAGAGCCCCAGCCAGACGGCCTTCGACGGGGTCTTCACCCTGACCGCTCGCTACCTCGTCAACCGCAACCTGGCTGTGATTGGAACCTACTCCTATGCCCGCCGTTTCGAGGCGAGCAATGGACTGCCCGAATTTGATCGAAACCTCTTCCAGGTCCGGCTGCGCGTTGCCCTCTGAGCAGGGGACAGTCATGGTTCCGACCATCCCGCTGCTTGGGCTCGACTTCGCCGATCTGTCGCTCGGCGGCGTGCTCGCCCGCTTGGCCGCGCGGCGGGCGACCGCCGGCTTCGGCTATGTGGTGACGCCGAATGCGGACCATCTCGTGCGGCTCCAGCGCCAGCCCGCCCTGCGGCCGCTCTATGCCGATGCCATGCTCCGCCTGCTGGACAGCCGGGTGGTCGCCCGGGCGGCCCGGGCCGCCGGCCTGCCGGCGCCCGAGGTGGTGCCCGGCAGCGACTTGACCGCGCATCTGGTGCGGGACGTCATCGTCCCGTCCGAGCCGGTGACCATCCTGGGCATGGAGCCGGAGGCCGTGGACGCTCTGGCGCGCCGCTGGGGCCTGCGCCGGATCGCGCACCACAACCCGCCGATGGGGTTCGAGCACGACCCGCCGGCGATGCAGGCGGCGATCCGCTTCATCGAGCAGAACCCGGCGCGGTTCACCTTCCTGGCCGTCGGCTCACCGCGGCAGTGCCAGGTGGCGCATGCCGTCGCCCGGCGTGGTTTCGCGCGCGGCACCGGCCTTTGCATCGGCGCCAGCCTGCTGTTCCTTTCGGGGCATGAGAAACGGGCGCCGCAGCCGGTGCAGCAGGCCGGGCTGGAATGGGCCTGGCGGCTGGCGCAGGATCCGCGGCGCCTGGCGCGACGCTATCTCGTGGACAGCCCGGCGGTGCTGAAGCTGCTGCGGGATGAGGCGCGGTCCCGTCGCCAGCCGCAGTGAACTCTAACGGGTCGCGGTCCCCGGTAGGGCCGCCAGGATCTCCGCCCGCAGCCGCCGCGGCAGGCCGCCGCGATGTGCCGAATCATTCCTGGCGAGGTAGTCGCGTGCCTTGGGGCTGAGGCGGTAGAGCCCGGCCTCCTCAGGCCGCGGCCGGAAGGCCTGGGCGAGGCGCAGCGCCGCCGGCCCGGCCCGCAACCCCTGGGAGAGCACGCCGTTGCGGGCGCCCTTCACCTGATAGGCCAGGAAGCGTGGCAGCAGCACGGGCGCCGAATCGCCGTACTTCAGGGCGATGTAGATGCGGTTCCGGACGAAATGAAACCAGCGCGTGCCGGACCAGGCGAAGCGGCGCTCCCCGCTCACCTTGTGGCGGACGGCGATGTCGCCGCGGTAGCGGATGCGGCGGCCCAGGTTGATGGCGCGCAGGGCGAAGTCGTATTCCTCCCAACAGAAGAAGAGCGCGTCATCGTAACCCCCCGCGGCCTCGAAATCGGCCCGCCGGATGGCGTGGCCGGCGCCGACAAAGGTGCAGGCATCGAAGCTTTCGGCCGCGCGTGGCAGCAGGCCGGGGGGATACCCCCAGGAGGAGAGGTCCTCCGCCCCGGTGGCAAAAACCAGGATGCGGCAGCCGATCGCGGCCAGGTCCGGTTCGGCCCGCAGCGCCTGGACTGCCTGGGCGAGCGTGTCCTCGGTCGCGAACTCCGCATCGTTGTCGAGCGCGAAGACGCAGCGCCCCGTTCCCAGCGCGGTTGCCCGGTTCCGCCCGCCGGCGACGCCCCAGTTGCGGTCAAGCTGGACCAGGGTGGCATCGGTGGTCCCCGCCACCGCCCGCGCCAGCAGCGCAAGGTTTTCCGGGCGGCTGCCCTGATCGGCGATCCACACATGCCGGGCGACACCCACCTGCGACCGCGCCGAGGCGATCGCCGCCACCGTGTCCTCCGCCCGATCGAGCGCCAGGATGATGACATCGGCGTCGTAATCGGGTCCGGGCGGGCCTGCTGCACCCGCGATATGCTTCGGCGGCGGATAGGCGGGCAGGCTCATCCGGGGCGCATCCCTTCGAAGTCGGGGGCCGGGATCGCCAGGTAGGCGGTCCGCTTGGCCTCCATCCGGCCGCGAGTGACGGTGTCGAGGATCATCCCGCAGGCGAAGGACAGGAACGATAGCAGCACCAACCCCATCGCCAGCACCGCGGTCGGCAGGCGCGGCACCAGGCCTGTGGCGAGGAATTCCCAGACGACCGGGGTGCCGAAGCCGAGGCCCAGCGCCAGCAGGGCGGCGGCGATCCAGGAGAAGAAGGGCAGGGGCTTCTCCCGCTTCACCAGGGCGATGATCGCCTTGAGGATGCGCCAGCCATCCGAGAAGGTCCGCAGCTTGGAGACGCTGCCGGCCGGGCGGTCCTTGTAGGCGGTCTCGACCTCGCCGACCGGGAGCATCAGTTCCAGTGCATGGACGGTGAATTCGGTCTCGGTCTCGAAGCCGGCGGCGAGCGCCGGGAAGCTCTTTACGAAGCGCCGGGAGAAAACCCGGTAGCCGGAGAGCATGTCGCTGATCCGGTTGCCGAAGATGGTCCGTACCATGCCGGTCAGCATCAGGTTTCCGAAGCGGTGGCCGGGACGGTAGGCTTCCTGGATCTGGCTGATCCGGATGCCGGTGACCATGTCCAATCGCTCATCGACCAGCGTCGCCACCATGCGCGGCGCCGCCGCGGCCTCATAGGTGTCGTCGCCATCGACCAGCACGTAGATGTCGGCTTCGATATCGGCGAACATCCGGCGCACTACATGGCCCTTGCCCTGCAGCGTCTCGGTCCGCACCAGGGCACCGGCAGCGCGCGCCACCTCGACCGTCCGGTCCTTGGAATTATTGTCGTAGACGTAGATCGGCGCGCCGGGCAGGGCGGCGCGGAACGCCTCCACCACGCGCGGGATCGCGACTTCCTCGTTGTAGCAGGGGATCAGCACCGCGATGCGCGGGGCGGCCTGGCGCTGGTCCGGGTCGAGGCCCGGAACGGTCTGCGGTAGGGTATCGGGCACGCGAAATCTCCGGCGGGACGAGGTCTCAGCAGGCATTGCGCATGCGCGCAACGGCCAGCAGGGTCCGCACCAGGATCACGAGATCGAGCCAGGGCGACCAAGTCTCGATATACTCCAGATCGCTCTCGACGCGTCGGATAAGCTTATCCTCAGTTTCGGTTGGCCCGCGCCAGCCCCGCACCTGTGCAAGGCCCGTGAGGCCCGGCTTGACCCGGTGCCGCGCCGCATAGCGGGCCATCACCTCCTCGAACGGACGGTTGCCGGCGCGGGTGCCGGGGGCGTGCGGCCGCGGGCCGATGAACGACATCTCGCCGCGCAGGACGTTAAAAACCTGCGGCAATTCGTCGAGCGAGGTACGCCGGAGGATGGCCCCGACGCGGGTGACACGTGGGTCGCCGGCCATGACCTGCCGCTTGACCGTGTGGTCGGCGGCATCGTGGTACATGGTGCGGAACTTCAGGACGTAGAAATCGCGGTTGTTGAAGCCTGTCCGCCGTTGGCGGAACAATGCCGGCCCCGGGCTTTCCAGCCGGACGGCGAGGCCGATTAGCGCCATGGGTACTGCAGCGACGGCCAAGGCGCCGATGGCCAGGACGTAATCCTCCACCGCCTTCACCACCGCGGCCCAGCCGCGAATCGGCCGGTCGGCCAGCCGCAGCAGCCGCGGCGCCTCGGCCGCATCGTGCCGGTAGGCCAGCAGGTCGGGGGCCAGGCAGACATCCACCGGGTAGTCGGCGAGCATGGCCTGCAGGTCGCGCACCCGTCGTTCCTCCGCCCAGGGCATGCAGAGCACAATCTGGTCGACCTCGCCGCGGCGGATCATGCCATCCAGCAACGCCACCGGCCCGAGATACGGCAGCCCGCCGCTGCCCGCCGCGGCCACCGCGTCATTGTCCACCAGCCCCAGCAGGGCGACGCCCTGGTCGTGCCGGTCGGCCAGGCTCTTGGCGAAGCGGGCGGCCTGTGGCCCGTTGCCGACCAGCACGGCCCGCTGCCGGCTAAGCTGGGGCAGGGCACGGAAGAAGGCGGCCGAGCCGAGACGGCCGACCAGCAGCATCGGCGCCGCAAGGCCCAGCCAGAGCAGCGCGGCACCGGGCCGGAAGGTGACCGGGGCGCCGAGCACCAGCGCGGCCGCGGCCAGCCCGCCGCCGCCCAGGACCAGCCCGCCGAGTGCGGCGAAGACCGATTTGCGGCTGCCGAACAGCGCGGCATGCGCATAGGCGCCGCCGAAGCCGGCCAGGCTGATGGTCAGCGCGGCGAAGAAGGCGATCAACTGCGGCGAGGGCGAGCCCCGCTCCAGCGGGACATATTGCAGGATGACGCCGGAGAGGATGACCGATACCGCGTCCAGCCCGGCCACCAGCGCGGCCAGCAGGGCAGGGGAGACCGGGCGCGGCAGCCGCCGCGGCCGCCGCACCGCCTCCGGCTGGCGGCCACCATCGGCGAAGCCGGGCCAGGTGCCTTCCGCCACCGCGGGCAGCAGCGGCGGTGCGTCCTTGGTACCGTGGTCGGGTTGGCTCAAACCGTGCATGCAGGCAGTCCCGGGCTGGGGTCGGGCTGGCGGAACGCGCAGATCTGGCGGTTACGGTGCACGGGCTTTGCCGTCCTTCAGCTGTGGGACGGACGGCCGCTGCCGCCCTGGCCGAAGACGAAGCGCCGCGACAGAACGAAGTTCCCGACCATGCCGGCCAGCGAGCCCGCGGCGACGCCGAGCACCGGGAAGGCCGCGACCAGCGGCACGAAAGCCACCAGCGCGGCATAGGTCCCGTAATTGAAGGCGAAGCCTACCAGGTTCACCAGAACGAACAGGGCCCATTGCCGCACGGGCGGCGCGGCGGCCGCGTCGCGGAAGGTCCAGGCCCGGTTGAGCACGAAGGTCGTGGTCGCCGCCGCGAGGTAGGACACGACCCGGCCGAACCAGGGCCCGAGACCGAGCGCGATGCCGGCGGTCAGCACCGCGGCATCGACCACGAAGCCGGCGACACCGACGATGCCGAAGCGAAGCAGCGCGACGGCGACGCGGGCGCGGTCGGGCCCCAGTCGTGTGGCCCAGACCGGGATCGTGGAGCTCTCGGCAAGGGGAACGGCGGGCATGTCATGCATCTCGGATGCGAATGATCTACCCGGCCGCGAGGGTCCAAACAAACCACGCCGCGGTGACGATTGCCGAGTCATGGCCTTCTGTCCCCGCGTGGGACGTCACGTTCCGCGGCGCAGCATGAAGCGTGGCGGTTGGGCGGCATCGAGGCCGGCGCCGGTTGATCGGATCGCATGCGTTCAAGGGCTCCACTGTCCCTGCAGCCTGCCAGATGGATGTGACGCCGATGCGGCAACGCAGTCCGAACCGGCGCCAGCGGGGCGAGCGAGCGACCCCCTTGCGCAACTGCGAAGGATCAGGCTTGCCTTGCAACGGCTTCATATGACGGGAACGGGATCATGGATCGTCGCAGCTTCCTCCTCGGCACCGCGGGGGCGGCGGCCCTGCCGCTGGCCTCGCCGGCGCTGGCGCAGTCCGCCGGCAGCCGGGTGCTCAAATTCATCCCGCAATCGGATGTCGCGGTGATCGACCCCATCGTCACCACCGCCTACGTCACCCGGCACCATTCCTTCCTGATCTACGACACGCTCTATGGCCTGGACGCGCAGTTCAAGCCGCAGCCGCAGATGGCCGAGGGCCACGTCGTCGAGGATGGCGGCAAGCGGGTCAGCATCACCCTGCGGCCCGGCCTGAAATTCCACGACGGTTCGCCGGTGCTGGCGAAGGACGCCGTCGCCTCGATCAAGCGCTGGTGGGTACGCGACGCCATGGGGCAGGCGCTGGCCGCCGCCTGTGACGAGCTGGTCGCCGAAGACGACCGGCGCTTCACCTTTCGCCTGAAGAAGCCCTTCGCCCTGCTGTTCGACGCGCTGGCCAAGCCCGCCAGCCCGGTCTGCTTCATCATGCCGGAGCGGATCGGCCAGCTCGACCCCAATGTCCCGTTCAAGGAGATCATGGGTAGCGGACCGTACCGGCTGAAGGCCGATGAGCGCGTGCCGGGCAGCCTGCTGGTCTACGAGCGTAATGCGGATTACCTGCCGCGCGAGGGCGGCGTCAACGAATGGACCGCCGGGCCGAAGGTGGCGCATTTCGACCGCGTCGAATGGCGCGTCATCACGGATGCCTCGACCGCGGCCGGCGCCCTGCAATCCGGCGAGGTCGATTGGTGGGAACAGCCGACCGCCGACCTGCTGCCGCTGCTGCGGCGGAACCGCAACATCAAGACCGAGCTCTACGACCCGACCGGACTGCTCGGCCTCTGCCGCTTCAACCATTTGCACCCGCCGTTCAACAACCCGGCGATCCGCCGCGCGCTGCTGGGCGCCTGCAACCAGGCGGATTTCATGACCGCAGTGATCGGCACCGACCCGGCGATGTGGCGCGACAAGGTCGGGTTCTTCCCGCCCGGCACGCCCTTCGCGTCGGATGTCGGGATGGCACCGCTGACCGGTCCGCGCGACTACGCCAAGGTGAAGGCCGACCTCGCCGCCGCCGGCTACAAGGGCGAGAAGGTGGTGCTGATGGGCGCGACCGACTTCCCAACGCTGAACGCCCTGGCGCAGGTCTGCCTCGACATGCTGCAGAAGGCGGGGATGAACGTCGACTACGTCTCGACCGACTGGGGCAGCGTCGTCACCCGCCGTGCCAACCGCAACCCGCCGGACCAGGGCGGCTGGAACATCTTCCTCACCTTCTTCTCCGGGCTCGATTTCTTCACCCCGGCCGGGCATCTCGGGCTGCGCGGCAACGGGCTGGCGGCCTGGCCGGGCTGGCCGACCATGCCGAAGGTGGAGGCGCTGCGCGCCGAGTGGCTGGACGCGCCGAGCCTGGCCGACCAGCAGCGCCTGGCGCGGGAGATCCAGGCGGAGGCCTTCCAGGAGGTGCCCTACATCCCCGTCGGCGCCTATTTCCGGCCCTGGTCCTACCGCACCAACATCAGCGGGGTG
>JBMOJU010000540.1:0-2724 GCA_049315625.1 Paracraurococcus sp.
CGGATGGCGTCGGCGACCTCGATGACGTTGGCGTCGGCCTGCTTGAAGATGGTCAGCGTCACCGCCTGGCGGCCATCCACCGTGCCGCCCTGGCGGCGGTCGCGGGCATCGACGGCGACCCGGCCGATCGAGGCGATGCGGACGATGGCGTCGCCCTGCCGCTTCACCACGACCCGGCCATACTCCTCCGGCGTCGTCAGGCGGTCATTGACCGAGACGGCGGCGAATTGCGTCGTGCCATCCACCAGGCCGGTCGCCTGGGTGATGTTGTTCTCGGCGATCGCCTGGCGTACCGCCTCCAGCCCCACCCCGGCCGCCCGCGCCGCCGCCGGGTCGATGATGGCGCGGATGGCCGGCTGCTCGGCGCCCTGGATCTGCACCGCGGCGACGCCGGGGATGCGGGCGATGCGCGGCGCGACGATGCTGTCGGCGGCGTCGTAGACGGCGCCTGCGGTCAGCGTCTCGGCGCTCATCGCCAGGATCATCACCGGCGCGTTGCCCGGGTTGAACTTGTTGACGAAGGGCGGGTTGGGCAGCGGCGGCAGGTCCGACCCCGCCGCGTTCAGCGCCGCCTGCACGTCCCGCGCCGCACCGGCGATGCCGCGCGAAAGGTCGAACTGGACGACGATGTAGAAGGCGCCGAGCGCGGAGTAGGAGGTCATCTCGGCGACGCCGGCGATGGCGCCCAGCCGGCGTTCCAGCGGCGCCACGACCGAGGCGGCGATGGTCTCCGGGTCGGCGCCGGGCAGGCCGCCGCCGATCGCGATGGTCGGCATGTCGGCCCGCGGCAGCGGCGCCACCGGCAACCAGGCGTAGGCCAGCAGGCCGGCCAGCGCGAGCCCGATCGCCAGCAGCCCGGTTCCGATCGGCCGCCGGATGAAGGGCGCGCTGATCGACACGCTACTCGGCCGGCACCGGCTCGCGCCGGCCGACCAGGCGCTGCGCCCGCGCCCGCAGTTGCTCCATCGCCAGGTAGATCACCGGCGTGGTGTAGAGCGTGATCACCTGGCTCAGCAGCAGCCCGCCGACGACCGAGACGCCGAGCGGCAGGCGCAGTTCCGACCCCGTGCCGCTTTCCAGCACCAGCGGCAGCGCGCCGAGCAGCGCCGCCAAGGTCGTCATCATGATCGGGCGGAAGCGCAGCAGGCAGGCTTCCTCGATCGCCTCCCGCGGGGTGCGGCCGTGGTCGCGCTGCGCTTCCAGCGCGAAGTCGATCATCATGATCGCGTTCTTCTTGACGATGCCCATCAGCAGCACGATGCCGATCAGCCCGACCACCGAGAGGTCCAGGCCAAAGACGCGCAGCGCCAGCAACGCGCCGATGCCGGCCGAGGGCAGGGTCGAGAGGATGGTGATCGGGTGGATCACGCTCTCATACAGAACGCCCAGCACGATGTAGATGACGATGATGGCGGCGAGGATCAGCCAGGGCTCGCCCTTGAGCGAGCGCTGGAATTCAGCGGCATCGCCGGCGAAGCTGCCGGCGATGGTGTCGGGCATGCCGATCTCGGCCTCCGCCGCCCGGATCGCCGCCACGGCTTCCCCCAACGAAGCGCCGGGGGCGAGGTCGAAGCCGAGCGTGACGGCGGGGAATTGGCTTTGTTTCGTGACCGTCAGCGGGCCAGGCCCGCGGCCGATGGTGGCGAATTCCGAGATCGGCACCTGCGGCGTACCGGCCGGCGACTGCACCGGCGTGCCCTGTGCTGTGGCCGCCTGGCCGGCAGTGGCCGGCACCCGCAGCAGCGCGATCATCGCCGGGTCGTCGCGGAGCTCGGGGGAGGCTTCCAGCACCACGCGGTATTGGTTGTTCTGCGTGTAGATGGTGCTGATCTGCCGCTGGCCGAAGGCGTCGTACAGGATGTCGTCGATCGCCTGCATGGTCACGCCGAGCCGGCCGGCCTTGTCGCGGTCCACATCCACCGTCACCCGCAGCCCGCCGTCGCGCCGGTCCGACGACACGTCGCGCAGCATCGGCAGCGCCATCAGCCGGCGCTCCAGGATCGGCGCCCAATGGCCGAGCTCGACCGGATCTGGGTCCATCAGCGTGTACTGGAAGGCGGTGCTGCCCGGCCGTGCGCCGATCTGGATGTCCTGCACGGGGGAGAGGTGGACCGTGACGCCCGGCAGCGCATCGAGCGCCGGCTGCATCCGGGCGATGATGCGCGCGGCATCCAGCGCGCGGTCATCGCGCGGCCGCAGCACGGCGGTCAGCCGCCCGGTGTTCTGCGCCGGGTTGACGATGCCGGCGCCGATGACGGAGGTGACGGAGACGACGTCCGGGTCGGCCCGCATCGCCTCCGCCACCCCGCGCTGCAAGGCCGCCATGCGGGTGAAGGAGGCATCCTCCGGCCCCTCCATCGTGGCGACGATGAGCCCGGTATCCTGCGAGGGCAGGAAGCCCTTGGGCATCACCATGTACATGGCCACCGTGCCGCCGCCGGTCAGCGTCGCCAGCAGCAGCATCAGGAATTCGTGCCGCAGCGCCCAGCGCAGGCTGCGCCCATAGGCATCGCGCATGCCGTCCAGCGCGCGCTCCGTCATGCGGGACAGCCGCCCGGGCCGCTGCGCCGCCGCTGGCTTCAGCAGGGTGGCGCACATCATCGGCGTCAGCGTCAGCGACACGACCATGGAGACGACGACGCTGATGGTCAGCACCAGGGCGAATTCCTGGAACAGCCGCCCGACCACCCCCGGCATGAACAGCAGCGGGATGAACACCGCGAC
>JBMOJU010000141.1:0-12063 GCA_049315625.1 Paracraurococcus sp.
AGCAGGCGGAGGACTGGGATCTCTGGCTGCGGCTGGCGGCGCGGGCGCCGGTCGGCTGCGTGCCGATGGTCGGCGCCGACTACCTGATGCACCGGCCCGGCAACCTCTCGCAGGACGCGGCGGCGCGGGCGGCGGCGCTGCGCGAGGTGGCGGCGCGGCACGCGGCGGCGGCGGCGGCGCTCGACCCCGGCGCGGCGCAGCGCCGCGCCGCCCGGCTGCTGGTGGCGGAGGCCGAGGCGGCGGCGGCGGCAGGGCGGCGCTGGCTGGCGGCGCGCAAGCAGGTGGCGGCGCTGCTGCGGGCGCCGGACCGGCGGGCGGCGCGGGCCGCGGCGGCGGCCGTGGTGCGGGCGGCGATCGGGCGCGGCCCGCGCCCGGCCTGACCGCGGGGAGGTGACGGCGTCGCCCGGTGGCGGGATGCTGCCGGCCGCAGCGAGCGGGGCCTGGCATGCAGGACGTCACCATCTGGCACAACCCGGCCTGCGGATCGTCCCGCGCCACCCTGGCGATGATCCGCGCCGCCGGGATCGAGCCCCGGATCCTGCCCTACCTGAAGACCCCGCCGGACCAGGCGACGCTGGCCGCGACGATCGCCGCCGCCGGGTTGACCCCGCGCCAGGTGCTGCGGCCGAAGGAAAAGCCCCATGCGGCGCTCGGGCTCGACGACCCGGCGCTGGACGATGCCGCCCTGCTGGCGGCGATGCTGGCGCATCCGGTCCTGATCCAGCGGCCCTTCGTCATCGCCCCCGGCGGCGTGCGGCTGTGCCGGCCGCCGGAGCGGGTGCGGGAGATATTGCCCGGCGCGGCCGCTACAGCGGCAGGCTGACCACGATCGCCGCGCTGGCGATCACCGCCGGGTCGTCCTTCGCCGGGTCCGCCACGTCCAGCCCGCCCTTCACCGCCCGCGCCGTCACCTGGCCATAGGGCAGCGACGCCTTCACCCGCTCCAGGTCGACCCGCTCCGGCCGCTGCACGCCGATCGTCACCTCCACCACCATCGCTGCCGGCGGGATGTTCAGCGCCCGCAACATGGACAGGGACGAATGGTGCAGCGCGTCCTGCACGGCCCGCAGCGCCGCCTTGGTGTAGTCGCCGCCATGCAGGTCGTTGCCGCTGCCCATCTCCAGGATGACGCGCTTCAGGGTGGTGCTCATGCCGCCGCTCCTTCCGGCAAGTCGAGGAAGACCTCGGCCGCCGCCTGCGCCAGCAGGGTCACGCCGCGCCCATCCTCGCTCGGGATCGCCAGGCCGCCCTCGACCACCTCCACCGCACCGGTGCCATGCGGCAGCACGGCGAGCACCTGCGCCTTGTCCACCCGTTCGGGGTGCGGGACGCCGATGGTGACCTTCACCCGCATGCTGTCCACATCGACCCCGAGCGCATGGGTGATGGTCAGCGAATTGTGCCAGAGCGCGTCACGCAGCGCCCGCACTGCGGCCTTGGTCGGCTCACCGCCGCGGATATCGGTCCCCATGCCGATCTGCAGCACCATGCGGGCTTCCGCCATGCGCGTCCTCCTGTCGTGTCCCGGCCGCGAGTGTCCCGCGCCGCTCCGCCGGCGTCCATGCCGTGGCTGGCGCATGCGGCCTTCGCGGGCGCCCAGGGCGCGTGCCCCGGGCGCGTGCCCCGGCCAGGGTCGGGGCGCGGGGATCGGCGTGGTCGGCGATCCCGCCGCACCACAGCCCGCGCTACAGGCCCGCGCCCGCCTGGCGGTAGACCGCCAGCAGCCGCGCCACCCCGGCCTCCCGCCCGAAGCGGGCGGCGATGGTCGCCCGCGCCGCGGCGCCGATGACCGCCCGGGCCGGGGCATCGAGCGCCGCCCAGGCGGCGACCCTGGCGGCCAGCGCCGGCAGGTCGTCCGGCGGGGCCAGCCAGCCATCGACGCCGTCGGTGATCAATTCCGGCAAGCCACCGAGGCCGAAGGCGGCGACCGGGACGCCGGCCGCCATCGCCTCCAGCGCCGCCAGCGGCAGGCCTTCCGCCCGGCTGGTGATGGCCAGCAGGCCGAGCTCGGCCCAGTGCCCGGCCATGCCGGGGACGGCGCCGCGAAATTCGACGCGTCCCGCCGCCGCCACCTCGGTCGCCGCGCGGTCCGGCCCGTCGCCGAAGGCGATGAAGCGCGGGCCGTCGACCATCCCGGCCAGGGCGGCGAAGCGGTCCGGGCCCTTTTCCGGCACCATCCGGCCGACGAAGCCGATGGCCAGCGGCCGGTCCGCGGCGCCCTCCGCCGGCAGGGCGACGAAATTCGGCACCACCTCGGCCCGCCAGGGCAGCCGGCCGGCGATCTGCCGGCTGACCGCGACGCGCGCCGCCAGCCCCGCGGTCCAGCGATCCGCCAGATCATACAGCCCGACCGCGCCATCCGGCCGTTCCCCGGCATGGAAGGAGGAGACGGCGGGGATGCCGGCCAGCCGGGCCGCCACCCGGCCGAGCAGGTTGGCCTTGTAGCCATGGGTGTGCAGCAGCGCCGGCCGCCCCTGGCGCAGGCGGCGCAGCAACGCGCGGAGGCCGCCGGGCAGCGCCTCCCAGGGCAGGCCGGCGGCGCCCAGCCGGTCGCGCAGCGGGTGCGGCCCGAAATCGGTGAGGAACACCACGCGCGGCGCCTGGCCAGCGGCGGCCAGGCCGGCGGCGAGCTCGGCCACATGGCTCTCGATGCCGCCCAGGCCGGAACTGTCCAGCAGCAACCAGATCTCGCGGCTCATGGCGCCTCGCATTCTGCAACGCAGCCTGCGGGGGGCCGGCCGCAGCCTGCGGCGGACTCGCGGGGTGCGGCCCGCCGGGGCTGGCATGGCGGTTGCGATTAACCCTTTCGAAACCGCTTTCACAAGGACTGCCGCCATGACCGCCATCCTCACCGCCGACCGCTCGGGCCACTGCCTTCAGGTGTCCGGTGCGCTGGATGCGGATGGCGCGCTGGCGCTTCGCCCCACGCTGGAATATGTCGTCCTTGGCACCACCGGCGATGTCGTGCTGGATATGGCCGGGGTGGGTTTCATGGATGGCTGCGGCGTGGGTGCGGTGGCGTTCCTGTTCAAGCGTCTGGCGGCCCAGGGCCGCCGCATGACGGTGGTGGGCGCCACGGCGCAGCCGCTGGCGACGTTCCGCAAGCTCGGCCTGGGCCATGTCCTCGGGCTGCCCGCTCCGCCCCGCCGCCGGCTCGGCTTCGCCGCCGCGCTGGGCCTTGCCCGCGCCGCCTGACCTGATGCGCCTGGCGCCGCTTCTCCTGCTGCTGCCGCTCTGCCTCGCGGGATGCGGTTTCCCGCGCAACGGCGGCGGCGGCATGGCGGAGACCCGGGCGCCCCGGGCGGAAGACGTGGACGAGGCCGTGCCGCTGCACCTACGCTTGGCCTGCGAGGTGGACCGGACCGACGCGCTGCGCGAATCGCTGCTTGCGCGCGGCGTGCTGACCGGGCGGAGCCTGGCGGCCCAGGACCTGGCGATTCGCGCCCAGCGCGAATTCTATGGCGGACTGCTGGGTGATTCGGCGAGAACCCTGGACCGGCTGCATGCCGAGCTCGCCACGCTCGGCCTCCTGCTGCCCCCCGGTGTCCAGCTTCCGCGCGAGTGTCCGCCCGCATGATCCGCCGCTTCGTCCGGCTTACGGTTTTCCTGCTGCTGCCGCTGCTCCTGCTGCTGGCCGCCGCCCAGGCCGGCGCGGCGCAGGGCGACCGGCCGACGGTGCCGGCCGAAGCCGCCGCCACCCCGGCGCCCGGGCCGGTGGTCCGCCTCGCGGTCGGCGACGTGCTGCAGGTTGTGCTGCCCGGGGAGGACAGCTTCGCCAACACCGTCCAGGTGGACCGCGAAGGCCGCATCGAACTGCCCGAGGTCGGGCCCATCGCGGTCGCCGGGCTGACCCTGCGGGAGGCGCGCGAGCAGGTGCGCGGCGTCCTGGCGCAGCGGTTCCGCGACCTCTCCCGCTTCAACCTGGTGCTGCGCGAGCGGAAGCTGCTGATCACCGTCGGCGGCTACGTCAAGACGCCGGGGCCGTTCGAGCTGCCGCGCGGCGCCAATGTGCAGCAGGCGATCACCGTCGCCGGCGGGCTGCAGCCTGGCGCGCAGCTCGACCGCATGCAGGTGCGGCGGGACGGCAAGGCGATCACCTTCGACTACAAGCGCTACCTGGACACCGGCGATTCCAGCCTGCTGCCGGTGTTGCGCACGCTGGACGAGATCTTCGTCCCGGTCTCGCCGCTGACCGGCAATGTCGAGGTGCCGTTCGACGCCGCTTCGCTCAACCGCCAGGGCGATGCCGGGGCCGACACGCCCTCGATCCGGGTCTTCGGCGAGGTCAATTCGGCCGGCACCTTCGCCTGGAAGGAGGGGATGACGGCGATGGACGCCCTGATGCGGGCCGGCGGCGTCAGCCGCTTCGCCGGCACCGAGCAGATCCGCATCATCGCCGGCGCGGAGCCCAAGGTCTTCAACCTGAAGACCTTCCTCGACACCGGCGATGCCCGGCTGAACCCGCTGATCAGGGGTGGCAGCACCATCTTCGTGCCGGTGATGTCCGAGGAGGTGAAGTCCGGCCCGCGCGTGGTCTACATGATGGGCGAGGTGCAGCGCGCCGGCGCCTACGAGGTGCGCGCCGGGACCGGCTTCTTCGACATCCTGGCCAATGCCGGCGGCCCGACCCGCTTCGCCGAGACCCGGCAGGTCCGCATCATCCGCGCCGACGGCAAGACGATCGACTTCTTCGACCTTGGCGGCTTCGTCGAGCGCGGCGGCGGCCGGCCGCCGGAGATCAGGCCGGGCGATGCCGTCTTCATCCCGGAGAAGACCCAGGGCGAGCAGACCGCCGCCTGGCTGCGGGTACCGACCAGCCGCGCCGTGCGGGTGCTGGGCGCGGTGCGCAGCCCGGGCCGGTTCGAATGGTCGGACGAGATGTCGCTGCTCGACCTGCTGGCCCAGGCCGGCGGGCCGAACGACCGGGCCGATACTGCCTCGGTGCAGATCCTGCCCGGCGACCGGGCGGCGCCGATCCGCTTCGACCTGCAGAAATTCCTCGACCAGGGGGGCCGGTTCACCGCGCTGCCGGTGATCCGCGGCGGCTACACCATCACCATCCCGGAGCAGCTCTCCGCGCCGAACGACACCCGCGGCACCTGGCTGCGGCAGGAGGCCGAGCGGAGCATCTACGTCATGGGCTCGGTCGGCTCGCCCGGCCGCTATGCCTTCGATGCCAAGCTCTCCTTCCTCGACATCCTCTCCGCCGCGAACGGCCCGACCACCGCGGCCGACCTGCAGAACATCCGCATCACCCATCGCGGGGAGGGGCGCGACCGCGTCTCCCGCATCAACCTGGCGACCTATTTCGAGACCGGCGACGACACGCTGATGCCCCGCATCCGCCCCGGCGACGTGATCTATGTGCCGGACCGCAACCGCAACTGGTTGGAGACTCCGGCGAACAATGTGGTCCGCGTGCTCGGTTCGGTCGGCAAGCCGGGCCGCTACCCGATCACCGAAGGCATGACCATCCTCGACCTGCTCGCCGAGGCGGGCGGCACGGCTGGCACGGCGCTTGATACACGGATCGTCGTGGTCAACCTCTCCTGCTGCGCCAATGAGGCGCGCACCTTCGATCTGCAGAAATTCGCCCGCACCGGCGATTTCGCGATGCTGCCCGTGGTCCGCCCGGGCGACACCGTCTACGTGCCCAGCACGGCGCAGAGCGAATGGCGCATCTTCTTCGAGGGGTTCCGCGACGTCGTCAGCGTGCTGTCCGTCATCGCCCTGCTCAAGGTGCTCTGATCATGCAAAAGGACCTTGCGCCCGAAGCGCTCTCCGAGGAGATCGAGACCGTCTGGCGCAGCCTGGTGGCCAGCGGGCTGCAATGCATCGCGGTGACGGCGGCGACCAATGGGGAGGGCACCTCCACCATCGCCGCCGCGCTGGCCCGCCGGGCCCTGCATGCCGGCAAGACCGTGCTGCTGGCCGAGATCTTCGCCGAGCGGCCGACGCTGGCCGCCCGCGTCGGCATGCCGCTGCCGCCCGGCGAGCCGGTGCGGATCGGCGCCGAGGGCTTCAGCGTGCTGTCGGTCCAGGCGCAGGCGCCCGGCATGTGGCAGGAGCGCGATTTCGTCGCCTGGCGGATGGCCGAATGGCAGCGCGACCATGACTTCGTGATCCTCGACCTCGCGCCTGTCCTCTCCTCCCCGGCACCGGGGGAGGCGATGGGCAGCCTTTCCCTCGCCGCCAGCGCGGCCTGCACGCTGATGGTGGTGCTGGCCGGGAAGACCAAGGCGGAGGCGGTGAAGCGCGCGCAGGACCGGCTCGGCCGCGCCGGCGCCAACCTGCTCGGCATCGTGCTGAACGACCGCGAGAATCCCTCCCTGAAGGAGGAGATGGAGCGGGAGGTAAGCCGCATCGCCGGCTTCCTGCCTGGCCTCGCACGGCGGCTGTTGGCGCGGGTGCGCCGGCTGCCGGTCCTCCGGGTGGAGATCTAGCGAAGTCGTCTTTATGCACATTTTATCGCTTTTTGCGACGCGAGGAGCAACCACGGGTTGGCATGGCGGATGCCCAAGGGCAGGCAGACCTGCCGGATACCACCCGCGATGCATCCCTACACGCCTCTCCCTCCACCCAGACGCAGCCTGCGGAGCATCCGGATGAGCAGCCTCGCCGCCCTCAAGCGCCGCATCAAGGCGGGCGAGACGCCGGCGGCCCGGGCGGCCTGGGCGGCCATCCGGGCCGCGCGCGGCGCCCGCGTGCCGCTGATCCGCCCGCTCCACGCTGCGCTCTATGCGGCGCACCGGGCGGCCGGCGGCGTCGCCGCGCACGTCATGCGCGCCGCCTGGTGGACGCCGATGTTCCTCTCCCGCGTCGAGACCCCAGCGCCCGGCCTGCGGCTGGAAGGCGGCATGCCGCTGGTGCTCGGTCCGCTGCGGCTGCGCCTCGGGCGCGACGTTCGGCTCTCCGGCGCCTCCACCCTGTCGGGCCGGCCGGGCACCCAGCCGGCGCCGCTGCTGGAGGTGGGCGACAACATCGACATCGGCTGGCAGACCACCATCGCCGTCGGCACCGTGGTGCGGTTCGGCAACAACGTCCGGCTCGCCGGGCGCAACTTCCTCGCCGGCTATCCGGGCCACCCGCTGGACCCCGCGCTGCGCGCCGCCGGGGCGCCCTGCACCGAAGCGCAGATCGGCGCCATCGTGCTGGAGGACGATGTCTGGCTCGGCACCGGCGTCACCGTGCTGGCCGGGGTCACCATCGGCCGCGGCACGGTGGTGGGGGCCAACAGCGTGGTCACCAAGGACCTTCCGCCGATGGTGCTGGCCGCCGGCAACCCCTGCCGCGTCATCCGGAGCATCGCCGATGCCTGATACCTGGTGCACGAAGGACCGATCCGCGGCCCGCAGGGCCGAGGCGCCGAAGGGCGCCCGCCGCCGGTGCGGCGAAGCCAAGCCGCGCGGATGCGCGGCGCCCGACGTTTGAGGGGCACGAAGGTGGAGCCTTCGTGCACGAAGAATGAGCCCGCGCCGCGCGACCTGATCGTCTTCGGCGAGGACTGGGGCGCGCATCCCTCCTCGACCCAGCACCTGATCCGCCATCTCGCGCCCGGTCGGCGCGTGGTCTGGGTGAACTCGATCGGCCTGCGCCGGCCGAAGCTGTCGCCGGCGGATCTGGGCCGCGCCTTCGCCAAGCTGCGCCGATCGGTGGCGGGCGGCGGCGCCGCGCCGGCGGCGGCGCGCGAGCCGGCGGCCTTCCCGCTGGTGCAGCCCCTGGCGATCCCGATGGCGGAGGGCACCCTCGGCCGCGCCATCAACCGGGTGTTGATCGGCCGCACGGTGCGGGCCGCCGCCGCGGCGGCCGGGCTGCGCCGGCCGGTGGTCTGGGCTTCGCTGCCCTCGGCGGTGCAGGCGCTGGGCGCCCTGGGGGAAAGCGCGGTGGTCTATTACTGCTGCGACGATTTCGGCGCGCTGGCCGGGGTGGACCACGCACCGGCGCTGCGGATGGAGGCGGAGCTCGCGCTGCGCGCCGACCTCATCCTCGCCTCCAGCCCCTTGCTGGCCGAACGCTTCGAGCCGGCGAAGACGCATCTGCTGCCGCATGGGGTCGACTTCGCCCGCTTCGCGACGCCGGTGCCGCGCGCCGCCGACATGCCGGCGGGCGGGCCGGTCGCCGGCTTCTACGGCACGCTGGCGCCCTGGCTCGATCTCGGCCTGGTGGCGGCGGTGGCGCGGCGGCTGCCGCAGTGGCGCTTCGTGCTGATCGGCCATCCGGCGACCGACCTTTCGCCGCTGGACGGGCTGGCGAACGTGGCGCTGCCGGGCGCGCGGCCGCATGCGGCGCTCCCCGCCTATGCGCAGCACTGGACCGCCGGGATCATCCCCTTCGTCGACAACGCGCAGATCCGCGCCAGCAACCCGCTCAAGCTGCGGGAATACCTCGCGGCCGGACGGCCGGTGGTGAGCACGCCCTTCCCGGCGCTGCTGCCCTACCGTGCGCTGGTGGCGGAGGCGACGAGCGTGGAAGGCTTCGCCGCGGCGCTGGAAGCGACGCTGGCCGACCCGCCGGGGGCGGCGGCGGCGCGGCGGGACGCGGTGGCGGAGGAAAGCTGGGCGGCAAGGGCGGCGGATGCAGCGAAGCTGATCGACGCGCTGCCGTAGAAAGGAAGATCGGGGGGAGAAGGTATTCTCCCCCGAACCCCCTCATCTATTTTTATGAGTCCGGCGCCCGCTACGTGGCGAATGCCAGACTCAAAAAAAGGAAGGGTGGGGCTTGGGGAGGGAATACCTTTCCCGCCCCAACCTTACTTCACCCCACCACCCCCATCCGAGCCCGCAGCGGCGCCACCGCCGCATCCCCCGGCGCCACCGCCACCTGCCGCCCCCCCTGCCATTGCAGCAGCAGCGGCCGGGCGCGGGTGTTCTGCCCCTTCTCGTCGAAGCGCATGCCCCAGCCATTCGCCGTCGCGCCCTCCGCCACGTCGGTCGCCGCCAGCGCCGCGCGGATGCGCTCCCGGTCCGGCTGCGCCGCGCGCTGGATGGCATCGAAGGCCGCCCGGGCGCCCACCGCATTGGCCAGGCTGTGGCCGGACCGCGGGTCGCTGCCGTAGCGCTTGCGATAGGCCTCGATGAAGGGCCTGACCCCGGGCGCGAGCCGGTCATTGACCTCGAATTGCGGCACGTCGACGTTCAGCGTGCCCTCGAAATCCGGGCCGATCGCATGCGCCGTGTCGGTCAGGCTGTAGCCGGCGCCGGCGCCGATCAGCATCCGCGGCATCCAGCCGGCCTCGCGCATGCCGCGGTACAGCAGCAGGATGTCGTTCTGGTAACCGGACTGCAGCAGCACCTCGGCGCCGATGCCGCGCAGCCGCTGGATCACCGGCGCCCATTCGATGCCGCGTGCCGCATAGGCCAGCTTCTCCGCCAGTGGGATGCCGCGGGCCTTCAGCTGCGCCTCCTGCGCCGCGGCGACGGATTGGCCGAACAGGCTGTCCTCGTGCAGCACGGCGATCCTCAGCGCCTCGGCCGGCCGGTCCCAGGCGGGGGCCAGCAGGTCGGCGATGGCGTCCACCCCAAGCCGGCCGATCTCGGCGGCGCGCGGGCAGGTGCGGAACAGGAAGCGGAAGCCGCGCTCGGTGATCGGGTCGGCGACGGCGCCCATCTCGATATAGGGCACGCCCTGCAACTCCGCCGCCTGGGTGGCGGCGAAGGAGAGCGGCGAGGCGCAGGTGCCGAAGATCGCCACCGCACGCTCCGGCCCCATCAGCCGCCGCGCCTCCGCCTGGGCCTGGGCCGGTTCGGCGGCATCGCCCTTGATCAGCCGGATCGGCCGGCCGAGCAGGCCGCCGGCGGCGTTGCGCTCCTCCGCCGCCAGCTCCAACCCGCGGAAATGCTCGTCGCCCAGCAAGGCAAGCGGGCCGGTGAAGGGGAACAGCGCGCCGATCCGGGTGGACTCGCCGGCCGGCTGCGCGGCGGCCCGGCCGGCCGCCAGGGCGGCGAGGCCGCCCAGCAACGGGCGGCGGGCGAAGGGGGCCATGCCTGGGCTTTCGGCGCGGGGTGGAATCGGCCGGATACTCCCCGCGCTGCGGCTTCGGCGCAACCCCTGCCGGTCCGGCGGCTTGACGCCGGCAGGCGCGGCGCGGAACCTCCGCCGCCCGAAGACCCGAGGAACGCCATGCTGCCCGAGACCATGACCTATATCGACCACGGCACGGGCGGCGCGCCGGAGGTGCTGGTGCCGAAGACCGGCCCGTTGCCGGTGGCGAAGGCGGATGAGGTGCTGATCCGCGTGATGGCGACCGGCGTGAACCGGCCGGACGTGGCGCAGCGCAAGGGCGAGTATCCGCCGCCCCCCGGCGCCAGCCCGCTGATCGGCCTGGAGACCGCCGGCGAGGTGGTGGCCGTCGGCCCCGAAGCCGGCCCCTGGCAGGTCGGCGACAAGGTCTGCGCCCTGACCAATGGCGGTGCCTATGCCGAATACTGCACCGCACCGGCGGCGCAGTGCCTGCCCTGGCCCAAGGGCTACGACGCAGTGCGGGCGGCGGCGCTGCCGGAGACCTTCTTCACCGTCTGGGCAAACCTGTTCGGCCATGGCCGTCTCGCCGCCGGCGAGACGGTGCTGATCCATGGCGGCACCTCCGGCATCGGTGTCACCGCGATCCAGCTCGCCAAGGCCTTCGGGGCGACGGTGATCGCCACCGCCGGCAGCGCCGACAAGTGTGCTGCGATGACGAAGCTCGGCGCCGATGTGGCGGTGAATTACCGCGAGCAGGACTTCGTCGAGGCGGTGAAGGCGGCCACCGGCGGCAAGCTGGCCGATGTGGTGCTCGACATGGTCGGGGCTGAGTATTTCAATCGCAACCTGAAATGCCTGGCCATGGATGGAAGGCTCGTCATCATCGCCTTCCTCGGTGGGTTCGAGGTGGCGAAGGCCGACCTGCGGCCGATCATGACGCGCCGGCTGACGGTGACCGGCAGCACCATGCGGCCGCGCAGCACGGCGCAGAAGGGCGCGCTCGCCGCGGCCTTGAAGGACAAGGTCTGGCCGCTGCTGGAGGCCGGGACCGTCGCCCCGCCGATCTGGCAGGTGTTTCCGCTGGCCGAGGCCGCGGCGGCGCATGCGCTGATGGAGAGCAGCGCGCATATCGGCAAGATCATGCTCAAGGTGGCCGACTAGCTTGGGGACGACCACCGCCGCCCGGCCGCATCCTGACCAAAGGACGGGGGGTCTGGCGGCGGGGCTGCCCTACCTGGCGGTCTCGGTCTGCCTGTTCGGCGGCGTCTGGCCGGTGACCAAGGCGGGGCTGGCGCATGCCACGCCGCTCTGGTTCGCCTTCAACCGCGCGGCGATGGCGGCGGTGGCGGCGGCGCTGCTGCTGGCGCTGCTCGGCCGGCTGCGCTGGCCGGCGCGGGCCGACCTGCCCTGCATCCTCGGCATCGGGCTGTTCCAGCTCGGCGGCTTCTTCGCGCTGGCGCATCTGGCGCTGGAATACATCCCGGCCGGGCGCACCGCGATCCTCGCGAACGTGACGATCTTCTGGCTGATCCCGCTCTCGGTCTGGCTGCTGGGGGAACGCGTCTCGCGCCGGCAATGGTGGGCCGTGGCGGTGGGGCTGGCCGGCGTGGTCGCGCTGATGCAGCCCTGGGACCTGGCCGGGCAGGGGAAGGGTGTGCTGCCGGGCTATGCCATGCTGCTGACCGCCAGCCTGTTCTGGAGCCTGGCGATCCTGGCGACCCGGCGCTTCCCGCCGACCCGGCCGGTGCTGGACCTGTTGCCCTGGTGCTTCGCGCTGGGCTCGCTGCTGCTGCTGCCGCTGGCGCTGTGGCATGAGCCGGCGGGCGGCATCGGTGCGGCATCCTGGCCGCATGCGGTGTTCATCGGCCTGGTCGCCGCGCCGGTCGGCACCTGGGCGACCATCGAGGCGGGGCGGAAGCTCTCCGGTATCGTCGCCTCGGTCGGCTTCCTGATGGTACCGGCGCTTGGCGTCGCCATCTCCAGCCTCTGGCTGGGCGAGACGCTGGGCTGGGACGTCCTGGCGGGCGGGGTGCTGATCGGGGCGAGCGTCGTGCTGGCGGCACGCGGGTAGATTCGTGCTGGCGGCACGCGGGTAGATTCGTG
>JBMOJU010000541.1:0-2686 GCA_049315625.1 Paracraurococcus sp.
CAAGGAGGATGGCGGCATGAGCGATGCGGAAGACGTGCTGGCGACCGCGGCCGGCTGGCGCGCCGCCGGCGAGACGGTGGCGATCGCCACGGTGGTGGAGACCTGGGGCTCCTCGCCCCGCCCGGCCGGCTCGCGCCTGGCGGTCAGCGCCTCCGGCCGGCTGGCCGGCAGCGTCTCCGGCGGCTGCATCGAGGGCGCGGTCGCCGACGTGGCGAAGCAGACCATGCAGACCGGCGCCCCGCAGCTGCTCGATTTCGGCATCTCCGATGAGCGCGCCTGGGAGGTCGGGCTGGCCTGCGGCGGCAAGCTGAAGGTCTTCGTGGAGAAGCTGTCGTGACGCCGGCGGTGCTGGCGGCGCTGCAGGCGGCCCAGGCGGCGAAGCGCCCGGTCGCCCTGCTCACGCGGCTGACCGATGGCGAGCAATGCCTCTGGCCCGGCGCCGAACTGCCTGCCGCGCTGGCCGAGGCGGCGGAGGCGGCGCTGCGCGACGACGCCGCGCAGAACGTCACCGTCGAGGGCGCCGCCTGGTTCGTCCACCCGCACAACCCGGCGCTGCGGATGATCATCGTCGGCGCGGTACACATCGCCCAGGCGCTGGTGCCGATGGCGCAGACGGTGGGCTTCGCGGTGACGGTGGTCGACCCCCGCCGCGCCTGGGCGACCGCGGACCGCTTCCCCGGCATCACGCTGATCCATGAATGGACCGACGACGCCATGCTGGCGCTGGCGCCCGACAGCCGCACCGCGGTGGTGACCCTGACGCACGACCCCAAGCTGGACGACCCGGCGCTCGACGTGTCGCTGAAGTCGGAGGCCTTCTACATCGGCGCGCTCGGCAGCCGGCGGACCCACGCCAAGCGGCTGGCGCGGCTGGCCGAGCTGGGTCACGCCGAGGCCGCCATGGGCCGCATCCGCGCGCCCGTCGGGCTGAACATCGCCGCCGTCACCGCGCCGGAGATCGCGCTCTCGATCCTGGCCGAGGTGGTCGCCGCCCGGCGGGGCGCCGCACTCGGCAGCCGCGCCGCGCCCGTGGCCGCCGCCGCATGATCTTCGGCCCGACCCCGCTGGATGAGGCGCGCGGCGCCATCCTGGCGCATACCGTCCGGTTGCAGGGCCGGGTCCTGAAGAAGGGCACGGTGCTTGATCCGCCGGCGATCGCCGCCCTGCAGCAGGGCGGCCATGGCAGCGTCATCGCTGCCCGGCTGGAACCCGGCGACGTGCCGGAGGACGAGGCCGCCGACCGGCTGGCCAATGCCCTGATGGGACCGCTGCTGGGGCGCTCGCGCGCCTCGACCGGGCGGGTGAACCTGTTCGCCGAGACGCCCGGCCTGCTGGTGGTCGACGCCACGACGATCGACCGGCTGAACGCGCTGGACGAGTCGCTGACGGTGGCGACGCTCGCCTCGCACATCCCGGTCTCCGCCAAGGAGATGCTGGCGACCATCAAGGTCATCCCCTTCGCCGTGCCCGGCGCCGTGCTCCAGGTGGCGGAGACCATGGCGAAGCAGGGCCCGCCGCCGCTGTCGCTGCACCCCTTCCGGCCGCTGAAGGTGGGCCTGGTGCTGAGCGAGCTGCCCGGCCAGAAGGAAAGCGTGATGGAGGGCGCCGTCGAGGCGACCAGCGACCGGATCGAGGCGCTGCACGGCACGCTGCTGCCGCCCGAGCGCACCCGGCACGAGACCGCGCCGATCGCCGATGCGCTGAACCGGCTGCGCCGCCAGGGCGCGCAGATCCTGCTGATCGCCGGCGCCTCCGCCGTGGTCGACCGGCGCGATGTCGGCCCGGCGGCGATCGTCCGGGCGGGCGGGACGATCGACCATTTCGGCATGCCGGTGGATCCCGGCAACCTGATCTGCCTCGGCCATATCGATGCGATCCCGGCGCTGGTGCTGCCGGGCTGCGCCAAGTCGCCCAAGCTCAACGGCATCGACTGGGTGCTCCAGCGGCTGTTCGCCGGGCTGGCGGTGACGCCGCGCGACGTCATGGGCATGGGCGTCGGCGGGCTGCTGAAGGAGATCGAGACCCGGCCGCTGCCGCGGGCCGAGGCGGCGAACGCCCCGCCCCAGGCGCTGTCGCCGCGGCGCGGCCGGCAGGTGGCGGCGCTGGTGCTGGCCGCCGGCCGCAGTCGCCGCATGGCGCCGCGGAACAAGCTGCTGGTCGCCGACGACCAGGGCGTGCCGATGGTCGCCCGGGTGGTGGACAATGCGCTGGCCTCCCGCGCCCGGCCCGTCGTCGTCGTCACCGGCTATGAGCGGGAACGGGTGGAGGCGGCGCTCGGTGGCCGCGGGGTGATCTTCGCCCATGCCGAGGATTACGCCGAGGGGCTCTCGGCCAGCCTCAAGGCCGGGCTCGCCGCCCTGCCACCGGGGATCGAGGGGGTGGTGATCTGCCTCGGCGACATGCCGCTGGTGGCCGGGCCGATGATCGACCGGCTGATGGCCGCCTTCGACCCGGAGGAAGGCCGCGCCATCGTCATGCCGACCTTCCGCGGCAAGCAGGGCAACCCGATGCTCTGGGCGGTGGAGTTCCTGCCAGAGATGATGACCATCACCGGCGATGTCGGCGCCCGGCACCTGGCCGGCAAGCATGCCGACCGGGTGGCGGAGGTCGAGATGGCCGACGACGCGGTGCTGCGCGACTTCGACACGACGGATGCGCTGCGGAAGGCGCCGGGCTTCGCCGGGGT
>JBMOJU010000542.1:0-2684 GCA_049315625.1 Paracraurococcus sp.
ATCCTGTACAAGCCGCATCCGGATGTGGAGGCCGACATGCGCCGCGGCGCGGTGCCGGAGGCGGCGGAATTGGCCGACCACGTGCTGCGGGGGGTGCCGATCGGCCCGCTCTATGCGCTGGCGGAGGAGGTGCATTGCCTGTCCAGCCTGTCGGGCTTCGAGGCGCTGCTACGGGGGCAGCGGGTGGTCACCTGGGGGCAGCCCTTCTATGCCGGCTGGGGGTTGACCGAGGACCGCGACCCGCCGCCGCGGCGGGGCCGGCTGCTCAGCCTGGATGCGCTGGTGGCCGGGGCGCTGATCCTGCATCTGCGCTGTATCGACCCGGTGACGCGGCTGCCCTGCCCACCCGAATTGCTGGTGGAACGGTTGGCGGAGCGGCACGGCGCGACGCCCGCGCCGCGCATCCCGGCGCCGGTGCGGGCGCTGGTGGCGCGCGGATCGCGGTTCCTCGCCGCATGGTGTGCGGCGCGATAGCGGCGCCGCTGGCGCCCTTCGCGGCACCCGGTGGCGCCGGCTTGGGCAAAGCCGGCCCACCCGGTGGCGATCCCCCCGGCGCGGTACCGTGCGTGCCGCTGGCAGGGGCCTGGGGCGGCTGCTAGCATCCCCGGCGCTGGGGCTTCCGGGGGACAACATGGGCTGGTGCTTTCGAGCGGCGCATTGCGCCGCCGCCTTGGCATTCTCGCTGGGCCCCCTTGCGGCGGCCCGGGCACAGACCCTGACCATGGGCGTCGGCGCGCCGGTCACCTCGATCGACCCGCACTACCACCAGCTGTCGCCGAACACCGCCGTCGCGCACATGATCTTCGACAGCCTGACCACCACGGACGGGCATGCGCGGCTGACGCCGGATCTGGCGGAAAGCTGGAAGCCGCTGGACGAGACGACGTGGGAATTCCGCCTGCGGCGCGGCGTGCGCTTCCACAACGGCAGCGAGTTCACCGCCGAGGACGTGGCCTTCACCTTCGCCCGCGTCCCCAACGTGCCGAATTCGCCTTCCTCCTACGCCATCTACACGCGGCCGATCCGCGAGGTGCAGATCGTCGACAGCCATACGCTGCGGCTGAAGACCGCGGTGCCCTATCCGCTGATGCCGACCGACCTGGCCAGCGTGATGATCCTGGACCGGGAGACCCACGCGAACGCCACGACGGAGGGCTTCAATGCCGGCCCCATGGCGGTCGGCACCGGGCCCTACCGCATGGTCAGCCACCGCAACGGCGACCGGATCGAGTTCGAGCGCAACGAGGCGTATTGGGGCCCGGCCCCGGCCTGGAGCCGGGTGAACTACCGGATGATCACCAACGACGCCGCGCGCACCGCGGCGCTGCTGGCCGGCGACGTGGATGTCATCGACCAGGTGCCGACCAGCGACCTGGCGAAGCTGCGCGGCGACCAGCGGGTGGCGCTGTCGGAGATCACCGGGCTGCGCCTGATCTACCTGGCCTTCGACCATGCGCGGGCGGAGAGCTCGCCCTTCCTCGCCGACAATGACGGCAAGCCGCTGCCGCAGAACCCGCTGCGCGACCTGCGGGTGCGGCGCGCGCTGTCGCTGGCGCTGGACCGCAACGCGATCGTCGAACGGGTGATGGAAGGTGCCGCCATCCCGGCCGGGCAATTCCTGCCGGAGGGCAGCTTCTCCTTCGTCCCCGACCTGGTCGCGCCGAAGGCGGATGCGGATGCGGCGCGGAAGCTGCTGGCCGAGGCCGGCTTCCCGCAGGGCTTTCGCATCACCCTGCACGGGCCGAACGACCGCTACCCGAATGATTCCCGCATCATCCAGGCGATCGGCCAGATGTGGACCCGCATCGGCGTGCGCACGGCGGTCGAGGCGCAGCCCTGGACCACCTTCATCGCCCGCGCCGGCCGGCAGGAATTCTCCGCCTTCCTGCAGGGCTGGGGCACCGGCTCGGGTGAGGGGTCGAACCCGCTGCGCAACCTGACGGCGACACCGGACCGGGACAAGGGCTACGGCGCCTCCAACCGCGGCCGCTACGCCAACCCGGAGATGGACCGCGTGCTGGACCAGGCGATGCGCGAGCTCGACGACGCGAAGCGGGAGGCGCTGCTGCGGCAGGCGACGCGGATGGTCTTCGAGGATGTCGGCATCCTGCCGCTGCATATCCAGAAGAACACCTGGGCGATGCGAAAGGGGCTGGCGCATGACGCCCGGGCCGACGAGCTGACCCGGGCGCAGGATGTCCGCCCGGCAGGCGGCGCGAAATGACCGTCTTCCTGCTGCGCCGGCTGCTGCAGGCAGCGGCCGTGGTGCTGGTGATGTCGTTGCTGGTCTTCCTCGGCGTCTATGCCATCGGCGACCCGATCGAGATCCTGATCAGCCCCGAGGCCGACCAGATCGAGCGCGAGCGGGCGATCAAGGCGCTCGGGCTCGACCTGCCGCTGTGGCAGCAATACCTGGTCTTCCTGGGCAATGCGCTGCGCGGCGACATGGGCCGCAGCTTCGTCTTCAACGAACCGGCGCTGCGGCTGATTCTCGACCGGATGCCGGCGACGCTGGAACTCGCCATCGGCGCCACCGTCGCGGCGCTGATCATCGGCCTGCCGCTCGGCCTCTATGCCGGGCTGCGGCCGAGTTCGCCGCTGTCGAAGGGGATCCTCGCCGGCAGCATCCTCGGCTTCTCGCTGCCGACCTTCTGGGTCGGGCTGATGCTGATCATGGTCTTCGC
>JBMOJU010000543.1:0-2684 GCA_049315625.1 Paracraurococcus sp.
GCATCCACCCCGCCGAAACGGTCCGCCGCCTGGCGCCCGGCGGCGAGGACCGCCCCTGGCGTCCTCGGCAAGGTGCCCTCGAACAGCCCGCAGGTCCCCGGCAGCAGGATGGTGGTGGCCGGCGCCTCCGGCCCGATGCCGAGGTCGCGGGCCCGGCGGCGCGGATCGTCCAGCCGCTCGGCGCCGCGCAGGCGCAGCAGCGTGGCGACGGAGGCCTCGCCCGCCTCCGCCACATTGCCCCAGACCGCGAAGCTCGCCCGCCCCTGCCAGACCACCAGCGCCAGGTCGCCCAGCGCCGCGCCCTGCGGCCGCCCCGTCTCCGGCGGCAGCGCGATGTAGGGGATGAAGCGGGCGTCGAGATGGCTGCCCTGGCGATCCGCCGGCCCCGCGGACAGCGCCGTCGCGCTGACATAGAAGCCGTTCGGCGCGTCGGCCCGATCCACCTGCAGGGCGGGCAGGCCGCAATCCTGGCGGATGCCGGGGCCGGTGCCCTCAATCGGGCGATCGCAGGAGCGCGGGGTCGCCGCCAGGCGGAGGATGCGGAGGCACCGGCCGGAGGCGCAGTCGGGAAAGCCCGCGTCGCGCAGCGCGACATACTCCGCCTTGCAGCGGGTGCGCGTCGGCAGGTCGTCCAGGATGTCCTTCGGATAGCGGTTCACCAGCCGGTCGCCCCGGCGGACCAGGATGTTCACCGCGTAGCAGATGTGGGCCAGGCCCTCGTCGCGGCCGAGATCGGCATTGGCGCGGTGATAGGCGTTGGGCGCACCGTCGAGGGATCCCGCAAGTCCGGAGCGAAGGACCAGCGGCGCCGTGGGCGGCGCTGCCGCCGGCGGGCAAAGGCCGGCGGCCGCGGCGGTGGTCCCGCCATGAACCGCAAGCAGGACAAGCAGCAGCCTGCCGGCGCGACCACCCCAGCCCATCCCCAGCCCCGTCCATCACGCTGACCGGATCGAGTGTGTACCGGGTCCACCGGAGCGGCAATCCCGGCGCGGCGGACCGCATGGCGGCGCCACGCGGCCGGCGCTAGGATCGGCCAGGCACGAAGGGGCAGAGACCCCGCCGACGAGGAACCCGGCCATGACCCTGTCCATCCGCCCCGCCAATCCCGCGCGCCCCGATTTCGTCGGCGAGGTCGCCGGCATCGACATCGCCGCCGGCGTCTCGGCCGCCGAGGCCGCGGCGATCGAGGACGGCATGGACCGCTACGGCGTGCTGGTCTTCCGCGGCCAGGCGATCGACGACACCCAGCAGGTCGCCTTCAGCCGGCATTTCGGCCCGCTGGAGCTCGCCACCGGCGACATCGTCCAGGGCGAGGCGCGGCGGCTGGCGATGGAGGTGAACGACATCTCCAACCTGCACCGCGACGGCAGCGTCATGGCGCGGGACGACCGCAAGCGGCTGTTCTCCTTGGGCAACATGCTCTGGCACAGCGACAGCAGCTTCAAGGCGACGCCGGCGAAATTCTCCCTGCTCTCGGCCCGCGTCATCCCCGGGGCCGACGGCAACACCGAATTCGCCGACATGCGCGCCGCCTGGGACGCGCTCGCCCCGGCGCTGCAGGCGGAGGTCCGCGATCTGGTGACGGAGCACAGCCAGCTCCACTCCCGCGGCGTGCTGGGCTTCACCGACTTCACCGCGGAGGAGCTGGCGAAGTGGCAGCCGGTGCCGCAGCGCCTGGTCCGCCGGCATCCGCGGACGGGGCGGCTTTCGCTGTTCCTCTCGGCGCATGCGGGCGCCATCCAGGGCTGGCCGGTGCCGGAGGCCCGCGCCCTGCTGCGCGACCTGACCGAGCATGCGACCCAGCGGGAATTCGTCCACGCGCATGTCTGGCAGCCGCATGACCTGGTGATGTGGGACAACCGGGTGACGATGCACCGGGCGCGACGGTATGACGCGACCCAGGTGCGGGATTTGCACCGCACGACGGTGGCGGATGCGGCGCCGACCCTGGCGCAGGCGGCGTAGGGCGGGACCCGCATCCCGACCGGAAGACTACTCCACCACCACGGTGGGGGTGCTGCGCCAGTGGGTGCCCCCCCTACTCGTCCCGCCTTGGCCGCGCCAGCAGCCGCCCCATCGCCTCGGCCACCGTCACCCCGCCCGCCAGCAGATCCGCCACCGCGGCGCAGATCGGCAATTCCACCCCGGCCGCCGCCGCCCGCGCCACCAGCGCCGGCGCGGTCGCCACGCCCTCCGTCACCCCCACCCGCTCCGCCAGCACCGCGGCCAGCGCCCGCCCCCGCCCCAGCGCCATCCCCAGCGAGGTATTACGGCTGGCCGTCCCGCTTGCCGTCAGCAGCAGGTCGCCGAGCCCGGAGAGCCCCGCCGCCGTTTCCGGCCGGCCGCCCAGCGCCACCGCCAGGCGCGACAGCTCCGCCACGCCCCGCGTCACCAGCGCCGCCCGCGCATTCTCGCCGAGCCCGGCGCCGATCACCGCCCCGGCGGCGATGGCAATGACGTTCTTCGCCGCCCCGCCGACCTGCACGCCCAGCGGATCGTCGCTGCCGTAGAGCCGGAAGGACGGCGTCGCCAGCCAGGCGCCGAGCCGCCCCCGCAGCGCCGGGTCGACGCTGGCGATCACCGCCGCCGCGGGCAGCCCGGCGGCGACCTCATGCGCGAAATTCGGCCCGGACAGCACCGCGGCCGCCACGCCCGGCAGCACGGCGGCGACGACCTCCAGTGGC
>JBMOJU010000142.1:0-11999 GCA_049315625.1 Paracraurococcus sp.
ATGTCCGTTGCCCGCAGTCACGGCTCATACCGGCTAGTCCGCAGGATCGACGGGCCTGGCCTGCTCCTGGTCAACGCGGACCGCGATGCGCTCTACTGCCGATACGACGAGGGGAGGCCAACATGGCGCTGCTGATCTATGGGCTGGATACGGATGAAATCGGCACTGCGCAAAGCTGGCGCGACACGCTCGCCGAGTTGCTGCCGCATTTGGAAATCCGCATCTTCCCCGATGTCGGGAATACGTCGGATATCACCTATCTCGCCTTCATGCGGCCCGACTTCGACGCGATCCCGCCGCTGCCCAACCTCAGGGCGATGTTCAGCCGCTCGGCCGGCGTCGAGGCATTCATCAACCACCCCAAATTGCCGCAGGCGCCGCTCGGCAAGATCGAACCCGCGGGCGGCGATCCGATGATGACCGAATACGTCCTCATGCATGTGCTGAGCCTGCACCGCGAGATGCCTCGATATCAGGAGGCGCAGGCGAACCGCGAATGGCTGCGCCGACCGATCCGGCGGCCCGAGCAGCGCCGCATTGGCTTCCTCGGCTTGGGGCTGATGGCAAAGGCGCCGGCGCTGGTGCTGAAGTCGCTCGGCTTCCCGGTCTCAGCCTGGGTACGCAGCCCGCGGGAGGAGCCGGGGATTCCGGTCTTCCACGGCCCGGACCAGTTGGAGCCGTTCCTTCGCCAGGCCGACATCGTAGTATGCCTGCTACCGCTGACCCGCGAAACCGAGGGCATCCTCTGCGCCCGCACATTTGCGATGATGCCGAGGGGCGCGATGGTCATCAATATCGGGCGCGGCAAGCACGTCGTCGATGCTGACCTGGTCGCAGCGCTCGAATCCGGCCAGCTCTCCTACGCCGCACTCGATGCGCTTCATCCCGAGCCACTGCCACAGGATAGCCCGTTGTGGCTGCATCCGAAGGTGACCGTCATGCCGCATGTCGCGCGGCGACCCACCGTAAGGCAGCTTGTGGCTGAGATCGCGGCCAATATCAGGAACGTCGAGGCAGGCGGCGGGCTCCTACAGGAGATCGACAAAGAGACGGGATATTGACCGAGGCGTTCGGCTGAGGCCGCCGCCTGCGCCATTTTCCGAGCGACGATCGGCTCCCGCTCCTTCCGCGCCATCGCGGGGTAGATGCGCATCGTCAGGTCGTCCGCGCCCGGCATGTCGCCGGTCCGGATCGCGTAGCCTTCCTCCAGCGGCCGGGAGAGCGTGTGGACACCACGGGTAATCCGATTCCCCCGCACCCCCACCAGCACCGTGCCGGGCTGCCGGCAGCGGGCCGGCGCCGCGTGGAAGCCCGGCCGGTGGTTGTACTTGCCGCTGGCGATGTCCGAATGCCGGCCCAAACCAGCCAGGTCGTCGAGCACCGCGCAGCCTCGGCTTGAGCGCACAGCTTCGATAATCCTGCCTGTCCGGCCGATCGGACTTGTCGCGCGAGGTCCCTTTGTCACATCCTTGCCAATGGCGCGTCTGACGCCGAAAAAATGAGGGAGCGCTATCCATGAAACGACGCGATGTCCTGCGTACCGCGGCTGCTTTGTGCGGCACCGCAAGCCTCGGCTCGCCTGCCGTCTTTGCTCAATCAGCGCGCGAGCGGACCCTGCGCGTGGCACCCTTGACCGCGCTGTCCTCGGTCGACACAGTCTTCAATACCTCGCTGGTGACCACCAACCACGGCTACGCGGCCTATGACACGCTCTTCGGCTTCACCGGCAAGCGCGAGATTACTCCGCAAATGGCCGAGGGCCATATCGTCGAGAACGATGGCCGCACCTACGTCATCAAGCTGCGCGAAGGCCTGAAATTCCACAACGGGGAACCAGTCCGCGCCCAGGACGCGATCCAGAGCCTGAAGCGCTGGGCTGGCCGCGAAACCTTCGGTCAGACCGTCGCAAAATTCGTTGACGACTGGGGTGTCGTCGACGACCGCACCCTGCGCATCAAGCTGACCCAGCCCATCCCCATCTTCCTGGAGGCGATCACCCGCGGCAGCGCCTCGATCCCCTTCATCATCCCTGAGCATATCGCCAAGACCGACCCCTTTACCCAGGTCACCGACGCTACTGGCAGCGGCCCCTACCGCTTCGTCAAGGAAGAGTTCGTCCCCGGCCAACTCGCCGTCTATGTCCGCAACAAGGACTACATCCCCGCCTCCGGCCCGGCGGACTGGACCTCCGGCGCCAAGATCGCCCATTTCGAGAGGCTCGAATGGCAGGCGTTGCCGGAACAGGCGACCGCCGCGGCTGCCCTGCGCTCCGGCCAGATCGACTGGTACGAACAGGTCCAACCCGATCTGGTGCCCAGCTTGCGGGCCCATCCGCAGATCCGGATAGGCAACGCCAATCCCAGCGGCTTCAACGGCATCCTGCGCTTCAATCATCTTCAGGCACCGTTCAACAACCAGGCCGTCCGCCGCGCCGTCCTGCTCGCCGTCAACCAGCAGGACTACATGCAGGCCCTCACCGGCGGCGATCCCACGTCCTACGTCAACTGCCGCCCGATGTTCCCCTGCGGCACGCCCCACGGTGCGGACACCGCACTGCAGCACATGCCTGCCGACCTTTCCCGTGCCCGCGCAGCCCTCAGGGCCGCCGGGTACGACGGCGCCAAGGTCGTCGTGCTCAGCCCCGCCGACGTTCCCACCATCCACCCAATGGGCGAAGTCACCGCCGACCTGCTGAAGCGGCTGGGCATGAATGTCGAGTTCGCCGCCATGGACTGGTCCACGCTGGTCGCCCGCCGTGCCAACCGCGAGGCAGCCGACAAGGGCGGCTGGTCGATCTTCCACACCTGGGCACCCTCCTCGATCCTTGGCTCGCCGGTCGAACACTTCCCCATGCGCGGCCTCGGCAGCAAAGGCTGGGCCGGTTGGTTTGGCGACGAACAGATCGAGGCACTCACCGCCAACTGGACGACCGCTTCCAACGATGCCGCCCGCGCTGAGGTTGCCGATGCCATCCAGCAGCGTGCCTTCGAGACAGTGCCCTTCATCCATTGCGGCCAGTTCCAGATCCGCACCGCCTATCGCCGCTCCCTCACCGGAATGGTCGAGGGCGGTGCCGCCTTCATGTGGAACCTGCGCCGCGTCTGAATTTTCATCCGCTGGATCGACGGGACTGGAGGCGCTGCGGCCCTTCGGCTTGTCGAGGAATACGCCGGCGCTACTCTGCGGCATACCGGCAATGCCGGTCGTGACGCGCGAGTGCCGGGCCGAGGTATCCTGGGACTTGCCAACGCTGGCGTCCGGCATCACCAGGCTGGTTGATGTGACCGTGGCTCACTGCCGGGTGGGCGATCGCGCCGATGCCGCGCTCGCATCGTCCACCCGCGTCACCCAGCTCGACGCCACGGCCTGGGTCCCGCACCACGGTCCGGGTCGTGGCGCGGAACATCTCGCCCGGGCCGCCCTTCCAGTCCACAGGCGCTACCCTGTCAGTTGTGGCGACGAAGCGGTGGGTGCCGTGACAGCCCGAATTCAATTCGGTGTTCCATCATAGGTGGCACGATCTGGTAACCGGGTCACCGCGCGCTCCGGGTCGCCTCTGTGTCCTCGTCCCTCCCACCGAGGACTCTCGTCCCCGCGCCATCGCGATTCCCGCTTTAATCCCAAGAAAGATATCAACCCAATTTACCATTGATGCATTGACCATCGATGCATAGCCATGCTCCATGCAAACGCTTCGCCGACCTGCTCCTCCCCGGGTCGATTTCGCCTCTCGTGACTATTGGGCCGGCACCATCAAGATGGGGCTGTCCAAGTTCTTCATCCTGCGCGTCCTGCACGATGGGCCGATGCATGGCTACGAGGTGGCGAGGGCCGTGGACCACACCACCCGGGGCTGCTGCTCGCCCACCGAAGGCACGATCTACCCCGTGCTGCGGGAGTTCGAGTCCGGCGGCTTCGTCACCGTTGTGGAGGAAGTTGTCCAGGGCCGCCAGCGCCGGGTCTATGCCCTGACCGAGGCCGGCCGCGCCGCCTTCCGCGTTGCGCTCGATGCCTGGATGGACGCCACGGCGGCCCTGCAGGACACCGGCCGAGCCTTTGCTGCGATCGATCAGGCTAAGTCCCTCTCGGATTGCTGCTGATGCGCCTCGCCTCCACCCGCACCCCGCGCCAGGGAGCCTTGCCATGACCTCATCCAACCCGCCCGTCGCCATCATCGGCGGCGGCCCGGTCGGCCTCGCCGCCGCCGCCCATCTGCTGGCCCGCGGGCTTGAGCCCCTGGTCCTTGAGGCCGGAGCCGAGATCGGTGCCGCGGTGCGTGCCTGGGGCCATGTCCGGATGTTCTCGCCCTGGCGCCACAACACCGATCCCGCCGCGCGTGCCCTGCTGGAAGTGGAAGGCTGGGTGGCTCCCGCGGCCGATACCTACCCGACCGGCGCCGAACTCGTGGCGCGCTATCTCGCACCGTTGGCCGCCACCGCGGCGCTGCGCGGCCGCATCCGCACCGACGCCCGGGTCACCGGTATCGCCCGCCGCGATCATGGCCGGCTACATGAGAGCCAGGGCCGCGATGCCGCGCCTTTCGTGCTGCACGTGACCACCGCGGACGGCGCCATGGAGGCAATCGAGGCCGCCGCCGTCGTCGACTGTGCCGGGACCTGGCAGGCGCCGAACCCGGCTGGTGCCCATGGCATGCCGGCCCCAGGCGAGGCCGCCCAGGCCGACCGCATCGCCTACGGCATCCCGGATGTCCTTGGCACGGCGCGCGATACCTACGCCGGGCTGACCACCCTCGTTGTCGGTGCCGGCCACTCCGCCATGAACGCCGTGCTGGATCTGGTCGAGCTGGCCAAGAGCGCGCCCGGTACTCGCATTCTCTGGGCCTTCCGCCGCCCGCTGGGCGCGGTGAACTTCGGCGGCGGCACGCGAGACGCCCTGGCCGAGCGTGGCTCGCTCGGCGCCCGTGCCCAGGCACTGGTCGAAACTGGTGCGGTCACCGCGCTGGCGCCCTTCCTGATCGACCGGATTGCAGCCGACGGCACCGCACTGGCGATCACTGGCAGGCAGGGTGACCGCATGACTACCACCCAGGCCGACCGGATCATCGTCGCCGCCGGCTTCCGCCCCGACCTGTCCTACCTGCGGGAGGTCCGCCTCGGCCTCGACCCGGCCGTGGAGGCAACGCCGGCGCTGGCGCCGTTGATCGACCCAAACCTGCACAGCTGCGGCACCGTCCGCCCGCATGGCGAGGCGGAGCTGCGCCACCCGGAAGCCAACTTCTGGATAGCCGGCATGAAGAGCTATGGCCGCGCGCCGACCTTCCTGCTGGCCACCGGCCATGAGCAGGTGCGGAGCATCGCTGCGGCGCTCGCCGGTGACTGGGTGGCGGCGCGCGAGGTGCAACTGGATCTGCCGGAGACCGGCGTCTGTTCCACCGACCGGCTTGCGGTGGCCGCCGATGCCGGCGCCTGCTGCACGTCAGCAACGCCGCAGGGTGGTTGCTGCGCCCCGAAGCCGGCGCTGCCCGCCGCGGCGCCCTGGTGCGACCCCGAGGTCGCCATCGCCGCGCCGGCACCAACGACAAAAGGTTGCTGCGGCTGAGGCGCCGAGAATGACCGCCGAGGTGGCGCCGGCGGGCGCCACGCGCGTCGTCGTCGCGCTCGGCACCGCGCAGACCCTGGCCTGGGCCTCGTCCTACTACGTGCCGGCCATCCTTGCCGTGCCGATGGCGCGCGACCTGGGCATCGCGCCGTCCTGGGTCTTCGGTGCCTTCTCGGCCGCGCTGGTCCTCTCGGCGCTGCTCGGGCCGGCGGTCGGGCGCGCCATCGACCGTCGCGGCGGGCGCGGCGTGTTGGCGCTGTCGAGCCTCGTCCTCGCGGCGGGGCTGCTGCTGCTGGCGGTGGCGCCCGGGTCGACCGTCATGGTCCTCGGTTGGCTGATCCTGGGCGTCGGCATGGCGATGGGGCTGTACGACGCCGCCTTCGCCACCCTGGCCGGGTTGTATGGCCGGGCGGCGCGCGGGCCGATCACCGGCATCACCCTCATCGCCGGCTTCGCCAGTACGGTCGGCTGGCCGCTCTCGGCCCTGATGGCGGAGGCCTTCGGCTGGCGCGGCGCCTGCCTCGGCTGGGCCGGGCTGCACCTGCTGCTGGGCCTGCCCTTGAACCGGCTGCTGGTGCCGCCGGCGCCGCCGCCCGGGCGCGCCGCCGCGCGGGCCGCGGCGGAGAACGTGCCGCCGCCGCGCTTCGCCATGCCGCTGCTGGCCTTTGCCTTCGCCGGCACCTGGTTCGTCACCGGTGCCATGGCGGCGCACCTGCTGCAGCTGCTGCAGGCGGCCGGGGCTACGCCGGCGCTGGCCATCGGCGCCGCGGCGTTGATCGGGCCGGCTCAGGTCGCCGCGCGGGTCGCCGAATTCGGCCTGCTGCGGCGCTTCCATCCGCTGGTCTCGGCCCGGTTGGCGACGCTCGGGCATCCGCTTGGCGTCGCCGCCCTGGCGGTGTTCGGCGGCCCGGCGGCGGCGGCCTTCGCCGTACTGCACGGCATGGGCAACGGCGTGCTGACGATCGCCAAGGGCACGCTGCCGCTGGCGGTCTTCGGCCCCGGCGGCTACGGCGCGCGCCAGGGTCTGCTGGGCGCGCCGGCGCGGCTGCTGCAGGCCGCTTCGCCCTTCCTCTTCGGGCTGGTGCTGGAACGGGCCGGCGTGCAGGCGGCGCTCACCCTGACCACGGGATGCTCGCTGCTGGCGCTCCTCGCCCTGCTTCTGCTGCGGCTCGCGTCGCCCTCAGCCCTGCCGGCGAGGCCGGCGTAGCGTTCAGCCTTGCCGGCCAAGCCGGCGTAGGATGGCCAGGCCCAGCAGCGTGACCACGGCCAGGTGGCCGAAGCCGATGGCCCAGCCGAGCGTTCCGGGCCCTGCGAGGTCCAACGCCACGCCGACGCCGAGCGGCCCGAGGAACCCTCCAGCATAGCCGCACATGCTGTGCAGCCCCATGGTCGCCCCGCGCCGCCCTGCCGCCGCGGCCTGCACCGTGCCAGCGGTCAGCGCCGAACTGTCCAGGTAGATCGCGGCATTCCAGGCGATGACGCAGAGTGCGGCGAGGGGGGCGGAGACCAGGCCCGACGCACCGGCGAGCATCGAGAGCACCGCCGCCGCACCCATCGCTGCCGCGACCACCCGCGCCCGGCCGAAGCGTTGCGCCGTCTCGTTCCCGGTGATCGACACCGCGATGCCGGCAAGCCCGGCGGCAGTGAAGATGGCGGTCGGCCCGGGCAGCCAGGCCGGCGCACCATGCCGGGCGATGGTCGCTGCGAGGAAGGTCACCGCCCAGGCGCGGAGCGCTGCCAACTCCCAGGTGTGGGCGGTGTAGCCGACGATCCAGGCCATGGCGGCGCGGTTGCGGAAGACCGGGCGGAAGTCGAGCAGCGCGCCCGCCGGCGTGGCATCCGCCGGTCGGCGCGGCACCTCCCCCGACATCACCACCGCGCCGATCGCGGCGGCGGCGAGTGCCGCGATGCCGCCGGACAGGAAGGCCGCGTCGGGGCCGGCCAGGGCGTCGAGCGCGCCCGCCATGGCGAAGGAGGCTGCGCCGGCGATGCCGACCCCGGCGGCGTGCCAGGTGACCGCGCGCGACTGCGCATTGCCCTCCAGCCGGTCGGCGATCGCCTTCAGCCCCGGCATGTAGCAGCCGGCCCAGCCGATCCCGGCCATGGCCCGCAGCGCCAGGGCGCTCCAGAACCCGTCCGCCAGCAGGGCAAAGCCGAGATGCGAGACCGCGGTCAGGCCGGTCCCGGCCAGGTAGACCCGCCGCGCCGGGACGCGGTCGGTCAGCGAGACCAGCACCGGGACCGCGACGACATACGCGGCGAAGAAGGCGCCGATCAGCCAGCCGGCCTCGGTCGCGCTCAGCGACCAGCGGGCGATGTAGCCGGGCAGCAGCGCCGGCAGGGTGAAGGCGCCGATCTGCGCCAGTACTTGGGCGGCGACGATGGCGGCCGCGAAGCGCGTCGTATCGGACATGGCCGGAGGGTAGCGCCAAGTTTCGATTCTGATAATCTGGAAATATGGATGAAAATGCCGCCGTCGAGGCCTTCGCCGCCCTGGCCCAGGACACCCGGTTGCGGGTCTTCCGCCTGTTGCTGCAGCACGGGCCGGAAGGTCTGCCGGCCGGCGAGATCGCCCGCCGCGCCGGCACCCCGCCCAACACCATGTCCACCCACCTGGCGATCCTGACCCGGGCCGGGCTGGTGCAGTCCCGCCGCGAAAGCCGCCAGGTCTTCTACGGCGTCGAACTGGGCGGCATCCGCGCCCTGGTCGCCTTCCTGGTCGAGGATTGCTGCGGCGGCCGCCCCGGCGCCTGCGCCCCGCTGCTCGACGCCGCATTGCCGCTCGCCTGCTGCGGGCCAGCCACCGGAGACGATGCATGACCCTGGGCATGAGCGATGCCGCACCCCGCCGCCTGTCCTTCCTCGACCGCGGGCTGACGCTCTGGATCTTCGCCGCCATGGGGCTGGGCATCGCGCTCGGCAGCCTGGTGCCCGGGCTGCCGGCGGCGCTCGACGCGCTCTCGGTCAATGGCACCAACCTGCCGATCGCCGCCGGGTTGATCCTGATGATGTACCCGCCGCTCGCCCGGGTCCGCTATGAGGCCCTGCCGGCGGTGTTCAAGGACCGCCGCGTGCTGCTCCTGTCGCTGGTGCAGAACTGGGTCATCGGGCCGGTGCTGATGTTCGGCCTGGCGGTGGCCTTCCTGGCCGACCGGCCAGACTACATGACCGGCGTGATCCTGATCGGCCTCGCCCGCTGCATCGCCATGGTGTTGGTCTGGAACCACCTGGCGCGCGGGGACGCGCAATACGTCGCCGGCCTGGTCGCCTTCAACAGCATCTTCCAGCTGCTCTTCTTCGGCGTCTACGCCTGGTTCTTCCTGTCCGTGCTGCCGCCGCTGGTCGGGCTGGAGGGGCGCGTGGTGCAGGTCCCCTTCGGCACCATCGCCGGCGCGGTGCTGCTTTACCTCGGCGTGCCCTTCGTCGCGGGTTTCCTCACCCGGCGCGTGCTCACCGCGCGGCACGGTGATGCCTGGTACACGCAGCGCTTTCTGCCGCGCATCGCGCCGATAACCCTGGCGGCGCTGCTGCTGACCATCGTGGCGATGTTCACCCTAAAGGGCGGCGAAGTGCTGCGCCTGCCGCTCGATGCGCTGCGCATCGCGCTGCCGCTGACGATCTATTTCCTGGTGATGTTCCTGGTGTCCTTCGCCATGGGGCGCTGGATCCACGCCGACTACCCGCGCACCACCGCCATCGCCTTCACCGCGGCCTCGAACAACTTCGAGCTGTCGATCGCGGTGGCCATCGCCGCTTTCGGGCTCGCCTCGCCGGTCGCCTTCGCCACGGTGATCGGGCCGCTGGTCGAGGTGCCGGTGCTGATCCTGCTGGTGGGCGTGGCGCTGCGGCTCGGCAAGGCGTGGTTCCCGGGCGACGCGGCGCTGGCGGAGCCCGGGGCGGCGCGTGCCTGACCGGCTCGACGTGGTCGTGGCCGGGGGCGGGCAGGCGGGCCTCGCCGCCGGCTACTTCCTGCGCCGCAGTGAGCTTGCCTTTGCCATCCTCGATGCCGGTGAGGCACCCGGCGGCGCCTGGCGGCACGCCTGGGAATCGCTGACGCTGTTCTCCCCGGCGCAATGGAGCTTGCTGCCGGGCTGGCCGATGCCCGTCCCTTCCGGCGGCGGCTATCCGCCGCGCGATGCCGTCATCGCCTACCTCGCCGCCTACGAGGCGCGGTATTCCCTGCCAGTGTGGCGGCCGGTGCGCGTCACGGCGATCCGCGACGCCGGCGATGCCCTGGATGTCGAGACTGCCGACGGCGCCGGTTGGGCCGCCCGTGCGGTGATCAGCGCCACCGGCACCTGGGCGCCCCCGACATCCCCGGGCGGGACGGCTTCGCCGGGCGGCAGATGCATTCGCCGGCCTACCGCCGGCCGGAGGATTTCGCCGGGCGGCGGGTGCTGATGGTGGGCGGCGGCAATTCCGGGGCGCAGATCGTGGCCGAGGTTTCCCGCGCCGCCGCCACCGCCACCTGGGTCACCGAGCGCGAGCCGGTCTTCCTGCCCGACGAGGTCGATGGCCGGGTGCTGTTCGAACGCGCCACCGCCCGCTGGCAGGCGGAACGCGAGGGCCGCCCGCCGCCGCCAGCGCAGGGTGGGCTCGGCGACGTGGTCGCGGTGGCCCCGGTGCGGGCGGCCCGCGCCCGCGGCGCGCTCGGCAGCCGCCGCGCCTTCGCCCGGCCGGAACGCGATGCCGCGGTCTGGGCGGACGGCACGCGCATCGCGGTGGATGCGATCATCTGGTGCACCGGATTCCGCCCGGCGCTCGACCACCTGGCGCCGCTCGGCCTGGTGCAGCCGGATGGCCGGGTGGCCGTCGGGCCTGCGGGACACGCCCTGGCCGCGCCGCGGCTCTGGCTGCTCGGCTATGGCGACTGGACCGGCGCGGCCTCTGCCACGCTGGCGGGGATCACCCGGGCGGCGCGGGACGCGGTGCAACAGGTGGTCCAGGCACTCGGCTGACCCCAAACGGTCACGTCATCTTCATCCAATGTGCAGACTATTCGATTAGTTTGGAATCATGGAATCTGAAGATGCCGCTTTCGCCTTCGCCGCCCTCGGGCAGGCCACCCGGCTCGACCTGCTGCGCGCCCTGCTCGATGCCGGGCCGACCGGCCTGGCGGCGGGGGAGATCGCCACGCGGCTGGGCGTGCCGGCCTCGACCTTGTCCTTCCATCTCCGCGCCCTCGATCAGTCGGGTCTGATCGCTGCCACGCGCCAGGGCCGCAACCTGATCTACGCGGTGCAGTTCGCGCGGCTGCGCGCGCTGCTCGCCTTCCTGGCCGAGGCGTGCTGCGGCGGCGAGCCGGCGCGCTGCGGCGACCTCGGCCGGATGCTCGATACAATGACCTGGGAGAACGACACCATGCAGCCGCCGATCTTCAACGTGCTGTTTCTCTGCACCCATAATTCCGCCCGCTCGATCATGGCCGAGTCGCTGCTGACAAAGCTCGCGCCAGGCCGCTTCGCCGCGTGGTCGGCGGGATCGGACCCGTCCCCCTCCGGGCCGCTGCCCGAGGTCCTGTCGCTGCTGAAGACGCTTGGCCATGACGTGTCCGGCCTTCGGTCGAAATCATGGAGCGAGTTCACCGGTCCCGCAGCGCCGCAGATGGATTTCGTCATCACCCTTTGCGACACGCTGCATGGCCAGGCCTGCCCCGATTTCGGCGCGACCACCATCACCGGCGCCTGGCCGCTGCCCGACCCGGCCAAGTTCGGCGGCAGCGTCGCTGAGCGTGCGACGCTGCTGAACGAGGTCTATGCCGGGCTGCGGCGCCGGTTGGAGACCTTCACCAGCCTGCCCATCGCCTCGCTCGACCGGATGGCACTGAAGGCGAGGCTGGACGAGCTGGCGGATCCGCACGCGGTGACTCGCTGACATGCGGGTCGGCATCAGCGGCATGGGCCGCATCGGGCGGTTGGCGCTGCGCGCAGCGATGGGGGCGGCCGAGCGGCAGCCCGAGGACCGGCGCCGCGGCAACCGGCTCCAGATCGTGCATCTGAACGAGATCAAGGGCGGTGCCGCGGCCTGCGCCCACCTGCTAGAATTCGACAGCGTGCAGGGCCGCTGGCGCGCCCCCATCGCGGCGGAAGGCAACGGCGCGATCCGCATCGGCGACCACCGCATGAGCTTTTCGGAGCATGCCAGGCCGGGCGACATCCCCTGGGATGCGCTCGGCGTGGAGGTCGTGCTGGAATGCACCGGCAAATTCCTCACCCCCGAGACGTTGGCCGGTCATCTGGAGCGCGGCGCCAAGCGGGTCATCGTCGCGGCGCCGGTCAAGTTCGACAGCGTGCTCAACGTGGTGGTCGGGGTGAATGAGCACCTCTATGACCCGGCGCGGCACCCGATCGTCACCGCGGCCTCCTGCACCACCAACTGCCTCGCCCCGGTGGTGAAGGTGGTGCACGAGGCGATCGGCATCCGTCACGGCATGATCACCA
>JBMOJU010000544.1:0-2675 GCA_049315625.1 Paracraurococcus sp.
CGGGCCAGAGCTCGAAGCGCTCCACCTCATCGTCGTTCGGCTGCGGGGTGAAGCCGTCCGGCAGGTCGAGGTCGAAGCAGTGCAGCACGTCCCGCCGCATGCCCGTCGCCTCCCGCATCACGTAGGAGATCCGGCCGACCGGGCGGGCCTTCAGTGCAAGCCCGGCGGGCAGGCTGGCTTCCTCCGCCGCCTCCTTCACCAGGGTTTCCTCCGGCCCGAGGCCGGCCGGGATGCCGCCGGCGACCAGATTGTCCAACTTGCCGGGCGCGACCGCCTTGGCCCGGCTGCGCACCCCGACCCAGAGATGCAGCCCATCCGGCCGCATCACCCGGCCGTTCACGTGCACCCCCTCCGCCGCGATGCCGAAGGCCGGCAGGGCGCCGCGGTCGAGCGTGGCGAGCACCGGGCCGCCGGGCCGGGCGCGGATGTCGAAGGGCTCCTCCCGCAGCGTGAAATGGCCGCGCTCGGCCAGGCTGCGGGCGATGCCCGCCAGCGCCTCCGCCCGGGCGGCGGGGCCGCGCAGGCGGCCGGCGAGCGCGGCGCCGGCGGCATCGAAGTGGATGTCGCGCGGGAAGAAGGTCAACGCCCGGGCGAGCTCCGGGCCGAGCCAGCCGACCTGCTCCGCGCCGATCCGGAAGGGGATCAGCCCGGCCGGGGAGGGCAGGTCGTTGCAGGCGTCGATGTGGCGCTGGAAGGGGTTCATGGGCGGAGCGAACACCCGACCGCTGTCCCGGGCAATCAGGCCGCGACTCAGCGCGGCGGCACATCCCCGAGCTGGATCAGGTCGTACTTCTCGCTGAGGGCCGACATCAGCGCCGCATCGGCCTGCTGCTCCGGGCTCAGCGCCGCCAGCTCGGCCAGGAACTGGTCGATGCCGGCCGGCTGGAAGATCATCAGCATCCGGCCGGTCTGGCCATGCGGCAGGTCCAGCGCGTGCGGGATGCCCGGCGGGATATGGATCGTGGTGCCCGGCGTGGCCGTCATCCAGGCGCCGTCGATATGGAAATCGACGTTGCCTTCCAGGATGTAGAAGGTCTCGGCGTGCTGGCGATGGACATGCAGGCCGAGCGCGAACTCGACCTTCAGGTTGTCCTCCATCAGCGTGAAGGCACCGCCGGTATCGGCCGCGGAGACCTTCACGAAGGTATGGTCACGGGTCCAGTCGTAATTCGGGCCGGCGCCGGGCGGGACGAAAGCGAAGCGCTGCATGGCGATGCTCCCGGGTCTGGGGGTGTCGATGGCGGCCATTTTATTCAGATGGGGAAAAAGGAACAGACCCGTCACGTTCGGCCGACCGGGCGCGGAGCATCGACGCGGGGCGCCGGCCGGGCTAGGCAACGCGGCCCGAACCCCTGCCCGCATCGGACCCTGCCGCATGACGCTCCCCATCCTCGCTACCCATGGCGGCAAGTTCCATTGCGACGAGGTCTTCGCCTATGCCGTGCTGCGGCTCGCGCTCGGGCTGACGGAGGCCGGGCGGGACCACGAGTTGCGGCGGACCCGGGACGCGGCGCTGATCGCGGGCGCCGACATCGTCTGGGATGTCGGCTTCACCTTCGATGCCGCCGCCGGCCGCTTCGACCACCACCAGCGCGGCGCACCGCTGCGGGCGGATGGGACGCCCTTCTCCTCCGCCGGGCTGGTCTGGCAGGTGCACGGGACGGCGGCGGTGGCCGCGCTGCTGCGGGACAGCGGCGCGGAGGCCTTCGCCGCCGGCATCGCGGCCGAGATCGATGCCAGCCTGGTGCGGCGGATCGACGAGCTGGACAACGGGGTGGCGGCCGATGGCGGGCGCGACACGCTGGGGCTGGCGACGCTGATCGGGGAATTCAACCCGGCCTGGGACGACCCGGCGGGGTCAGGACCCACTGCGGGCGACGCGGCCTTCCAGGCGGCGGCGGCCTTCGCCGCCGGGGTGCTGGCGCGCCGGGTGGACGAGCTGCGGGCGCGCCGGGCGGCCGAGGCCAGCGTGCTGGCGGCGCACGCGGCGGCGGAGGATCCGCGGCTGCTGGTGCTCGACCGCGGCATGCCGTGGAAGAACGTGGTCTTCACGCATGGGTTGCCGGTGCTGTTCACGGTCTCCCCGGCCTCCAACGGCAACTGGATGGTGGATGCGGTGCCGCCCGAGCCTGGCTCCTTCGCGCAGCGGCTGCCGTTGCCGGAGGCCTGGGCGGGGTTGGAGGCGGCGGCGCTGGCGGAGGTGACGGGCGTGGCGGATGCGGTGTTCGTGCATCTGCGGCGCTTCGTGGCGGCGGCGAAGACGCGGGAGGGGGCGGTGGCGCTGGCGCGGAAGGCGATGGGTTGAGCTAGAGCGATACTATGAAATTGCCTCTGTCCATCTCCATATCTATCAGTAGATCAGGTGTTCCTGCAGACTACAAAACGTTCAAGAGCAAAAAGCGGTATGTCCTGGTCGATCGTTAAGGCATTACTCTGATCTATTATATTTGCGATTTTGTAGCTGATGAGCAGCACAAATACACACCGGAGTATCCCGTGAATTTTTGATGTCGCGGCAGATGAAACTAACCCCGCCGCTTGTCGGCGGCGGGGTTCGCTCGCGTCACCAGTAACGGCCGATCCGCGATGGCAGCTGTCGTTGCACATACGGGCGCGCGTACTGATTGACCCACTGTTTGGTGATGAGGCCAGCGTCTTTGCGGACCCCGCGCTCC
>JBMOJU010000545.1:0-2672 GCA_049315625.1 Paracraurococcus sp.
CCCAACCGGGAACGCCCCCCACCCCCGCCGCGTTGCCCCACCCGCATGCCGCGGATCAGCCACCAGCTCGAAACCTCGCTCTACGTCGCCGACCTCGACCGGGCGGAGGCCTTCTACCACCGCGCCTTCGGCTTCGAGACCTTCCTGCGCGACGACCGCATGGCCGGGCTCGGCATCCCCGGCAATTCCATCCTGCTCCTGTTCCGCCGCGGCGGCTCCACCGAGCCCTCGCCGACACCGACCGGGGACATCCCGCCGCACGACGCCAGCGGCGCGCAGCACATCGCCTTCGCCATCCCGGTGGGCGAGCTTCCGGCCTGGGAGGACCACCTCATGCACCTCGGCGTGCCCCTCGAATCCCGCATCACCTGGCCGCGCGGCGGCGTCAGCCTCTATCTCCGCGACCCCGACGGGCATTCGCTGGAAGTCGCCACCCCCGGCCTGTGGCCGAGCTACTGATGGAACGCGACCAGGCCGCACAGGACATCGCCTTCATGCGCCGCGCCCTCGCGCTGGCTGAGAAGGCCGAGCGTGTCCCGGGCACCTCGCCGATCGGCTGCGTCCTGGTCCGGGACGGCCAGGTCATCGCCGAGGGGCACAACGAGGTCGATCTGCGCCACGACCCCACGGCGCATGCCGAGGTGGTGGCGATGCGCCGGGCCGGGGCGGCGCTGGGCGTCTCCCAATTCCCGGGCGCGGTGCTCTACTCGACGCTGCAGCCCTGCGGCATGTGCTCGATGGCCTCGATCTGGGCCAAGGTCGGCCGCATCGTCTACGGCGCCGGGCGCGACGACGTGCACCGCATGTATTTCGAGGGCCGCGACCTGAACACCGTGGACTTCCTGGCGGATGCCTATCGCGACGACCTGTCCATCCAGGGCGGCGTGCTGCGCCGCGAATGCGCCGCGCTGTACCACCAGCCCGGCGAGGACGTGCCGGAGGAGGAGCAGGCGAACATCTGAGGGGCGACCCGCTCCGCCGCATTGGCGCCCGCCGCGTCCCCGCCTAGCCTTCGCGGCGGAGGAACGGCCCAATGCAAGAAACCACGCTCGATATCGCCACGCCCGACGGGGCGATGGAGACCTTCATCGTCCGCCCCGAACGCGGCGGCCCGCACCCCGCCGTGCTCATGCTGATGGACGCGCCCGGCATCCGGGAGGAGCTGCGCGACATGGCGCGCCGCCTCGCCACCGTGGGCTTCCACGTGCTGCTGCCCAACCTCTACTACCGCGCCGGGCGCGACAGCGTCTTCGGCCCCGGCGTGCTGGTCCAGGGCGACCCGGAACGCGACCGCATGCGCGCCATCCGCACGAAGATGACCATCCCGCCGGTGATGCGCGACGTCGCCGCGATGCTGGACCACCTCGATGCCGAGCCCGCGGTCCGCCCCGGCCCGGTCGGCGTGCATGGCTACTGCATGAGCGGCCCCTATGCCCTGGCCGCCGCCGCCCGCTTCCCCGGTCGCATCGCCGCCGCGGCCTCCTTCTACGGCACCTGGCTGGTCAGCGAGGCCGAGGAAAGCCCGCACCTCACCCTCGGCCAGTCCAAGGGCGAGCTCTATATCGGCTGCGCCGAGCATGACGAGCTCGCGCCGCTGCCGATGGTCGAGGAATTGCGCGGCCTGCTCGCCGCCTCCGGCGCCGCCGGCGAGCTGGAGATCTACCCGCACGTCCACCACGGCTTCGCCTTCCCGCAGCGCTGGTGCTTCGACAAGCCGGCCGCCGAGCGGCACTGGGAAAGGCTGATCGCGCTGTACCGCCGCCGGCTGGAGGGCGCCGGCGCATGAAGGCGCGCGTCCTGCTCGGCCTGCTGGCGCTGCTGGCCGCGGCGCCCGCCGCGGCGCAGGAGGCCTGGCCGAGCCGCCCCATCCGCTTCATCGTCCCCTTCGCCCCGGGCGGGTCGAACGACTTCACCGCCCGGCTGATGGCACCGCGAATGGCGGCGCGGCTGGGCCAGCCGGTGGTGATCGAGACGCGGTCCGGCGCCGGCGGCATGACCGGCGTCGACGTCGCCGCCAAGGCGCCGGCCGATGGCTACACGGTGGCACTCGGCACCACCGGCGCCATCCTGACCGCACCACGGCTGATGCGCGCGCCGCCCTTCGACCCGGAACGCGACCTCGCCGCCATCACCCTGGCGATCAACGTGCAGGTGCCGGTGGTGGTGCCGGCCCGCTCGCCCTACCGCACTTTGCCGGAGCTGCTGGCGGCGGCGCGGGCGCGGCCGGGGCAGCTGACCTTCGGCTCCTCCGGCACCGGCGGGCTGCCGCACCTGACCGGCGAATTGCTCAGCCAGCAGGCCGGCATCAGGCTGGTCCACGTGCCCTATCGCGGCGGCGGGCCGGTCGGGCTGGCGGTGCTGGCGGGTGAGGTCGATCTGGGCCTGTCCGACCTGCCGGTCTTCCTGCCGCAGCACCGCGCCGGCACGGTGCGCATCCTCGGCGTCGGCAGCAAGCAGCGGCTGCCCTTCCTGCCGGAGGTGCCGACGCTGGCGGAGAGCGGCCTGCCGGGCATCGAGACCAACAATTGGCACGGCCTGGTCACCGCCGCCGCGGTGCCGGAGCGGGTGCTGGACCGGCTGCACGAGGCCGCCGCGGCGGCGCTGCACGACCCGGAGGTGGTGCGGGCAATCGCCGAGCAGGGGATGGAGGCGGTGGGCAGCGGCCGGGCGGA
>JBMOJU010000546.1:0-2659 GCA_049315625.1 Paracraurococcus sp.
GCTGTTTATCGACTGCACAAAGTCGAACGAGATCAACGGCGCCAAGATCCTGGGTCACGCCAATTTGCCGGGTCGCATCGCCGCCGTCATTGCCCTGGAACTGAAGGCTGGCCGCGACGGTGAACCCCTGGAAGCGGATCATGTCGTTCTCCACCGCGTTCCAGCCACCGGCGCCGGCCAGGTCCAGCACGGCATCGCCGTAGCCGGTGGCGCCGGCCGTGCCGACATCCTCCAGGTAGATCATGAAGGTGTCGTTGCCGCTGCCGCCGACCAGGCTGTCGTTGCCGGCGCCGCCACGCAGGACGTCGGAGCCGCCGAGGCCCAGCAACAGGTCGTCGCCGGCGCCACCGCGCAGCGTGTTGCTGCCCGCGTTACCGGTGCCGGTCGCCCCGGTCGCATCGGTCAGGATCAGCCGCTCGACCTCATCCGGCAGCGTGTAGCTGACCGCCGCGTAGACCAGGTCGGCAACGCCACCGCCAGCCAGTTCGGTCACCACGTCGCCTGCACCGTCGACGAAGTAGGTGTCGTCTCCGTCGCCGCCGCGCAGCGAATCCTGCCCGCCATTGCCGCGCATCAAGTCCCGGCCGCCGCCGCCGGCGAGCGAATCGTCGCCCGCGGTGCCGATGAGGTTGTCGTCGCCGCCGCCGCCGGTCACGCGCGAGCCGCTGAGGATCACCGCGCCGGCGACCGCCGAGGCGTCGACCGCCTCGAAGCCCGTCTGGATCCCGCCGCCGGCGATCTGGTCGGCGGCGGTGAGGTCGACGCGCACGGCGCTGGTCAGCACCAAGGTGTCGTACCCGTCACCGCCATCCTGCAGCAGGTCGGCGGCGTCATGGACGATGCGGTCGTCGCCCGCATCGCCGAAGACCTGGTCGATGCCGGCACCGGCATCGATCACATCGTTGCCGTCCCCGCCATGCACCGTCTCGGCGCCCGCGCCGCCGGTGACGCTGTCATCGCCGGCACCAAGGCTTAGCGCAGCGGTAGCGTCGTCGGCGACCAGCAATGCCAGTGCCGTGGTGGCGCGGGCGAAGTCCAGGGTGACGGCCTCGAAGCCCCGCACCTCCAGATGCGCGCCACCGAAACCGGTGATGGCGAGGCCCTCCGGCGCATCGACCAGTGCCTGCAGCACCGCGGCGCTGCCGGTCCAGTCGAGCAGCGCGATCGCCCCGCCGGCACCGCCGAGCACGGCGCCGGAGGCCAGCGTGGCCTCGCGGACCGTCACGTCGCCGAGTGTCGCGGCGAAGGTCGACAGCGTCCGCAGCGTGCCGTCATCCGCCGCGCTGCTGTCCTGCAGCGTGCTGGCGCCGGCAAGCTGGTAGCGCAGCGCACCGGCCGCGTCCTCCGGGCTGCCGGTGCCGTCGGTATCGGCCAGCAGGGTGAAGGCGAGGCCCACGGGCGCCGCCAGGGCCAGGCCGGTCACCGCCGGATCATGGTCCGACAGTCGCACGCTGTCGGCGTATTCGGCGTTCATGTGGACGACGTCGTAGGTGGCGACCGCCTCGGCCGCGACCGTCGCCAGCGTGTGATCCAGCGACTGGGCGTTGCCGTCGAAGTTGTAGGTGTAGCGCTCGCGTTCGGGCAGCGACTCCGCCAGGTCGATCAGCACGGCGGTGCCGGGCGTCGTCAGGTCGGCGCCGACATTGCCCTTCAGCACCAGCTGCGAGTCTTCCCAGGCAAACTCGTTGTGGTCGCCCAGCACAAGCACCTTGGCATTGGGCGAGGCGGCGAGCAGCGCATCGACATAGGCGTTGGTCTCGATCGCCTGGTTGATGCGCGCCGTTTCGGCGCCGTTGATGAAGGGCACCTGGTCGCCGAAATAGGTGCTGCTGCCGCCCTTGCTGCTGTAGTGGACGTTGATCAGCGTCACCAGCTCGCCGTTGAAGGCGAAGTTGCCGACCAGCGGGATGCGGGATGCGGCGAAGGCATCGCCCGCGGTTGCCGCCGTATCCGTCACCTGCTTCAGCGACACCAGGTCGACCCGGCTGGCGTCATACAGGAAGGCGTTGCGGATATTGCCGCCCGAGGCGCCGCCCGAGGTGCCGTCGACCGGGGCGATATAGGCGAAGCTGTAGGTCGGGCCGCCTGCCGCGACGATGGCATCGACGAGGGCCTGCAGGTTCTGGTCGGCGGTGGTGACGCCGTCGTTGGTCTCGCCGTTGTCGTCCTGGACTTCCTGCAGCGCGACGATGTCCGGCCGGTTCAGGTTGTCGATGATCGCGTCGGCGATCCGGGCCACCTTGGTCGCGTTGAAGCGGGTGAAGTTCTCGACGTTGAACTCGCCGACCAGCAGCTGGTCGGCGCCGCGCGCCAGGGACGTGGTTTCCTGCGGCAGCGTATTCGCGGTGACGGTGAAGCTCTGGGTCGGCACCACCTCGTAGTTGCCGAAGTTGTAGGACACGACGCCGGTCACGTTGCCCAGCGTGTCGCCGGTGGTGATGTCGGGGTTGAAGCCGGCCAGCACGCCGCTGTCGGTGTCGATCTGGATCCGCTCGGGGTTCACGTCCGATTCGGTCAGCGTCAGGCTGCCGCGGGCATTCAGGCCAGTGGCATCTGCACCGCCATCCGCCGTGACCCAGGTCTCGCCGAAGCTGTTGGTGCCGGAGATGGCGGTCGGCGCGCTGATCGTCAGCAGCATGCCTTCCAGGCTTTCCCAGAA
>JBMOJU010000143.1:0-11905 GCA_049315625.1 Paracraurococcus sp.
GCCTGATGCTGTGATGCCGGCGCCCGATCGTCCGAGCGTCAGCGAGGGCGTGAATCGGCCGCCTGCATTGAATCTGCGCGACGCGACCGAAGGCGACGTGCCGCTGGTGCTGCACTTCGTCCGCGCGCTGGCCGACTATGAAAAACTGCTGCACGAGGTGCGGGCGACGGCGGACGATTTCCGCCGCCTGCTCTTCGCCGAACCGCGCCGCGCTGCGGCGTTGATCGCGGAGTGGGAGGGCGCGCCGGTCGGCTTCGCCCTCTGGTACTTCAGCGTCAGCACCTTCGACGGGCGGCCGAAGCTCTATGTCGAGGATGTCTTCGTGAACCCCGACCAGCGCGGGCGGGGCATCGGCCGGGCGATCTTCGCCGATCTGGCCCGCCGCACCCTGGCGGAAGGGTGCAGCCGGATGGAGTGGTCCGTGCTCGACTGGAACGCCCCCTCCATCGCCTTCTACCGCTCCATCGGTGCCCTCCCGCGGGAGGGCTGGACCCTGCAACGCCTCAGCGGCGACGCCCTCGCGGCGCTCGCGGCCCAGGAGACGTAATCATGGCCGAACAGACATTCGATCTCGTCGTCCTCGGCGGCGGCCCGGGCGGCTACGTGGCCGCCATCCGTGCCGCCCAGCTCGGCATGAAGACCGCCGTGGTGGAGCGCGAGCATCTCGGCGGCATCTGCCTCAACTGGGGCTGCATCCCCACGAAGGCGTTGCTACGCAGCTCCGAGATCAACCACCTGCTGCATACGCTGGATGCCTATGGCTTCAGCGCCGACAACATCAAATTCGACCTCGGCAAGATCGTCAAGCGCAGCCGAGCGGTGGCCAAGCAGCTCTCGGACGGCGTCCGCTTCCTGATGAAGAAGAACAAGGTCACGGTGTTCGACGGCGAAGGGAAGCTCGCCGGCAAGGGCAGGCTGAACGTCACCAAGGGTGGCCAGCCGCTGGCGGAACTCGTCGCCAAGCACATCATCCTGGCCACTGGCGCGCGCGCCCGCGTGCTGCCGGGGATCGAGCCCGACGGCAAGCTGATCTGGACCTACCGCGAGGCGATGGTCCCCGAAGCGATGCCGAAGAAGCTCATCGTCATCGGCTCCGGCGCGATCGGCGCCGAATTCGCCAGCTTCTACCTCAACCTCGGCGCCGAGGTGACGCTGGTGGAAGTGCTGGACCGCATCCTGCCGGTCGAGGATGCCGAGATCGGCGCCTTCGTGCAGAAGGCCTTCGTTAAGCAGGGCATGAAGATCATCACCGGCGCCAAGGTGCAGGGCCTGCGCAAATCCGCCGACAGCGTCACCGCCATCATCGAGACGCCGGCCGGCGTGCAGGAGATCACTGCCGACCGCGTCATCTCCGCCGTCGGCATTGTCGGTAATGTCGAGAATATCGGCATCGAAGGCACCGGGGTGAAGGTCGACCGCACCCATGTGCTGGTGGATGAGTACTGCCGCACTGGCGAGCCGGGGGTCTACGCCATCGGCGACCTCACCGGCCCGCCCTGGCTGGCGCACAAGGCGAGCCATGAGGGCGTGCTCTGCGTCGAGCACATCGCCGGGATGCAGGTGCACCCGATGGACATCAGGAACATCCCCGGCTGCACCTATTGCCGGCCGCAGGTCGCCAGCGTCGGGCTGACGGAAGCCGCGGCGAAGGCGGCGGGGCATGAGGTGAAGGTTGGCCGCTTCCCTTTCATCGGCAATGGCAAGGCCATCGCCATGGGCGAGCCGGAGGGGATGATCAAGACCGTCTTCGATGCCAAGACCGGGGAACTCCTCGGCGCCCATATGGCCGGCCCCGAGGTGACGGAGATGATCCAGGGCTACACCATCGCCAAGACCTTGGAGACCACCGAGGCCGAGCTGATGGAGACGGTATTCCCCCACCCGACCATCTCGGAGGCGATGCACGAGGCGGTGCTTGATGCCTATGGCCGGGTGATCCACATCTAGGGCCGAACCCGGCGGGCACTTCTGGCATGGCCACGCGTATCGATATCGACCACAGAGCGGCTGAGCCTGTGCTCCGCCACCCGGAGAAGGCCCACCGGCCCGACAACCCGATCCAGCGGAAACCCGCCTGGATCCGGGTGAAGGCACCCACCAGCCCGATCTACCACGAGACCCGCGCCCTGATGCGGGAGAACAAGCTGACCACGGTCTGCGAGGAAGCCGCCTGCCCGAACATCGGCGAGTGCTGGTCGCAGCGCCACGCCACCATGATGATCATGGGCGAGACCTGCACCCGCGCCTGCAGCTTCTGCAACGTCGCGACCGGGATGCCTGGCCCGCTCGATGCCGATGAGCCGCGCCGGGTCGGCGATGCGGTGGCCAAGCTCGGACTCCAGCATGTCGTGATCACCAGCGTCGACCGCGACGACCTCGCCGATGGCGGTGCCGAGCACTTCGCGCAGACGATCCGCGCCATCCGCTCCGCCGCCCCCGGCACCACGATCGAGGTCCTGACCCCCGACTTCCTCCGCAAGGACGGCGCGCCGGAGGTGGTGGTGGAGGCCCGCCCGGACGTCTTCAACCACAACCTGGAAACCGTCCCCAAGCTGTATCCCACCATCCGTCCCGGCGCCCGCTACTACCATTCCCTCCGCCTGCTGGACCGGGTGAAGCAGCGCGACCCGACCATCTTCACCAAATCCGGCATCATGGTCGGCCTTGGCGAGGAACGGGTCGAGGTGCTGCAGGTGATGGACGACCTGCGCGCGGCGGAGGTCGATTTCCTCACCATCGGCCAGTACCTGCAGCCGACGGTGAAGCACGCCGCGGTGGACCGCTTCGTCACGCCCGAGGAGTTCGACGACTACGCCCGCATGGCGCGCTCCAAGGGCTTCCTGCTGGTCTCCGCCACGCCGCTGACCCGCAGCTCCTACCACGCGGACCGCGATTTCGCGGCCCTGCGGGATGCCCGCGCCGCGAGGCTGGCCGCCGCCTGATGCCGACCCATGCCGAGCGGAAGATCCTTCGCTACTCGCCCGAACAGCTTTTCGACATGGTCGCGGATGTCCGGCGCTACCCGGAATTCCTGCCCTGGTGCGTCGGCGCCCGGGTGCTGTCCCGCAAGGATGATGTGCTGATCGCCGACCTGACCATCGGCTTCAAGATGTTCCGCGAGACCTTCCGCAGCTCCGTCACGCTGGAACGGCCGCACCACGTGCATGTGCAGTACCTGACCGGCCCCTTCCGCTACCTGAACAACCACTGGCGCTTCCACCCGCGGCCCCAGGAACAGGGTGGGGAGGTCTGGACCGAAGTCGATTTCTTCGTCGATTTCGAGTTCAAGTCCCGCCTGCTCCAGGCGGTGATCGGCACCGTGTTCAACGAGGCGGTGCGGCTGATGGTCCGCGCCTTCGAGAGGCGGGCGATGCAGCTCTATGGCCGGCCGCCCTTGCCCTCCGGGGCCACGCCGGCGGCGCCGGCCTGACCCCCCCTCCGGCGGCGCCGGCCTGAACCCCCCTCCGGCGGCGCCGGCCTGAACCCTTCCTTCACCTCTGGCGGCGCAGGCTGCCGCGCATGCGCTCGCTCCTCCGGCTCCTCGTCACCATCCTCCTCCTCGGCACCGCCATCCAGCAGGGCTGGCTGCAGGCCGGGACCCGCTTCGTGGTCGAAACCCTGGGTGGCCCCGCCGCGCAGGACCCGATCCCGCGGCTGGATGCGCTCGGCCTGCTCGACCGCCTTGCCGGCGCGGTCGGCACCTTGCCGGACCCCTGGTACACCCTGGCCCTCATGGTCGCCGGGATCATCGCACTGGTCTTCGCCGCCTCCGTGGTCGGCGGCATGGTCCGCGCAACCACGCGGCTGTCCGGCTGGGTGCGCGACGCCTTCGTCTGACGGGCGCCGGCATCAGCGCGGCTGATCCGCCCATCACCGGATTGCGTTTGCCCTTTGCGCCACCGCCGCCGCAGCCTCGTGCCATGTCGTACATCCTCTACGGGGACCGGCGCTCCGGTTCCGCGATGATCGAGCTGGCGCTGGCCGAGATCGGCGCCTCGGCCGAACTCCGCCCGGTGCCGTTGGAGCAGGACGCGCAACTGGCGGAGGAATACCGCCGCATCAACCCGATGGGTCGGGTGCCGACCCTGATCCTGCCGGACGGCACGGTGGTGACCGAAAGCACCGCCATCCTGCTGACGCTGGAAGCCCGCCACCCGCAGACCGGGTTGCTGCCGCCCGCCGCCGATCCCGGCCGCGCCACGGCGCTGCGCTGGATGATGCTGGCCGCTAGCGAGATCTACCCCTGCGTCACCCGCAACGACTACCCGGAGAGGTTCGGCACCGATGCGCCCTCCATCCGCGCCCGCGCGATCGAGATGGCGCGCGGCTTCTGGCACCTGATCGAGGCTGGCGCCCAGCCCGGGCCCTTCGTGCTGGGGGACCGTCTCTCGCTGGCAGACCTGGTCCTCGCGGTGCTGTCCCGCTGGATGGGCAACGAGGCCTGGATGCCAGGCCGCTGCCCACGCATTCAGGCGCTCGCCCGCGCCGTTGCCACCCGCCCCAGCCTCGCCGCGGCCTGGGCGCGGCATTTCGACGTCCCGGCCTGAGAGTTTGCGAAAGGATCCCTTCAGCGCAGAACCCGCTGCAGGAAAGCCAATGGTTCCGAAGGGCATTCTTTCGCAGGTTCGATCGCTTCACATGCGCTGAGCGCGGCCGGGTTGCCCGGCATCCGCATCCGTCGCAGCCTGCGCGCCGATTGAGGGATTCCCGCCATGGTCCATGCCCCGCCTCGCCCGCCCGCCGGCGCGCCGCCCGTCCGCATCAACCTCTATTCGGACACCCAGACCCGCCCCACCCCGGCGATGAAGGAGGCGATGATGCGCGCCGAGGTCGGCGACGAGCAGCATGGCGACGACCCGACCGTCCACGCCCTCTGCGACCGCATGGCGGCGCTGATGGGCAAACAGGCGGCGATGTTCCTGCCCTCCGGCACCATGTGCAACGTCATCGCCATCCTCACCCATTGCCAGAAGGGCGATGAGGTGGTGGCGCACGAGACCGCGCATATCCTCACCTCCGAAGGCGGTACCCACGCTGCGCTGACCGGTGCGCAGATCATGGGCCTGAAGGGCCCGCGCGGCATGTTCGATGCCGAGACGCTGCGCGCCGCCATCCGCCCGCGCACCCGCTACACGCCGCCGCAACGCCTGCTGGAGGTCGAGCAGACCGCCAACATCGGCGGCGGCGCGGTATGGCCGCTGGCGCAGCTCAACGCCGTGGCCGAGATCGCGCATGAGCAGGGCTGGGCCACCCACATGGACGGCGCCCGGCTGATGAATGCCTGCGTCGCCGCCGGCATCGCGGCGAAGGACATGGTCGTCGGCTTCGATTCCGTCTGGCTGGACTTCACCAAGGGCCTCGGCGCGCCGCTCGGCGCCGTGCTCTGCGGCAGCGAGGAATTCATCGGCGCCGCCTGGCGCTGGAAGCAGCGGCTGGGTGGGTCCATGCGCCAGGCCGGGCTCTCGGCCGCCGGCTGCCTCTACGCGCTGGACCACAATATCGACCGGCTGGCCGAGGACCATGCCAATGCCAAGGCGCTGGCCCGCGGCCTGGCGCAGATCCCGGGCGTGGTGGTGGAGACGCCCGATACCAACCTGGTCTTCTTCGACATCAAGGGCACCGGGGTCGATGTGGCGACCCTGCAGGCGCGGCTGGCCATGCGCGGCGTCTCGGTCAGCGGCCTCGGCGGGCGGGTGCGGGCCTGCACGCATCTTGATGTCTCGGCGCCGATGATCGAGGAGGCGGTTGGGCATATCCGCGAAGCCTTGGCTGCATGAATACCCGGGGGAGAGAGGAATTCTCTCCCCCGGAGCCCCCTCTCACCTTTTTCTCCGAGTCGGCACCCGCTTTGCGGCACACTCCGACGCCATGACGAACGATACCGCTCGTAAGCTGCGCGGCGTGCGCGCAGACACGGCCGGGCGCACCGCAGAGAACTCAGCCGCAGCGGCGCTGGTCGCCCAGGGCTGGACCATCCTCGCCCGGCGCGCCCGCACCCCGGCCGGCGAACTCGACCTCGTCGCCGAACAGGCCGGCCTGCTGGCCTTCGTCGAGGTCAAGGCCCGCCCCAGCTTGGCCGAGGCCGCCTTCGCCCTCGGCCCGAGGCAGCGCACCCGTCTGACCGCCGCCGCCGAATGCTGGCTGGCGGAAAACCCCGCCCACGGCAGCGCCGGCATCCGCTTCGATGTCCTGCTGGTCGCCGCCGACGGTACCGTCCGCCGCATCGCCGACGCCTTCCGTCTCGGCGACGCTTGACCCTCCGGGCGTGCGGGCCTGAAGCTCCCCGCCAATCACCCCACAAGGGAAGGGAACGCCCCATGCTTGAACGCCGTGCCGCCTTCGCGCTCGCCGCGGGCGCCGCCACCGCCGCGCTCGTCCGCCCCGCCGCCGCGGCCACCGATGCCGGCCCGCTCGCCCGCGCCGCGCGGCCGGAGGATGCCGGCCTCTCGCGCGACCGCCTTGGCCGCGTCACCGCCTGGCTGCAGGCGGAGGTCGATGCCGGCCGCATCCCCGGCGCCGTCGTCGCCATCGGCCGCGGCGGCAAGCTGGCCTTCCACGAACCCGTCGGCTTCCGCGACCGCGACACGAAGGCGCCGATGCCGGCCGATGCGATCTTCCGCATCGCCTCGATGACCAAGCCCTTCGCGTCGCTGGCGCTGATGCTGCTGGCCGAGGAAGGCAGGGTGATGCTCTGGCATCCGGTCAGCCGCTACCTGCCCGAGTTCAAGGGCCAGAAGGTCGGCCTCGAAGGCGCGCCGGTCGAGCGCGAGGCGACCGTGCAGGACCTTTTGCGCCACACCTCGGGCCTCACCTATGGCGCGCTGCCCGGGCCGGGTCCGGCGCCGCACCCGGTGCAGTCGGCCTATGTCGCCGCCAAGGTCGCCGACCGCAGCCTGACCGCGGCCGAGTTCATCACCCGGCTCGCCGCCCAGCCGCTGATGTTCCAGCCCGGCACCACCTGGGAATACAGCCACGCCACCGACGTGGTCGGGCGGATCGTCGAGGTGGTCTCCGGCCAGGACCTGGACGCCTTCATCCGCGCCCGCATCTCGGCGCCGCTGGGCCTGGCCGATACCGGCTTCTGGGCGCCGGCCGAGGCCGCCAACCGCGTCGCCCGCGCCCAGGTGGACCCCGTCACCAATGCCCGCCAGGCGATCCCCGATGCGCTGGAGAAGCCGGCGATTTTCTCCGGCGGTGGCGGCATGGTCTCGACCGCCATGGACTATGCGCGCTTCTGCCAGATGCTGCTGAACGGCGGCCGGCTGGGGGAGGCGCAGATCGCCTCCCGCAGCACCGTAGGGCTGATGAGCGCAAATCACCTGCCCGACGGCACGCAATACGGCCCCGGCCTGCTGGTGCGCTTCGGCGGCCTCGCCCCGGCGCCGGTCACCGGCTACGGCTTCGGCCTGGGCTTCGCGGTGCGCACGGCGCAGGGCCGCAGCCCGGTGCCGGGCAATGTCGGGGACTATTTTTGGGGCGGCGCCTATGGCACCTATTTCTGGATCGACCCGAAGGAGGAGCTCTACGCCGTGCTGATGCTGCAAGGGCCGTCCGACCGCATCCAGTACCGCTACGCGATGCGGCAGCTGGTCTACCAGGCGCTGGTCTGAGATGGCGCTCGCGCGGCGGGGCCTGCTTGCGGCGCTGGCCGCCCCCGCCGTCGCGCGGGCCCAAGGGACGAGCCAGGGCTGGGCGCCGGACCGCAGCATCACCCTGCTGCACGGCTTCGGCGCTGGCGGCGCGGCTGACACCATCTGCCGCATCCTGGCGCCGCCGCTGGCCGAGGCGCTGGGCCGCCCGGTGGTGGTGGAGCCCCGCCCCGGCGCCGGCGGCAACATCGCCTCCGCTGCCCTGGCGCGCGCCGCGCCGGATGGCCTGACACTCGGCCTGCTGACCGGCAGCCACGGCGTGGCGGCGGCCTTTGGCAAGGCCGCGGGGTTCGACCCGGTCGATGGCTTCGCCTGGATCAGCGTCGCGCTGCGCTACGCCTTCGTCTTCGTGGCGCGCGCCGACGGGCCGTACCGCGACCTCGCCGGGCTGGTCGCCGCGGCGAAGGCGGCGCCCGGCGCGGTACAGTACGGCACGCTCGGCCCCGGCTCCTCCCACCACCTGACCGGGGAGCTGTTCAGCGCCGCCGCCGGAATTTCCATGACGCAGATCCCCTACCGCAGCGACGTCGCCGGCATCACCGGCGTGCTGGGCGGCGAGCTGCCGCTGATGCTCAGCACCACGGTCGGCGCCATGGGCCTGCTGGCCGACCCCCGGTTGCGCGGCCTCGCGGTAACGGCCGACCGCCGCAGCGCCCGCTTCCCTTCCATCCCGACGGTGGCCGAAAGCGGCTTTCCTGGCTTCCGCTCCTACACCTGGGCTGGCCTCGCCGCGCCCGCCGGCACGCCGCCGCCGGTGGTCGCCACCCTGCACGCCGCCCTGCTTCGCGTGCTGGCCCAGCCGCCGGTACGGACGAAGCTGGAGGAGCTGACCGATGGCGGGGTCGACCCCAGCGCCCACGCCGCGACCCGCGCCCTGGTCGTGGAGGAGATCGAAGCCTGGCGTGGCCTGATCCGGGCGCGCGGCCTCAGCGCCGAATAGCCGCCGCCTACCAGGTGGCGACCATGATCCCCACCGCCAGCGCCATCACCCCGGTGCAGGCCCAGCCCATCAGCCACAGCGCCCGAGGCAGCACGAAGCGGCCCATCACGTCGCGCCGCATCGCCGTCAGCATGATCACCGCCATCAGCGGCACCGCCACCACGCCGTTGATCACCGCCGACCAGAACAGCGCCCGGATCGGGTCGATGCCGACGAAGTTCATCGCCACGCCTATCAGCGTCGAAGCGGCGATGGTGCCGTAGAACGCCTTGGCCTCCGGCGCCTTGCGGTCGAGCCCGGTGGTCCAGCCCAGCGCCTCCCCCAGCGCATAGGCGCCTGACCCCGCCAGCACCGGCACCGCCAGCAGCCCGATGCCGATGATCCCGGCGGCGAACAGCGCGAAGGTGAAGACCCCGGCGATCGGCCGCAGCGCCTCTGCGGCCTGGGCCGAGGTCTGGATGTCGGTGATCCCATGCGCATGCAGCGTCGCCGCCGTCCCGACGATGATGAACAGGCTGATGGTGTTGGAATACCCCATGCCGATCCAGGTATCGAAGCGGATCCGTCGGATCTCCGCCGGCGCCTCGCCCGGCGCCTCCAGCAGGATGTGCGCCGTGGGGTCGACCCGCTCGTTCTCGGCTTCCTGCGAGGATTGCCAGAAGAAGCAGTAGGGCGTGATCGTCGTCCCCAGCACCGCCACCACGGTGACGACGTAGCTCCGGTCGAGCGAGAAGCCGGGGATCAGCGTATGGCGCAGCACCTCGCCCCAGGGCACGTCGGCCACCAGCGCCACCGCCACGTAGGACAGCAGCACGAAGCTGGTCCATTTCAGCAGGGCCGCGTACCGGTCGTAGCGGACGAAGACCTCCAGCAGCACGCAGGCCAGCGCGAAGCCGACCACGTAGAGCCCGACCGGCCCGCCCACCAGCAGGCGCAGCGCCGCCGCCATCGCCCCCAGATCGGCGCCGAGGTTGATGATGTTCGCCGCCAGCAGCAGCCCGACCACGGGAAGCAGCACCCAGGGCGGGTAATGCGCCCGGATGTTGCCGGCGATGCCCTGCCCGGTGACCCGGCCGATGCGCGCGCAGACCTCCTGGATCGCCGCCATGAAGGGCAGGCAGAACAGCATCACCCAGCACAGCGCGTAGCCGAATTGCGCGCCAGCCTGGGAATAGGTGGCGATGCCGCTGGGGTCGTCGTCCGAGGCGCCGGTGACCAGCCCCGGCCCCAGCCGGGCGAGCAGCCCCTTGCGCGGCGGCGGCGGCACGACGATGCGCGCGGTCGGGACGCGGAGCACGCGGCCGCTCCGGGTCATGCCCGGCCTCGTCTGGCACGTCCTGGCATCGCGTTCCCCAGCCTCGTTCCGCGCGGGCTTACGCCCTGCGGCGGGTGGGCGCGAATGCCGTTGTCTGGCGGCACCGGCCAACCCCGCCTAGGCTGTGGCAAAACCCGGCAGGAAACCCAGATGAAGACGTTGCTTTGCCTCGCTGCCGCGCTGCTCCTCGCCGCGCCGGTGCAGGCCAAGGTGACCCGGCTGGAGATCACCTCGAAACAGCCCTACGGCAGCTTCCGCGCCGGCGAGTACCAGCGCTGGGACGGCACCATTCACGGCGAAGTGGCGCCGACCGAGCCTGGCATCCCCGACCTCGACAAGGCCGCCCGCAATGCCGGCGGCATGGTCGAATACGCCGCCAAGGTGATCCTGTTCCTGCCGACCGACCCGGCCCGCGGCAACGGCGCGCTGCTGCTGGACGTGCCGAACCGCGGCAAGCCCTACGCCAATGCGCTGTACAACAGCCCGCGCGGCCTGCCCTCGCAATCCGGCAACCTGGAACCCGGCACCGGCTTCCTCCAGGACCAGGGCTACGCGATCGCCGAAATCCATTGGGAACTCGGCCAGGGCGCCGACCTGCCGCGCTTCACTGACGCCGAGGGCAAGACCCGCTTCGTCGAGGGCGTCGGCTTCGCCATCGTGCGCGACGCGGGTGATTTCCTGGCGCATGGCGCCGCGCCGAACCCGCTCGCCGGCCGCATCAGCCGGGCCCTGGCCACCGGCAAGTCGCAGGATGGGCGATTCCTGAAGACCTTCCTGCTGCACGGCTTCAACCAGGCGGGCGGCCGCCGGGTCTTCGACGGGATGCATGTCTTCGTCTCCGGCGCCGGGCTGCTGCCGATCCTGCGCTCCGGCACCGGGCCGGGATCGTCCGCCGATGGCGCGCCGAGCTTCGCCCAGCCGGAATTCCCCGGCGTGCATGACGGCAAGCTGACCATCGGCGAGATCGTCGCCGCGGCGGAGGCGCGCGGCGAGGTGCCGCCGAAGCTGGTGCTGATCAATTCGCAGGTCGACTACGCCTCGATCCGCGCCTCGCTCGGCCGTACCGGCGCCGCGGGCACCGCCGACCTGCCGCTGCCGGAGAACGTCCGGATGTACGACGTCGCGGGCTCCGCGCATGCCACGGTGCCGGAGGCCAAGGGCTGCACCCTTCCGCCCGGCCGGCTGGACTGGGCGCCGGTAGCGCGGTCCACGCTGCTGCACCTGGATGCCTGGGTCGTCGCCAATGCCCCGCCGCCGCCGACCACGCTGATGCCGCTGGAACCAGCCGCCGACGACGTCGCCGTGCTGCAGGCGCCGAGATACCTGCCGAAGGCGGTGGTGCAGGTCCCCCGGCGCGACGCCGACGGCAATGCGCTGGGCGGCATCCGCCTGCCCGACATCGCAGCACCACTCGGCGTGCATGGCGCGCAGAACGCGCCGCTGGGCAATTTCAGCTGCTCGCTGGTCGGCGCCTTCCACGCCTTCTCGGCGGCACGGCTGGCGGCGCTCTACAAGGACAACGCCGACTACGTGAACCAAATCCGCGCCGCAGCCCACGCCGCCGAGCAGGCCGGCTTCCTGCTGCCGGAGGATGCCGCGGTGATCGTGAACTCCGCCGCTGCCTCGCCGATCTTCGCCCCGGCGTCGCCTGCCGGCCCGCCGCGCTGATCGGGTGGCTACGGCGGTGCCGCCGTAGCCTGTCCGTCGCGGCGCGGGGTCACGCCCCTGCGCGATCGGCGTCCAGCACCGTCCGCACCAGCCCGAACACCTCCGCCACCGTAGCCGCCCGTACCGCGGCGCGGTCGCCCGGGAAGACCCGGCGGATCGCCCGCGTCTCCCCGCGCAGCGCCACGGCCATATGCACCAGCCCGACCGGCTTGCCCGGCGTCGCGCCGCCTGGCCCGCCGATTCCGGTGCAGCTGACCGCCACATCCGCCCCGCTGCGGGCCAGCGCGCCCTCCGCCATCCGCCGCGCCACCGCGTCGCTGACCGCGCCGTAGC
>JBMOJU010000144.1:0-11877 GCA_049315625.1 Paracraurococcus sp.
GGACGGCTGGTCCTTGATGTTGATCACCCGGCGCAGGCCGAAGGCGACATCCTCGGCCGTCATCACCTTGCCGGAGGGGAATTTCACCCCCTGGCGCAGCTTGAAGCGCAGCGTCTTGCCGTCCGGCTGCCAGGCCCATTCGGTGGCCAATTGCGGCCGGATGGTGATGTAGTCGCCGGGGGCGAAGGTCACCAGCGACTCATAGGCCGCATGGGTCGGCAGCGGGTTGGTGTACTGGTAGACCCGGGCGGGGTCGAGCGAGGTGGGGTCGCTGATGTCGAGCCCAATGACCAGCGTGCCGCGCCGCGCCGCGCTCTGCGCCGCTGCCGGTCTTGCATCGGCAAGAACGGTCCCCAGCAGCCCGGCATTGCCAGCGATGAACAGCCGCCGGCCGATTCCGGCCCATTGATCCTCAGCCATGTTGCCTCCCGGTCAGCGCTCCGGGACCCGCCCGGGCGACAATGCGGCGAGTATGGCCTGAGGAAAACCGGGAAGGCCAGCGAGGCACCGCGAAGGGTTGGGCGGAAACAGCGGCCGGCCGGCGGCGTTGCGGTGGTGTCCGCGCAAGGGCCGGTGCCCATCCCGCCTCGGCCAGCAGAAGGAGATCGCCCATGGCCTCCCACTCCCCGCACGGCCTGGCCGCGGCGGACACCGCCGCCCCGCCCATGCCGGCGCGCCCCGATGCACGCCCCGACCCCGGCCCGGCGCCGCCCGGCCCCGCGGTGCAAACGCCGCCGCAGACGCCCGCGGCCACGCCCACCGACCCCGGCCCCGCCCCGCCCGGCCCGGCGATCCAGCCGAAGGGCTAGCCGCGGGGGCAAGGCGCGCGCCGCGCCGCGCGTGTTGCCGCCGCTCCGCGATCGTCGAATACTCCCCCAGAAGACGCGGTCCGCCGCCCGGCGCGGGCGCAGGACCGGCGCGCATGGAGGACGATCAATGGAATTCTACCGCGGCATGACCTGCCAGAACGTGACCCTGACCGGTGACGGCGGCACGCCGATCACCGCCTATGTGGCGAAGCCGGCCGGGCCGGGCCCCTTCCCGGGCGTCGTGCTGATCCATCACCTGCCGGGCTGGAGCGAGTTCTACATCGAGACCACGCGCCGCTTCGCGCATCACGGCTACATCGCGATCTGCGCCAACCTGTATGAGCGCGCCGGCGAGGGTCATCCGGACGACGTCGCCGCCAAGGTGCGCGCCGAAGGCGGCATCCCCGATGCGCAGATGGTCGGCGACACCGCAGCCGCCGTGGCCTGGATCCGGTCGCAGCCGGAACTCAACGGCAAGGTCGGCCTGTTCGGATCGTGCTCCGGCGGCCGGCATGCCGTCATCTACGCCAGCCAGCGGCACGATGTGGATGCCGTCGTCGACCTCTGGGGCGGCCGCGTGGTGATGGGCGCGGAGGAGCTGAACGCCAAGACGCCGGTCGCGCCGATCGACATGACGCAGGGTCTCAAGGCCCCGCTGCTCGGCCTGTTCGGCAATGACGACCGCGCGCCGAGCCCGGAGCAGGTGGACCAGCACGAGGCAGCGCTGAAGGCCGCCGGCAAGGATCATGAGTTCCACCGCTACGACGGCGCCGGCCACGGCTTCTTCTACTGGCACCGCCCGCTGTACCGGCCGGAGCAGGCGATGGATGGCTGGGCCAAGGTGTACGCCTTCTTCGGCAAGCACCTGGCGAAGTAGGCGCCCGGGCGATGTGCACCTCGATCATCGAGATCGCGGCGGCCGAGGGCATGGCGAAGCGCGGGGATGAATGGTTCCCGCTGACGCAATCCGTGGTCGCCTACGACCATGCGCGGCATGCCCCGTTGGGCGACGTCATCACGCTCGACTTCCTCAACACCGGCCTCGGCCCCGCGGCGCGCGCCGGCGTGGAGCTGACGCTGGAGACGGCGAAGGGGCTGCGCGCGGCGCTCGACCGGGCGATCGCCGCGGCGGAGTTCGAGGAGGCGGAGGTGCGCGGCAAGGGCGCCGTCCTCCGGCTGGTCCGGCAGGCGTAGTGGAGTTCTTCCACCAACCCTCCCCGGGGGAGGCGCGGCCCTTCAGCCGCGCCGTAAGGGCCGGCGGCCTGGTCTGGGTCTCCGGCCATTCCGCCCCGCACGACCCGGCAAGCGGCATCCACCGCGGGGCGACGCCGGCGGAGGAGGTGCGAAATGCCCTGACCTTCATCGCCGGCCTGCTGGCGGAGGCGGGCAGCAGCCTGGACCGCGTGGTGCAGGTGACGATGCTGATCAGCGACCGCGCCGACTACGCCGCCTGCAACGCGGAATACGTGAAGCACTTCCCGGGCGGGCTGCCGGCGCGGCACACCGCGCTGTTCGGGGTGCCGACCGAAGCGCGGGTGGGCTTCTCCTGCGTGGCGCTGGCGGGGTAGGGCGGGCGGCTCATCCGCCCTGCCCGGCGGGCGCCTGTGCCGGCGTGCCGTTCGGCAGGTCCGCCGGCGGTTTGGCCGGGCCGCGGAGCTTGTCCGAGGCGCCACGCACCATCGCGTCGATCACGTCGAACACCACCTCCAGCGAGAAGCCGATGAAGAAGGCGACGGCGGCGAGCGAGAGGCTGAAGCCGCCGACCTGGACCGGCGTCTCGGCATTCCAGATCAGCCCAAGCAGGCCACCGAGGGTGGTCGCCAGCAGCACCCGCAGCACGCTGTAGGCGCCGTCCAGCTCCTCCAGCGTCCAGGTCGCCAGCTTGTCGTTGACCCGGCGCAGCGCATGGACGCAGCCGCCGATGCAGCCGAGCAGCATGGGCAGGACGTAGCCGCTGAGCACGGCGACGCTGGAATTCGTCCTGAACTCGGTTTGTTGCCAGGATCCGGCGGCAACGGTGGTGGGCCAGAGGATGTCGGGACCGCCCGGAATCGCCGGAGCGGGCCAGCCGAACCGTTCGCCAATCCACCGGGTGATTTGCGCGAACCAGTATTGCGGCAGGATCGCCTCGTTGCGTGCGTTCCAGATCGCCAGCCGGGCGGAGACGATGTCTTCCCGCACCTGCAACTGACCCAGCCGGCCGCACGCGGCGTTGGAAAGGGCAGTCCGCGGCTCGCGCCAGGGATCCTTGGCGAGCAGCGCCTTCACCGCGGCCTCATGCGCCACGCGATCCGGCTCCGTTGTGCCGCGAAGGGCCGGCAGACGCGGCTTGCAGTAGGGGACGAAAGCCCGCTCGACCTGCGCCGGGGGGTTGCCGGCCGCGTCTGGATGGAAGAACCACTCCTTGTCGGCATCCAGTTTGGCGAGGTCGGCATAGATCGCGTCGAGATCTGCCCGGACCGCAGTCGACTGCTGCACGGCGCGGCGGCCGTCATCGATGTGCATGAGCAGCAGGATCGACAGGCCCGCGGCAAAGATGGCGCACCGGCGCACCCACTTGATGGTCGCGCGGAGGCTCGCTGCCTGTCGCCGGACCTGTGCCGAGTCGGAAGAGAGCAGCGGCGCATCGCCGGCTGCCTCCGGCTTCCGCGCACCGGGCTGGGTCCCGACGACTTGCGGCGTCGGCTTCAGGTAGCCGGCGGTGATGTTGATGCTGGAGATCGATGCCGGCCAGGCGCGCCGGCTGAGGATGTCCACGTAGCCGACCAGTTTCCCGAGCGCGTCCCTGTCGCCGGCGACCCGGCGCGGATCGGCCAACAGCAAATCGATCGGCGGCATCTGGCCGGCTGCGGTACCGCTCGGGATCGGGGTTCGGTCGGAGCGGCGGGTGATGAAGCTCAGCAACTGCCGCCCGTCGCGCTGGAGGCGCTCGACATAGTCGATCGCGGCAGGCGAGAGCAGCGTTCCGGGACAGCCGCGGTCGGGTTCCGGCGGCACGGCGGGCGGCGTTACGGGATCGCTCATCTTACGGCTCCTGATTCCAAAATATTCCGCTTCGTTTTCGGACATGTCCAGCGCCGTGCGGCTTACCGGGTGTCCGGGGATGCCTTTTCTGCTACGCAGGCGTTCCATGCCGCCGGCCCAGACCGCCCGCGCCCGTCGCCCCGCCGCCCCCGCGCCGGTGCGTTCGCCGCGTGCGGCCCCCGCCGCCTCCCCCCCCGCCAGCCCCGCGCGCCGCCGCGGCCGATCCCTGCTGGGCTGGGCGATCCAGGCCCTGGTCTTCGGCACCCTCGCGGCCTTCGCCGTGCTGGTCTTCTTCGCCTGGGACCTGCCGCGGGTGGATGGCGTCCCCGCCGCCACCCGCCGCCCCTCGGTCACCCTGCTCTCGGCCGATGGCGCCCTACTGGCGACGCAGGGCGACCTGTATGGGGAGACGGTCCGCCTGCGCGACCTGCCGCCCGCCCTGCCGGCGGCGCTGATGGCGGTGGAGGACCGGCGCTTCCGCAGCCATTGGGGCATCGACCCCATCGGCCTCGGCCGCGCCGCGCTGGCCAACTGGCGGGCCGGGGAGGTGGTGCAGGGCGGCTCCACCCTGACCCAGCAGCTGGCGAAGAACCTGTTCCTGACAACCGAGCGCACCGCGCGGCGCAAGGTGCAGGAAGCGCTGCTGGCGCTGTGGCTGGAACGCCGGTTCAGCAAGGACCAGCTGCTCGAGATCTATCTCAACCGCGTCTACCTCGGCGCCGGCGCCTATGGCGTCGATGCCGCCGCGCGGCTGTTCTTCGGCGTCCCGGCGAGGCGGGTCACGCTGTGGCAGGCGGCGATGCTGGCCGGGCTGCCGAAGGCGCCGTCGCGGCTCAACCCGCGCGCCTCCCCCGACCTCGCCACCGCCCGGGCGTCGGAGGTGCTGGAGGCGATGGTCGAGACCGGCGCCATCACCGCGGCGCAGCGGGATGCCGAACTGGGCCGCATGCGCATCCCCCCGCCCACCTCCCGCCAGGCGGGCTGGTTCGCCGACTGGGCGCTGGAGGATCTGGCCGAGACCTTCCCCGGCAATGCCGACCTCGTGCTGCGCGGCACGCTGAACGCGAAGCTGCAGGCGGTGGTGGAAGCGCGGCTGGAAGCGCTGCTGGCCGGCCCCGGCGCCCGGGCCGGCGTCACCCAGGGGGCGGTGGTGGTGCTGGATGCCGGCAGCGGCGCGGTCCGCGCCATGGCCGGCGGCCGGGATTTCCGCGCCAGCCAATTCAACCGCGCCACCAGCGCCCGGCGCCAGCCCGGCTCCGCCTTCAAGCCCTTCGTCTACCTGGCGGCGCTGGAGAAGGGGATGCGGCCCGACGACGACGTCTCCGACGCCCCCATCACCCTCGGCGGCTGGTCGCCCGGCAACGGCCCATGGAAGCCGCGCGGCGAGATCACGATGGAGGAGGCGCTGGCGCAGTCGGTGAACACCGCGGCCGTCCGCGTGCTGTTCCGCGGCGGCGGGCCGAAGGCTGCGGCCGAGACGGCGCACCGGCTGGGCCTCGCCGGGCGCTTCCCGAACGATGCCTCGCTCGCCCTCGGCACCGGCGAGGTAACCCTGCTGGACCTGACCGCCGCCTATGCCGCCTTCGCCAATGGCGGGCTGCGGATCGCCCCCTTCGGCATCGCCGGGGCGCAGGCGACCGGCGCCGCCCTGCCGGTGCCGCGCCCGGCGCCGGTCCGCGCCATCGCGGCGGAGGATGCGGCAGCGATGCGGCGCATGCTGGAAGCGGTGGTGGCGCGCGGCACCGGCCGTGCCGCCGCGCTGCCCGGCCGCGGCGTCGCCGGCAAGACCGGCACGACCCAGGATTTCCGCGACGCCTGGTTCGTCGGCAGCATCGGTGCGGCGGTGATGGGCATCTGGCTCGGCAATGACGATGCCCGGCCGATGGACAGCGTCAGCGGCGGCAGCCTGCCGGCCCGGCTGTTCCGCGACATCGCCGAGGCCGGCCTGTAGCGCGGCCGCCGCAGCGGACCGAAAATCCATGCCGGACACTGGTGTCCGACCCGCCAGCCCGCGTTAGATGAAGCCTCTGCGCGAAGGTGGATCGGGTAATGACAGATGACGATGTACAGCAGCGGCGCGGGGCGGAGCGGATGACGGCGGTCGCCGGCCTGGCCCGCACCGTGCAGCACGACATCAACAACCTGCTGACCGTCATCTACGCCAACCTGGAAATGCTGAAGCGCACCGCCGCCGAAGGCCCGCCGCAGCGCCAGCTCGGCCGCGTGGAGGAAGCCGCGCGTCGCTTCGACGGCACCAGCCGCGCCATCCTGGCGCTGATCCGCCGCCCGGCGGGGGAGGTCGCGCCGATCCGGCTGAGCGAGGCGCTGGGTGCGCTGCAGCCGCTGCTGCAGATGATCCTGCCCGGCCCCGCCACGCTGGCACTGACCCTGGCCGAAGCCGACCCGGCGGTGCTGATCGAGCGCAGCGCGCTGGAGGAGGCGCTGCTTGCCCTGGCGCAACAGGTCGCCGAAAGCCAGCCGCGTGGCCATGCCCTGGCGCTCGGGGTGCTGCCCGAGACGGCGTCGGGCGTGCTGTCGGTGCGGCTGGCGCCGGGGCTGGTGCCGCCGGCGCTGGACCGGCTGCGCGCGGTCTTCGCCACCGCCGGCGGTAGCGCGGTGCCGGACCGGGATGCGCCCGGGGCGGCCTTCACCCTGCGGCTGCCGGCGCACACCGCGCCCTGAGCCGCCCCGAGTTTGGGCAGCCGGCGCCTGTTTCCCTCGCAGCGCGGGTCCGCGGCCACCCCGGCCGGGTTCCCGAGGTCGCCATGTGATCGGATTGCTTCGCATTCGTCCCGCTCTCTGCTATCGGCGGTAGCCCCCGGCGGGGGCGGGGAGGGATCGCGGCACTGCCGCGTTGATTTTCCAGGCTCCGCTGGCGCAGCATTTGCTGGGCACCAAGCAACAGGGACGGCCGCCAAAGGCGGCGTGAGCGGGAGACGGAATTTCATGCAGCCCTTCGGGCTTTCCTTCGTGCGCGCGCTGGGTGCTGCGGCGCTGGGCTTCGGCCTGGCCCTGCCTGGCCTCGCGCAGGCGCAGACCGCGCCGGCCTCGGCATCGAACAGCTTCGACGCGGTCAAGGCCCGCGGCCAGCTGATCTGCGGCGTCAACACCGGCCTCGCCGGCTTCGCCCAGCCGGACAGCCAGGGCGTCTGGCGCGGCTTCGATGTCGACTACTGCAAGGCGATCGCCGCGGCGATCTTCGGCGACCCCGGCAAGGTCCGCTACGTGCCGACCACGGCGCAGGTCCGCTTCACCGCGCTGCAGTCCGGCGAGATCGACGTGCTGTCGCGCAACACCACCTGGACGCTGTCGCGCGACACCTCGCTCGGGCTCGACTTCGCGGCGACCAATTTCTTCGACGGCCAGGGCTTCATGGTGAAGACCAGCCTGGGCGTGAAATCGGCCAAGGAGCTGGAGGGTGCGACGATCTGCGTGCAGCCCGGCACGACGACCGAGCAGAACCTGAGCGACTGGTCGCGCGCCAGCAAGATCAAGTTCACCCCGGTGGTGATCGAGCGGCTGGAGGAGATCGTCAGCGCCTATGTCGCCGGGCGCTGCGATGCCTACACCACCGACGTCTCCGGCCTGGCCGCCACCCGCTCGGCCCAGCCGAAGCCGGAGGACCACCTGATCCTGCCCGAGGTCATCAGCAAGGAGCCGCTGGCGCTCGGCGTGCGGCAGGGCGATGCGCGCTTCGCCGACGTCGTCCGCTGGACGCATTTCCTGCTGCTGAGCGCCGAGGAATTCGGCGTCACCGCGGCCAATGTGGACAAGATGGCGACTGACCCGCGCCCCGAGGTCAAGCGCATGTTCAGCAAGGATGGCGGGCTCGGGCCGATGCTGGGCCTGCCGGAGCTCTGGGCGGTCAACGTCATCAAGGCGGTCGGCAACTACGGCGAAGTGTTCGAGCGTTCGCTGAAGCCGATCGGCATCCAGCGCGGCCCGAATGCGCTCTGGACCAATGGCGGGCTGCAATACTCCCCGCCCTTCCGCTGAGCGCCTGACGATCGACGGCGGGGCCGGCCCGGCCGGCCCCCCACCCCCCGAGGCCTCCTGACGAGGGCGACCGCGATGTCCCAGACCACCATCGACCCGCGGTCGCTGCGGGCACCGCCCAAGCGGCCCATCAAGCTGTCCTGGTCGGACGAACGGGTGCGGGCGATCTTCTGGCAGGTCGTCGTCGTCGGCGCCCTCGGCACGGTGATCTGGTGGCTGTGGTCGAACACCGTCCACAACCTGGAAGTGCGGCGCATCGCCACCGGCTTCGGCTTTCTCGGCCGGGAAGCCGGGCTGCCGATCGCCGAGAGCCTGATCGAATACAGCCCGACCGACACCTACCTGCGGGCGCTGACCGTCGGCCTGCTGAACACGCTGAAGGTGGCCGTCGTCGGCATCGTCCTGGCAACCGTGTTGGGGACGATGGTCGGCATCGCCCGGCTGTCGAAGAACTGGCTGCTGGCGAAGATCGCCGCGGTCTACGTGGAAGTGATCCGCGACCTGCCGCTGCTGCTGCAGCTGCTGTTCTGGTATGCCATCCTGCAGGGCCTGCCCGGGCCGCGCCAGGCGCTGAACCCGATCGAAGGCGTGTTCCTGTCCAACCGCGGCCTGAAGCTGCCCTGGATCGAGTGGCAGGACGCGCATTCCTTCGCGCTGATCGTCTTCCTGCTGGGCGCCGTCTTCACCTGGCTGTACCGCCGCCAGGCGCTCGCCAAGCGGGTGCTGGACGGCCAGCCGCGCGCGGTCTGGCCGGTCGCGGTCGGCACCATGCTAGTGCTGCCGGGGGTGGTCTGGGCCGGCCTCGGCGCGCCCTGGACGGTGGACTGGCCGGCGCTGCGCGGGTTCAACTTCCGCGGCGGCCTCAACATGTCGCCGGAATACTTCGCCCTGCTGCTCGGCCTGACGCTCTACACCGCCGGCTTCATCGCCGAGATCGTCCGCGCCGGCATCCTCGCGGTGCCGGGCGGGCAATGGGAGGCGGCGCAGGCGCTCGGCCTGCATAACGGCCAGGTGCTGCGGCAGATCGTGCTGCCGCAGGCGCTGCGGGTCATCGTCCCGCCGATGACCAGCCAGTACCTCAACATCACCAAGAACAGCAGCCTCGCGGTCGCCATCGGCTACCAGGACATCGTCTCGATCGCCAACACCACGCTGAACCAGACCGGCCAGGCGATCGAAGGCATCGCCATCATCATGCTGGTCTACCTGACCATCAGCCTGTCGATCAGCTTCTTCATGAACTGGTACAATGCGCGCATCGCGCTGGTGGAGAGGTGACGGTGATGCGCGCATTGTCTTTGTTTGGCTTCGCTGGCCCGAGGGCCAGCGACGTGGCCAAAATCGCCCTGGTGGAGCGCTGAGCCGATGAGCGACATGACGCTGGACACCGCCGCCGCGGCGCCCACCGCGCCGCGCAGCCCGCCGGCCAGCCAGATCGGGCTGGTCGCCTGGCTGCGGGCCAACCTGTTCTCCTCCTGGCTCAACAGCGCGGTGACGCTGCTGGTGGCCTATTTCGTCATCCGCAGCCTCTTCGGCTTCATCGAATGGGGCATCGTCAACGCCGTCTGGTCGGTGCCGAACAACCAGACCCAGGCCTGCCGCGACCTGCGCGGGATCGGCGCCTGCTGGGCGGTGATCACGGAAAAGCACCGCTTCATCCTGTTCGGCACCTACCCGTTCGAAGAACACTGGCGCCCGGCGCTCTGTGTCCTGCTGTTCGTCGGGCTCTACGTCGTCTCCGCCATGCGCCGCTTCTGGCGCAAGGAACTGGCCTTTGTCTGGGCCGGGGTGCTGACGGTGATCGGCGTGCTGATGTGGGGCGGCGTGCTCGGCATGCCCTATGTCCCGCAGGAGCGCTGGGGCGGCCTGGTCATCACCCTGATCCTGGCGACCTTCGGCCTGGCGCTGGCCTTCCCGCTGGCGATCCTGGTGGCGCTCGGCCGGCGCTCGAAGCTGCCGGCCATCAAGGCGATCTGCGTGCTGTACGTGGAACTGATCCGCGGCGTGCCGCTGATCAGCCTGCTCTTCATGGCCAGCGTGATGTTCCCGCTGTTCCTGCCGGAAGGCATGAACATCGACAAGCTGCTGCGGGCGCAGCTTGCCATCATCCTCTTTGCCGGCGCCTACCTGGCGGAGGTCGTCCGCGGCGGTCTCCAGGCGCTCTCCAAGGGCCAGTACGAGGCCGCCGATGCGCTCGGCCTGTCCTACTGGCAGAAGACCGGCTTCATCATCCTGCCGCAGGCGCTGCGCATGGTGATCCCGCCGCTGGTGAACACCTTCATCGGCTTCTTCAAGGACACCTCGCTGGTGCTGATCATCGGCATCTTCGACCTGCTGACGGCGGGCAAGACCGCCATCATCGAACCGGCCTGGCAGGGCTTCGGCATCGAGGTCTACCTGACCGTCGGCGCCATCTACTTCGTGTTCTGCTTCGCCATGTCGAAATACAGCCAGGGCCTGGAGGCGGAACTGAACCGCCACCGCAAGCGCTGAACGGAGATCGGGAAATGAGCGAAACCCTGGACCAGGTCGCCTCCACCGCCCGCGCCGATGCGCCGCCGGCCATCCTGCTGGACAAGGTCAACAAGTGGTTCGGCGCGCTGCACGTGCTGCGCGACGTGTCGCTGAACGTGGCGCTGGGCGAACGCGTGGTGGTCTGCGGCCCGTCGGGGTCGGGCAAGTCCACCGCCATCCGCTGCATCAACCGACTGGAGACGCACCAGGAAGGCCGCATCATCGTCAACGGCATCGAGCTGTCGGACGACGTGAAGGCGCTGGACGACATCCGGCGCGAGGTCGGCATGGTGTTCCAGTCCTTCAACCTCTTCCCGCACCTGACGATCCTGGAGAATTGCACCCTCGCGCCGATCTGGGTGCGCCGCATGCCGAAGAAGCAGGCGGAGGAGCTGGCGATGGAATACCTGACCCGGGTGCGCATCCCGGAGCAGGCGAAGAAGTATCCCGGCCAGCTTTCCGGCGGGCAGCAGCAGCGCGTCGCCATCGCCCGCGCGCTCTGCATGAAGCCGAAGATCATGCTGTTCGACGAACCCACCAGCGCGCTCGACCCGGAGATGATCAAGGAGGTGCTGGACACCATGATCAGCCTGGCCGAAACCGGCATGACCATGATCTGCGTGACGCACGAGATGGGCTTCGCCCGCACCGTCGCCGACCGGGTAGTGTTCATGGACCGCGGCGAGATCGTCGAGGTAGGCACGCCGACCGACGTCTTCGAACACCCGCGGACCGAACGGCTGCAGACATTCCTCAGCCAGATCCTGCGGGGGCACTGACCCGGGGCGGAAGGCAGGGGACGGCACCCTTGCAAGGCCCGGGGCGGAAGCCTAAGCCTGCGCGCCGTCCTCCCCCCGGAGCGTTCGCTTGACCGCCTCCTCCCCTGCCGCCCCCCCCCGGGCGGTGCCCCTCGCCCTTTTGCTCGGCGTCCTCGGCGTCGTCTATGGCGACATCGGCACCAGCCCGCTCTATGCGCTGCGGGCCGCGCTGCTGCATTTCTCGGCCGACGGGATCGAGCGCTGGGAAATCCTCGGCATCCTCTCGCTCATCATCTGGTCGCTGATCCTGACAGTGACGGTGAAGTACGTCATCTTCATCCTGCGCGCCGACAACAAGGGCGAAGGCGGCATCATGGCGCTGATGGCGCTGGCCCAGCGCCAGCTGGGCGACGCCCGGGCGCGCTGGCTGGTGGCGCTGATCGGCATTGCCGGGGCCTGCCTGTTCTTCGGCGACGGCATCATCACCCCGGCCATCTCGGTGCTGTCGGCGGTCGAGGGGCTCAAGGTCATCTCGCCGGTGTTCGAGGACCTGGTGATCCCGATCTCGCTGCTGTGCATCCTCGGGCTGTTCGTCATGCAGTATCGCGGCACGCGCAGCGTGGGCGCGGTGTTCGGCCCGGTGATGGCGGTGTGGTTCGTGGTGATCGGCGGCCTGGGGCTGTGGCAGATCGTGCTGGAACCCGGGGTGCTGCTGGCGCTCTCGCCGACCTACGCGATCAGCTTCTGCCTCTCCTACAAGCTGGCGGCCTTCATCG
>JBMOJU010000547.1:0-2651 GCA_049315625.1 Paracraurococcus sp.
GGCGCGGCGCCCCACCCGGGGCGCCCGCCCGAGGAGAGCGTCATGACACTCGACAAGGACCGCATCCTGCGCCTGCTGGCCTGGATCGCCGCGATCTGGATCGCCTACGAATTCCTCTTCTACGAGCAATACAAGCTGGCCGGCCCGACCCTGGTCTTCGACCGGCTGAGCGCCTGGTCCGGCATCCCGGAGAAGCCGTTCCGGCTGTTCGTCGCCAGCATGGAGATGGTGGCCGCGGCGCTGGTGCTGATCCCCCGCACGCGGGTGTTCGGCGCCGCCTTCGCCATGGGCATCATGAGCGGGGCGATCGTCTTCCACCTGTTCACGCCGCTCGGCGTCGATCCCTACGAGGACGGGGCCATGCTGTTCAAGGAGGCCTGCTTCACCTGGGCGGTCGCCGCCTTCGTGCTGTTCGCCCACCGGCAGGAAGCGCTCGCCCTGCTGCGGCGTTATGCCCCCTTCCTGGGATGGAAGGCGGCCTGAACGGATGAGCCCGCCGCGCCCGACCCTGCAACGGCCGCCGCGCGACACGCGGCTCGACCTCCTGCGCGGCTGGCTGCAGCTGCAGATCTTCGCCTCCCACGCGCATGGCTCCTTCATCGGTGCCTGGCTGATCACCGCGGCCTGGGGGCTGTCCGACAGCTCGGAGCAGTTTGTCTATCTCTCCGGCTTCGCGCTGGGGTCCGTCTTCACCCTGAAGGCGCATCGCGGCGGCTGGCGCGCCGGCGCGCTGGACCTGGTCCCGCGCATCCGCCGGCTCTGGGCCACGCATATGATCGTGGTCTGCGGCATGGCGGCGATGGTGATCGCCATGGAGATGGCGGTGCCCCTGCCCGGGGAGGCGGCGCGGCTCGGCTGGGGCTGGTTGCTGCAGGCGCCGTGGTTCGCGCTGCCCGGCGCCGCGACCCTGCTGTGGCAGCCGACGGAGATGGGCATCCTGCCCGTCTTCCTCTGGTCCATGCTGCTGCTGCCCGGCTTCCTCTGGCTGGTCGGGCGCATCGGCGCCTGGGCGCTGCTGCCTTCCTTCATGCTCTATGCCGCGGTGCAGGTCTGGGGCTGGCACCTGCCCGGGCTGGGCGGGACGGAGGTGGAGTTCAACCCGCTCGCCTGGCAGCTGCTGTTCATCCTCGGCGCCTGGTTCGGCCGGCGGGCGCTGTTCCAGGGCCGCGCCATCGGCACGAACCGCTGGCTGCTGGGCGGCGCGGTGCTGGTGCTGGCGCTGGGCGCGCTGGCGAAGCTGGCCGAGCATCGCGGCCTGTACGATATCGGCTTCCTGACCGAGAAGCAGGATCTGGTCCCGGCCCGGGTGCTGCACAGCCTGGCGCTGGCCTATGTGGTGGTGTGCGTGTGGCGGGTGCGGGAGGTGGCGCTGCGCGGCCCCTTGGCCCGCGCCCTGGCCGCCGCCGGACGGCAGAGCCTGCATGTCTTCTGCGTCGGGTTGTTCCTGTCCTATGGCGTCGAGGTCCTGTTCCACCTGAACGGCTGGACCCCGTGGCTGGAGGGGCTGGTGCTGGCCGGCTGCCTGGCGTTGCTGGGCTTCGCGTCGCTCGCCGAGGGCACCCCCCGATTGACCCGCGCGCTGAAAGACTCCCAAAAATAGAGGGCGGGTCCGGGGGGATACCTCCCCCGGCGCTTTCTTCCTTTGGGGTGCTGGTGATGCTGCTATCGAATTGCCGCCTGCCCGATGGCCGAACCGGCATGCACGTGCTGGTGCAGAACGAGCGCGTCGCCGCGATCCTGGACGCCCCGGTCGCCGATGCCGAGGTGGTGGACCTGGCCGGCGCGCTGCTGCTGCCCGCCTTCACCGATTTCCACCTGCACCTCGACAAATCCCTGTTCGGCCTGCCCTGGATGCCGCACGCCGCCGGCCCGGGGCTGATGAGCCGGATCGAGACCGAGGCCCGCGTGCTGGCCGATGTGCCGGTCGAGCCGCGCGCCACCGCGCTGCTGCGCCGGTGCCTGGCGGCCGGGACGGTGCATTTCCGCAGCCATGTCGACATCACCCCCGCCTTCGGCCTGCGCAACCTGGAGGCCGTGCTGGCGGTGAAGGCGGCGCATGCGGGCCAGTGCCACATCCAGACCGTCGCCTTCCCGCAGGCCGGGGTGATGCGGGCGCCGGGGACGCTGGAATTGCTGGGGGAGGCGCTGCGGCTGGGGGCCGACGTGCTCGGCGGGCTGGACCCCTGCGGGATCGACCGCGACCCGAAGGGGCAGCTCGATGCGATCTTCGCGCTGGCGGGGCGGCATGGGGTGGGGCTGGATATCCACCTGCATGAGGGCGGCGAGCTGGGGCTGTTCAGCATCGCCGAGATCTGCGCGCGGACGCGCGCGGCGGGGATGCAGGGCAAGGTGTGGATCAGCCACGGCTTCGCGCTGGGTTCGGTGCCGGATGCCGGGCCGATGGCGGCGGCGGCGGCGATGGCCGAGGCGGGGGTGGGGCTGGCGAGCCATGGCGCCGGCGCCTGGGCGCTGCCGCCGCTGCTGCGGCTGGCGGATGCGGGGGTGCCGATCTGCTTAGGCAACGACAACATGCGGGACAGCTGGGGGCCTTATGGCACCGGGGACATGCTGGAGCGGGCGGCGATTATCGGGTGGCGGCTGGATGCGCGGACGGATGCGGCGATCGGGCGGGTGTTCGGGTGGGTGACGGA
>JBMOJU010000548.1:0-2645 GCA_049315625.1 Paracraurococcus sp.
GCAGGACGGCACCGCTTCGGCGTCGGCGCGGAAGATCGGCAGGTATTCGTAAAGCGACGAGTTATACAGGCCCGGTGTGCCCACCTCGTCGGTGAAGCCCTTGTTCATCGGCTCGGATGAGGGGTGGGAGTGGATGTTGACCAGGCCGGGCATGACCATCAGGCCGGTGCCGGAGATCGTCTCCTCCGCCGGACCGGCATAGTCGCGGCCGGCGAAGACCAGCTTGCCGTCGGCGAAGGCGATGTCGGCATTGGCGACGTAGCTGTGCTGCTTCGCCTCGGCATCCCACAGGATGGCGACGTCGGCGTTTTTGATGAGCGTGGTCGTCACCTCGATCCTCCTGCGCGGCCTGACGCGATCAAACAGGCGAAGCCGCCGCACCGGAAGGGCAATTCGGCGGTCAGTCACCGCCGCCGCCGCCCCCGCCATCGCCGCCACCATCGCCGCCATCCCCGTCGCCGCCATCGGAGGCGTGCGCCTCGAAGTAGAGGGCGGCCGTGGGGCTGCAGGCCGCGATCAGCGCCAGCACGAAGAACACCGCCACGATGAAGATCATCATCACCGGCGCGCCGAGCCACAGCAAGGCGCCCACCGCCGCGCCATTGCGGGCGGCGTAGACGAGACGCTCCGGCAGCGTGTAGCGCGGCACTGCCGCCGCCACGGCCTCGCCCGGATCGGCATCCGGGAGGACGGGCGGCTTCGGCCGCGCGCGCCACCCCAGGGTGACGAACCAGATCACAAGGACGGCGAAGGACGCGGGGATCGGGTCGACCAGCCTGTCATGGCCCGGGAACGGCGTGCCCAGCGCCACGGCAATGGCCCAGCCCACCAGCGGCAGCCCGAGCCGGACCGAAAGCGGCCAGTGGGACGTGCCGGGATCATCCCCGGCGATGGGCGCAGGCACGGCGTCATTCCGGCCGAACGGTCGGTTCATCGAATGCTCCTGGATGGGGGTTGCAGGCATCGCCGGTGTCGACGGGATTGCGTCCCCGGGCCGGCAATTCATGGTTTCGGTGCTGCCGGCATGGGCCGACCCTGGCCTTCGGCATCCGGTGCCGAGGCAAGCGGCGCTCAATCGGCGCCTCCGCCGCGCCGAAGCGGCGATCCGGCGGTCGGCAACGGGCGACGGTCGCGGCGGGGGGCGTGGCCAGTCAGGCGCGTGGCCGGGAAGCGCTGCCCGCCCGGTCTCATCGCGCGGGCGATGCCCCGGCGGAGTCGTACGGTAAACATCGTCCGGACGGCGCCGCCCCCGTCGAGGGGCAGGCCGGGACAATACGGCGGAAACAGGATTGCGGCGGGGCGGCGTTCGGGAGCTTCGGGGGGCTCAGCGACGGGAAAAACCCCGCCCGGCCTCCGGTCCTCGCTGGCCGCCCGGGTCATCCCGGCGGCCCTTGGTGGATCGTTATGATCACGTCGGCGTGCTAGCACGGCACGCCGGCGACACGGTGTGAAACTTCAATGACAGAATGCGCCGGAAGGTGGCGGGGCGATGGCCGCCGCCGCCGCCCGGTCAGCTGCGGTAGTCGGCGCCGCCCTCGATCAGCCGCAGCGCCGCGGCCCAGGCGATGGCGCGGACATGCTCGCCGCCGGGGCGGCGGAACTGCGCCGCGGCGCGCTCGCAGACCTCCTTCGGCGGGAAGACCAGCTCCGCCCCGCCCGTCATCGCGGCGATCTGCGCCGAGCAGGCGCGCTCCAGCGTATAGAGCTCGTCATAGGCGTGCGCGGCGGTCGGGCCGCAGACCAGCAGGCCGTGGTTGCGCAGGATCATCGCGTTGTGGGTGCCGAGGTCGGCAACCAGGCGGACCCGCTCATCCTCGTCCAGCGCGATGCCTTCGTAGCCGTGATAGGCCAGGTGGCCGTAGAATTTCATCGCGTGCTGGCTGATCGGCAGCAGCCCGCCCTGCTGGGCGGAGACCGCGATGCCGTCCCGCGTATGGGTGTGGATGACGAAATGCGCGTCGTCGCGCGCCGCATGCACCGCGGAATGGATGACGAAGCCGGCCTTGTTGACGAGTTCGCTGCTGCCGTCCCAGTTCGGCTCATCCACCGGGTTGCCGTCGATGTCGATCTTCACCAGGTCGCTGGCGCGCATCTCATGGTGCATGACGCCATAGCGGTTGAGCAGGAAATGATGCTCCGGCCCCGGCACGCGGGCGCTGATATGGGTGAAGATCCAGTCGGTCCATTTGTGGTGGCCGCACAGCCGGTACAGCGCGGCCAGGTCGCAGCGGACCTGCCATTCCTCGGCGGAGCAGTTGTTCAGCGCGGCGGGCGAGGTGGCGACGTTCATGGCGGGGGTCCCTGTCTGTCGGGGCGATGCTCCGCCCGGCGGGGGCGGCGCGTCAATCCGCGTTGCGGGCCGGGCCGGGGCGGGCGAGCATGCTGGCCGCCCTGCCGCAGGAGACCGCCTTGCCCCGCCTTCCCCGCATGCTTGCCGCGGCCGCCCTCGGCGCCCTGCTGGCCGCGCCCGCCATGGCCGAGACCACGCTGAAGGTGGTGCTGATCAACGAGCTCGGCAGCCTGGACCCGGTGCAGTCCACCGCCGCCTTCGTCCGCAACCACGGCTTCATGGTCTACGACCAGCTCTTTGCCCTCGACAGCAAGGGGGAGGCGCAGCCGCAGATGGTGCAGGGTCGTCGCGTCAC
>JBMOJU010000145.1:0-11839 GCA_049315625.1 Paracraurococcus sp.
CTTCGCCGGCGGCTGCGCCGGCGCCTTCACCGGCGTGCTGATGGCCGAGGCCTCGGCCCGCACCGTGGACCGGCAGCGCGGCCGGGCGCTGGGCTGGGTGATGGCCGGGCAATCGCTGACCCTGCTGGTCGGCGTGCCGGCGTCGGCGGCGATCGGCACGCTGATCGGCTGGCGCGGGGTCAATGTCTGCGTCGCGGCGCTGGCGGTGCTGGCGGCGCTCGGCCTCTTCGTCACCACGCTGCGGCCGGTCGATGGCCCGCGCAAGGCCGGCACCAAGCCGCCCAGCCTGCGCGCCGCGCTGTCCCCGCGGGTGCTGAACCTGTTGGCGATGGGGGTGGCTGAGCGGATCTGCTACGGCCTGACCGCGGTCTATTTCGCCACCTTCCTGCAATCCACCTATGCGCTCTCGCTCGGCGAGGTGGCGGTGCCGCTGGCGCTGTTCGCGCTGGGCAATATCGGCGGCACCATCCTCGGCGGGCAGTTGGCGGACCGGCTGCGCGACCGGATGCTGACCTTCGCCGCGGCGATGCTGGTGTCCGGCGTGGTGGCGCTGGCGCTGTTCGGCTGGCAGGCCGGGCTGGTGCCGACCCTGGTGCTCGGCTTCCTCTATGTGCTGGTGAACGCCATCGCCCGGCCCAGCCTGATGGCCGCCATGGCCAATGTGCCGGATGAGGTGCGCGGCACCGTGCTCGGGCTCAACGTCACCTCGGCCAGCTTCGGCTGGCTCGGCGCCGCCTCGCTGGGCGGCTGGATGATGGCCGGGGTCGGCTTCGCCGGCTTCGGGCCGCTGACCGCCGCTGTCGCGGTGCTCGGCGCCGGGCTGGCGCTGGCCGGACGCCGGCTCGCCAATCCGGCGTCAGCCCCGGCGCCTTGATCAGCGGCCGGGGGATGGCGCGCGCGGCGCCGATCCGCCAGGCCGGGCGAGGGCTGCGGCGCAATGCCGGACGGTGGGTCAGCCGAGCCGCACGGGCAGGTTGAGGAAGCCGCGGAACCGCGCGCGGCCGCCGCGGACCGGCGGGGCGGCCAGCGCGTAGCCGGGGAAGCGCGCCAGGAAGCGGGCGATCGCCACGCGGCCTTCCAGCCGCGCCAGCGCCAGCCCGGCGCATTGATGCGCCCCGGCGGCGAAGGCCAGATGCCGGTTCGGCGTGCGGCCGACATCGAAGCGCTCCGGGTCCGGGAACTGCGCCGGGTCGCGGTTGGCGGCGCCGATGCAGAGCGTGATCAGCGTCCCCTTCGGCACCGCGACGCCATCGATTTCGGTATCCAGCGCCGCGCTGCGATTGCCGAGCTGGTTGGAGCTTTCGAAGCGAAGCACCTCCTCCACCGCCGTGCCGATCAGCCCTGGGTCGGCGAGCAGCCGGCGCAACTCGGCGGGGTGGCGCAGCAGCGCCTCCAGCCCGTTGCCAATGAGGTTGGTGGTGGTCTCGTGGCCCGCATTCAGCAGGAAGATGCAATTGTGCAGCAGCTCCTGCTCGGTCAGCCGGTCGCCCGACTCCTCGCCCTGGATCAGCCGGGTCAGCACGCAGGTGGCGGGGTCGCGCGGTGCGGCGCGGCGGCGGGCGACGAGGCCGCGGAGGTAGTCGAGGAACTCCGTGACCGCGGCATTGCCGCGCGCCGCGATCTCCGGCCGCACCACGGGTTCGAGCGCGCCGAGGATGGCCAGCGACCAGCCGCGCAGCGGGGCGCGTTCCTCGACCGGCACGCCGAGCAGGGTGCCGATCACCTCGATCGGGATGGCGGCGGCGAAATCCTCGATCAGGTCGGCCTCGCCCCGCGCGGCCATCAGGTCCAGCAGCCGGTCGACCAGAGCCACCAGCCCGGGCTCCATCCCGGAGATCGCGCGGGGCGTCAGCGCGCCGATGATCAGCCGGCGGACCCGGGTGTGCAGCGGCGGGTCGTTGAAGACCAGGCTGGTGGTGTGGTGCTCGAACAGCGGCGTCGCGCCGTATTTCGGTGCGAACTCCACCGTCTTGTCGGAGGAGAAGGTCCTGGTGTCGCGGTAGACCCGGTCGAGATCCGCCCAGCGGCTGAGCAGCAGCATGGCGTCCGGCATCCACTTCACCGGCGCGTGGTCGCGCAGCGCGCGGTAGGTCGGGAAGGGGTCGGCGTAGAATTCCGGCGGCAGGGCGCGCAGGTTGAAGCACTCCGCCAGCGCGATCGGATCCTTCATTGGTGCTGCCTCCCGGCCCGCGCCGGATCAGGCCCCGGCCGCCGGGCGGCGTCAACGCATCAGGTGGACGATCACCCCACCGAACACGGTGAGGATGATGTTGCCCAGCGCATAGGGCAGGGTGAAGCCCAGTACCGGCGTGGCGCTGCGCGCCTTGTCCTGCACCGCGACCATCGCCGCGGTCATGGTCTGCGCCCCGCAGGTGGCACCGAGCAGCAGCACCGGGTTCATCCGCAGCACGTAGCGGCCGAAATACAGCGCGGCGATCGGCGGCAGCAGGGCGCAGACTGCGCCGGCGGCGAAGACCGTCAGCCCGTATTCCGCGACCGCCTCCAGGAACATCGGCCCGGCATGCAGGCCGGTGGCACCGACGAAAGCGGCCAGCCCGAAGCTGCGCAGGAAGTCGGCGGTCGCATCCGGGATCGCGCCGACCACGTCCGGCCGCACCGCCCGCGCCCAGCCGAGCAGCAGCCCTAGCAGGAGCACGCCGACCGAGGCCGAGAGGGTGAAGGCCATCTCGCCCCAGCCGAGCGGGACGATGCCGACAAGCACGCCGACGCCGACGCCCAGGCCGAGGGTGACAAGGTCGGTCGCGGAGGTCGCGCGCAGCGGCCGGCCGAGGCTGCCGGCGGCGGCTTCCACCTGCTCCGGCGCGCCGACCAGGGTGACGATGTCGCCGCGCTGCAACTGCGTGCCGGCCGCCACCGGGATGTCCTGCCCGGCGCGGCGGATCCGGCGCAGCGACACCGCCCAGCCGCGCGGATCCTCGGCGTAGTCGCCCAGCGGCCGCTCGGTCCATTCGCCGTTCGCCACGATGGCGTCGAGCGTGAGCACGGGGATGTCGAGCAATTCCTGGTCGGCGACCTCCGGCCCGAAGGCCGGGCCGGCCGGCAGCATGAATTCGGATCGCCCGGCCAGTGCCACCACGTCGCCGCGGCGCAGCACCGTGTCGCGCGTCGCGTCCTGCAGGATGCCGTCGCGGCGCAGGCGAAGCACGAAGACCCGCGGGATGCCGGCGGCGATGGTGCAGGCTTCGGCCGCCGCCAGCCCGTCGAAGGCGGGATTCTCCACCACGAAGGCGCGTGCCGCGAAGGGCCGCCAGGCGGAGACGAGGCCGGGCGCGGCGGGCTTGATCCCCAGGCTGTCCTCCAGCTTGCGTGCCTCCGCCTGCAGGTCGAAGCCCAGCATCCGCGGGGCGATCAGCGGCATGAACCAGAGTTCGGCAAAGAAGCCGAACAGGTAGGTCAGCGCATCGGCGATGGCGATGTGGCTGGTCCAGCGGGCGCGCGTCTCGGCATCGACCGGCAGGGCGGCGATGGCATCCGCCGCGGTGCCGATGGCGGCCGACTGGGTCAGCGCGCCGGACAGCAGCCCGGCTGACAGCCCGGGGTCGAGCCCGAGCAGCGTCGCCGCGGCGAAGACGGCGGCCAGGCCGACGACGCACTGGAACACGGTGATGGCGACCAGCGGCGCCGCGCCGCTTTTGAGGCTGCGGAAGAATTGCGGCCCGCAGACATAGCCGTTGGCAAAAAGGAAGAGCAGGAACAGGAAGGATTTCAGCGCCGGGCTCACCTCCGCCCCCGACTGGCCGATGACCAGGCCGGCGAACAGCGCGCCGGTGACCGGGCCGAAGGCGAAGCCGGCGATCTTCAGCCGTCCGAGCAGGGTGCCAAGCGCTACGACCAGCGCCAGCGCCACCTCCGGATGGCCCCTCAGCAGGGCGGCGGCGATTTCCATGGACGGCGGGCTCCCCGATTCCCGCAGACGGTAACGGGGAAGTGAGAAACGGGAAAGCGGCCGCTCAGGCCGGCAACAGCGCCCGCGGCACGCGCACCGTCAGCGACAGCAAGCGGAAGGACTGCGTCTTGCCATGGCCGTCGAGGTTGAGGCTGCCGTTCACCCCACCTTCCAGCACGTCGTCGACGACGAAGTTGAAGGCGTGCAGCAGCGGCAGGTCGTAGCGCGTGCAGCGCGTCGCGCCGCGATGCGCGAACAGCGCCAGCACACGCTCCTCCGTCACCTGTTCCGCCAGCAGGGGATACAGCGCCGGGTCGTAGGGGATCAGCGACATGTTGCCGCGGTTGCCCTTGTCCCCGGCCCGGCTGTGGGCAACCGCGTGCAGCGGGACGTCCACGGTATCGCTCATCAGACCATCTCCCGTGCGGTCCGCACCACGACGCTGGTCGGCACCCGCTCGCGCAGCACCAGGTAGCTGCGCGTCAGGATGCGCGGGGTCAGCCGCCAGCGGGCGCCGCCGGTGCCCGCCGTGCCGCAGCAGAGCAGGGCCAGCACCTCCCGCGCTGCCTGGTCGACCGCGTCGCGGTCGGCGCCCTCGGCCGCCAGGCGGATGCGCAGCTCCGGCGGCTCCGGCCCGTCATAGGCGCGCCAGAGCGTGCCGGCATCGCTGTCCAGCACACTGCCGATGCCGATGAGGTCGACCCGCGCCCGCACCGGCAGGCCGCGCATCTCCAGCCGGCGGTGCAGCACATCGGCGGTGGCTTTCGCCCGCGCCAGCGCATTGGGCCCGGCGACGGACACCTCGCCCTCGCCCAGCCAGGTGCCTTCGAAGCAGGCCGTCACCTTCAGCGTGTCCGGCCGCGGCCGGCCGCGCAGGCCATGCACCGCGACGCGGTCCTGGCCGACCTGCTCCACCGAACAGCCGGTGATGTCGAGCACCACGTCCGGCGTGATGTAGCGCGCCGGGTCGTGCAGCTCGTACAGCAGCTGCTCCTTTACCGTGCGCAGGTCGACGATGCCGCCGGTATCCGCCGGCTTGGTGATGACGAGGCCGCCCTCCGCCGTCACCTCGGCGATCGGGAAGCCGATATTGGCCGGCTCGGGGATGTCCTTGAAGCCGGGGTCCCAGAAGACGCCGCCGGTGACCTGGCTGCCGCATTCCAGCAGGTGGCCGCAGGCGGCGCCGACCGCCAGCTTCTCCCAATCCTCGAAGCTCCAGCCGAAATGGTGGACCAGCGGCGCGATGGCGAGCGCGGGGTCGGAGGTCCGTCCCGCCACCACGACATCGGCGCCCTGGCGCAGGGCGTCGACCAGCGGCTCGGCGCCGATATAGGCATTGGCGGCGACCAGGCGGGCCGATTTGGTGTCGATGCTGTCATCGGCCTCGTGCACCGGCAGCTGGTCCAGCGCGATGCTGCTGCTGACATCGTCGCCGCCGACCACTGCGATGCGGCACTCGGGCAACCCCAGCCGCAGCGCCAGCCGCGCCACCAGCCGCGCCGCGGCGGGCGGGTTGGCGGCGCCGAAATTGCCGAGGATGGGGATGCGGTGCGCCACGCAGTCGCGCAGCACGGGTTCCAGCAGCCGCTCCAGCATGGGCTCGTAGCCAAGCTCCGGGTCGCGCCGACGTTCGAGCTGCGCCAGTGCCACGGTGCGCTCGCCGAGCGTCTCGAAGAACAGCGCCGCCGGCTTGCCGCTGGCGACCAGGGCGCGGACCACCGGGATGGGTGCATCGACGCGGTCGCCGGAGAAGCCGGCGCCGTTGCCGACCAGGAAAATGTCGTTCATGGGCGCTCCCTTTCCGGCATCATCGCGCCGGGGGTCAGGCGCCGCAACCGGCCAGCGCCCGGCCCAGCAGCGCCGCGTCCTCATCCGCCAGCGCGATCGGGTTCACCGCCAGGATGCCGTGGCGGATGCGCGACGCATCGAGGTGGATGGCCGGCGCCTGCGCCCGCAGCCAGGCCTCCGCCCGCCGCGCGGTGGCGGCATCGGGCAGGTGCCATTCCAGCAGCGGCAGGCCGGGCTTGGCGCCGTCCGGCACCAGGCGCAGTCGCAACGGCGCCGCGGCGCGCGCCACGGCTTCCAGCCGCGCCGTCCAGCGCGCGGTGCGGGACGCCGGGTCCTCGGCGACGAAGCGGTTCAGGGCGACGATCAGCCCGACGATCTCCTCCTTCCCCGTCTTGCACGAACGGCCGATCCCGTGATGCGGCAGGCCGCGCAACTGCGCGGCCGGGGCGAATTCCGCGGGCGGCGTGAACTGTGCCTCCGGCAGGTCGAGGTCGAGCATTTGCAGCAGCGCGGAGGAGACCAGGTCGCGCCGCCCGGCGAGGATACCGCTGGCCTGCGGCCCGCCCAGCGCCTTGCCGCCGGAGAAGCACACCAAATCGGCGCCCGCCGCCAGGAAGCGCCGCAGGTTCTCCCGCGGCGGCAATTGCGCCGCGGCATCGACCAGGACGGGGATGCCGCGGGCATGGGCGATGGCGGCGACCTCCGGCAGGGACGGTTCGCCGTTCGGCCCGGCCAGCCAATAGATCGCGGCGGTGCGCGGGCCGATGGCGTCGGCGATCTCCCACGGTGCGGCGTCGCGCACGCCGGGGCCGCTGATGCGGTCGGGGATGCCGACCTCGACGATCCGCCCGCCGGCCACGCGGATGGCGCGGTCGTACATGTTGCGCTGGCTGCGGATGGCGATGAATTCGTTGGGCATCCCTTCGGTGTCCGGCAGCCGGTTCATCGCCCCGGGGTCGAGCCGCGCCATGCAGGCCGCCGCCCCCAGCAGCAGCGCGGCGGAGGCACCGGCGGTGACGATGCCGGCTTCCGCGCCCGTCGCGGTGGTGATGGCGCGGCTGGCGGCGGCCTGCAGCGCCGGCATCTCCACCGTCACCCGTGCGGCTTCGGCCATGGCCGCCAGCACCTCCGGCGCCATGGTGCCGCCCGAGAGGCGGGTGTTGGTGCCATAGGCGTTGACGATGCGCGGGACGCCGAGAGTGTCGAGCAGGCTCATGCGCCGCAGGCTAGCCCGCACAGGCCGGGGTTGTCGCGCGTCTGGGTTGTGTCCTGGCGTACGTCCTGCCGCGGTCCCGGAACGATAGGTTTGCCGCCGGCGACCTCGACAACCGCCCCGGCCCGGGCTTGCCTGGACCACCGCCCCGGAGCCACGCCATGCCCATCGTCAACCGCATCGCCGATTTCGCCGCCGAGATGACCGCCTGGCGGCAGGATTTCCACGCCCATCCGGAGCTCGGCTTCGAGGAGCGCCGGACCAGCGACATCGTCGCCGCGAAGCTGGCCGAATGGGGGATCGAGGTCACCCGCGGCATCGCCACCACCGGCCTGGTCGGCACCTTGCGGAACGGCGACAGCGGCCGGTCGATCGGCCTGCGCGCCGACATGGACTGCCTGCCGATGACCGAGCGGACCGGCCTGCCGCATGCCTCCACCGTGCCGGGGAAGATGCATGCCTGCGGCCATGACGGCCACACCGCGACGCTGCTGGGCGCGGCGAAGTATCTGGCGGAGACCCGGAATTTCGACGGCACCGTGCACTTCATCTTCCAGCCGGCGGAGGAAGGCGGCGGCGGCGGCAAGGTGATGGTCGACGAGGGCCTGTTCGACCGCTTCCCCTGCGACAGCGTCTACGGCATCCACAACGACCCCACGCTGCCGCTGGGCGAGGCGCGCGTCGTCCCCGGCGTCATCCTGGCGGCGTCGGACCGCATCGCCATCACCATCCGCGGCATCGGCGGCCATGCGGCGCGGCCGCATGTCACGGTGGACCCGGTGCTGGTCGGCGCGCATGTGCTGGTGGCCTTGCAGGCGCTGGTCGCGCGCCGCACCGACCCGCTGGACAGCGCGGTGCTCAGCGTCACGATGTTCCATGCCGGCAGCGCCATGAACGTCATCCCCGACGTCGCCGAGCTGAAGGGCACCGTCCGCACCCTGCGACCGGAGACGCGCGACATGATGGAGCGGCTGATCGCCCAGGTCGCCGCGAGCACGGCGGCGGCGCATGAGGCGACGGCGGAGGTGGTCTATACGCGGCTGTACCCGCCCACCGTGAACCACGTGGCGGAGACCGGCCGCGCCGCCCTGGCCGCCGGCCGCGTGCTGGGCGAGACGCGCGTGATCCAGGACAGCCCGCCGATCATGGGCGGGGAGGATTTCTCCTTCATGCTGCTCGCGCGGCCGGGCTGCTTCGTGATGATGGGGCAGCAGGGCCCGGACAAGGGCGGCGTGCCGGTGCACCACCCGCAATACGACTTCAACGATTCGATGCTGCCGGTGGGGGCGAGCTACTTCGCCACGCTGGTCGAGCAGGAGCTGCCGCGCGGGTAGGGGGGGTCCGAACGCGCGTACCCCCCGACCCTCCCCCGCTTCAGCGGCGGAGGGTCGGGGTGGGGGTGTTTCCGCCGACGCGTTGCCCCACGCCGGCAGCCCTCTGGCTCACCCCTCCCGCTTCAATAACTCAAGCGCCGCCAGCAGCATCCGCTCGTACTTCGCCCGCGCCTCCCGCGTGCTTTCCGGCGTCCAGTGCCAGAACCCCTCGCCGGTCTTGGCGCCGAGCTTCCCCGCCTCCACCAGCCCCATGATGGTCGGGCCGGGCGCGGTGCGGTTGGTCAGCGAGGGGTAGATCGTCGTCGCCGCGGCCACCTGCGTCTCCAGCCCCGCCAGCTCCTTCTGCAGGATCGGGCCGGCGCCCATGATGCGCATGCCGAAGGTGAAGCGTACCGCGTTGTCCACGTCCTCCGGCGTCGCCAGCCCTTCGTCGATGCAGTTGAAGGCTTCCCGCACCATGGCGTGCTGGATGCGGTTCGCCAGGAACCCCGGCACGTCCCGCGCCACGCGGATCGGCACCCGGCCGAGGCTCGCCATGATGTCGGCGAGCTTTTCGCAGGTGGCGTCCTCGGTCTGCTCGCCCTTCACCACCTCGACGCCCGGCACCAAGTGCGCCGGCAGGAAGAAGTGCAGGTTGGCCATCCGCGCCTGGGTCGTGCAGCCGGCGGCGATGTCGGTGATGCGGAAGCCCGACGCATTGCTGGCGATCGGGATGCCTGGCGGGACGAGCGTATCGAGCGCGGCGAAGACCACGCGCTTCATCTCCAGCTGCTCGGGCACCGCCTCGATCACCAGGTCGGCGTCGGCGAAGCCGACATCGTCGATCGCCGCCACCAGATCCAGCGCATCGACCCGCCGCGCGGCGCCGCCGAGCTGCGACAGCGACAGCGTGACCCGGTCGAGCCGCGCCGGCCAGCTTGCGCGGTCGGGCTCCACCGCGGTCACCCGCCAGCCGCCGGCCAGGAAGATGGCGGCGATGTCGCAGCCCATCAGGCCGAAGCCGATGATGGCGGCGTGGCCGGGCACGGGGGCGGTGGTCATGGTGGGGCGATCCTCGGGGCGATTGGCGCCCAGGCTAGCCCCGCGCGGCGCCGCCGGGGAGGGGTGGCGGCGGCGCCAGCGTGGCCATGTTCGCCTCCCGGATCTTGGCCGCGGCGTCGTCATACAGGAAAGGCAGCACGGCGTAGCGCGTGCCGCGCGTCACCGCCGTCGCCTCATGCAGCAGGGAGCAGGAAAACACCACGGCGCCGCCGGGCGGCGCCCGGTAGCAGCGCGAACCGAACTCCGGGAAGCGGAGGTCGCCGCCGTCGAAATCATCGTTCAGGTTGATGGTCACGGCGAAGCGGCGATGCGCCGTGCCCGGCGTCGTATTGTCGCGGTGGGCGGCGAAATGTCCGCGCGTCGCCGCATCGTAGCAGGCGATGATGTAGCGCTCGATCCGGGTCACCTCGAACTGGAAGATCTTCTGGATCTCTGGCGCCAGCCGGCGCGAGACGCGGCCGCGGATGGTCGCCTGCAGGTTCTCGTCCGTGATGTGGCAGTCGAAGCGCCGCTTCTGACCGTAGTCGTAGACCCCAACCGTCTTGCCGTCGCGCAGCACCATGGTGCCGCTGTCCGCGGCGCCCGCCGTGCCGTAATAGTCGATCAGCATCCGGCACAACTCCGACTCGAACACCCGCGGCAGCAGCAGCACCGGGGCGGGCGTTTCCTGTCCGGCATGCCGGTCCGGCGGCGGAAGTCGGCGCATCTGGGCCACCAGCTCGCCAGTCCGTTCCAGCGGGCAGGCGGCCATCACCCGCAATTGCGGGTCGAGCAGGAAGGCGCCCAGCCCGATCAAGGGCGCGCCGCCCTGCGGGGCGGGCCGCAGCAGGCCATAGGCACGGTAGGCGTCGCCGGCGGCATCGGCCAGGAGCCGCAGGCCCGGGATGACATCCTTGGGCCGGTCCGGCGCCAGCGGCCCCAGCGTCACCAGGAAGGCACACTGGTTCCTGTCATCCAGCAGGCCGTCGGTGCAGAGCGCCCGCATGGCGGTTGCCGCCGCCGCTGCCGCAGCGCCGCCCGCCGCCCCGACGAACAGCAGCAGGATGTAGCGGCCGGCGACGCTGGCGAAGGCGTATTCCGGATTGGCCGTGGTGGCGGCCAGGAACCACGGCGCCGGCTCGCCCGGGCGGGGGGGATGGATCTGGGTGGCATGGTCGGACATGGCTGCTCCGCGGCGGTCGTCACCCCCGATAGATCATATTGCCCCCCGCCAGAAACCAAGGTTTGAATTGCGCCGGTCAGCCCGACCAGACGCCCGGGCGCACCGAGGCTGCGGTGACCAGCCCGTAGGCGGAGATGCCGAGCGCCACCGCGACGAATTGGCCGGCCAGGCCGAAGCCCAGCCAATCCCCCAGTACCCAGCCGCCGCCGACCGCCAGCACGATGCGGGAGACGGCAGCCACCGCCGGCCAGCGCATCCGCCCCGCCCCCATCGAAGCGAAGTACAGCGCCATGCCGACGCCGAAGCCCGGCAGCGCCCAGCCGATGATCGAAAGCGCCTGGGTGGCGATCGCCACCACCGCCGGGTCGCCGCTGAAGGCGCGCGCCGTGGCGCCGGGGAAGATCGCCACCGCCAGCCCGACCGACGCGGTCACGCCGAGCGCCATCAGCGCCCCGGCCCAGGCGGTGCGGCGCGCCGTCGCCCAATCCCCCGCGCCGACCGCGCGGCCGACCAGCGCCGTCAGCGCCGACCCCACGCCGAAGGCCAGCGGCACCATCAGGAATTCCAGCTGGGCGGAAACGCCATAGGCGGCGACCGCCGCGGCGCCGTGCGCCGCGCTCCGCGCGGTGACCAGGATGGTGGTGAGGTTGGCGATGGTCGCCATGATGCAGGCGACCAGCCCGACCGAGAGTATCCGCCCGAACAGCGCCCGCTGCAGGCTGACCCGCAGGGTCGGCTTGAACCCCGCCCCGCCGGCCAGCACCACCGCCGCCATGCCGGCCGTGGCCGCCGCCATCACCACGGCGAAGGCGATGCCGGCCCCGGCCAGGCCGAGCCCGGCCGGTTCCATCAGCGCCCAGGCGAGCGGCGGGTAGCAGAGCCAGGCCACCAGCAACACGCGCGACGCCAGCGCATGCCGCCCGCCGCCACGCAGCACCGAGGCCAGGGTATTCGCCAGCCAGGCCGGGATGGCGCCCGCGCCGAACAGCCAGGCACAATACGCCGAGGCCGCCGCCGCGGCCTCCGCCCCGCCGATCAGGCCGAGGATCTGCCGCGGGAAGCCGGCCAGCAGCACCGCGAAGACCAGGCCGAAGCCGAGCGCGATGACCACGGCATGGATCACCAGCGCCGCGGCTTCCGCCTGCCGCTTCGCCCCCAGCGCCCGGGCGATGGCGGAGACCACGCCGCCGCCCATGGCACCGGTCGACATCTGCTGCAGCAGCAGGGCGAAGGGCAGCACCACCGCCCAGCCGGCGAGCGAGGCGGTGCCCTGCCGCGCCGCCAGCCAGGGCTCGACCAGCTGGCAGAGCGCCTGCACGGCGGCGACCAGCGTGGTCGGCGCGGCGAGCGTCAGGACCCGGCGCAGCACGGTGCCGAGCGGCGGGGCGGCGGGC
>JBMOJU010000549.1:0-2642 GCA_049315625.1 Paracraurococcus sp.
CTGCTGGCAGGTCAGGCCGATGGCGGTGACGGAGGCACCGCTGGCCACCGTGGTGGCCGCGGAGGTCGTCAGCGTGTTGCCGGATTTGCTGGCGATGGTGACGCCGGCCGGGATGCCGCTGCCCGACAGCACCTGCCCGACCGACATGCCGGAGGCATCGGCCACCGGGAGAGTGGTGCCGGACGCCGCCGCGCTGGCGGTGGAGACAGCGCGCCCGGCGAGGATCGGCGGCGACGGCCGCGCCTGGATATCGGGCAGCTTTTCCAGTTGCGGCGCGACGATGTCCAGCGTGTAGCCGTAGGTGGTCCCGGATACGAAATCCGCCAGGATGCGCAGCGCCACGCCGGTGGAGGGGTTGCTCAGGTAGATCGGCAGGGTTTCCAGCCGCGTCGCGGTGGTGCTGCCTGCCGCGATCGCTGCCTCGTGCCCCGTGGTGTTCGCCGCGCTGCCCGTGGTGGTTGCGTCGATCCACGGCTTCTGCGCGACCGAGATGCCGGGACCGCTGCCGCCATTGTAGGCCACCACGGTGAGCTTCAGGTTGGCCGGCAGGCTGCCGGTCAGCACCGTCGGCGTGACATGCGCCGAGCCGCTCCAGACGTCGCCATCGGTCCCGGTGGTGGTCGTGGCACCCTTGGCCGGCGCGGTGCCGGTGGTGCTGCCGGTCGGCGAAAGCGACAGCGCCACGCCGGTCTGCGTCGCCTGCGCGGTGCCGTCGATTTTCAGGCGCAGCCGCGGCAGGCCGGTCGGCGCATCGGTGACGGTGCCGGCATCCACCACGGTCCACAGGATGCCGGCCGGCATGGATGACATCGCCATGCCCGCCGGCAGCGTGCCGACGCAGCACAACGGCTTTGCCGCCGGCGCCGAGGTGTAGCCGCTGCCGCCGGCAGAGATGGTGAAACCGCCGGTGAGCACGCCATTCGAGATCGCCACCGTCGCCGCGGCGCCGCTGCCGCCGCCACCGGTGAACAGCACGGTGAGGTTTCCGGTCACGCCACCGGTTGGCGTCACCAGCAGCGCGCCGGCATCGGTGACGGTGAATCCGGTGACGACGCCGCCGGACAGCACCGGGGTGATTGCCGGGGCGCGCCCGACCGCGCCGCCATCGAACTTGGCGTTGACGTAGTTGGTCCGCGCCGCGCCGAGCCAGAGCCCGAGATCGGTGACGCGCGGCTGGTTGGCGGTGAATTGCGCGTAGCTGCCATCGGCCCGGCGCGCGGTGGCCGGGCTGGCGCGGGACACGCTCAGCAGGCCGGCGGCGACCGGATCCGCGATGCTGCCGGCCGGGCCGCTGTAGCTGCCGGCGGCGAAGTCCAGCAGGTAGGGCGCGACGGCCGCCGCCGGCTGCGCCCAGAGGAAGCTCGGAAGCTCTGCCATCAGCCGAAATCCTTGACCAGCGCGGCATCGATGGTGCCGTCGGCATTGACCGACCAGGTCAGGCGGTCGCGCGCATTGGCGGCGGAGGAGAGCGTCGGGGCGGTGCGGCCGGCAAACTTCCAGCCGCTGGCCCAGGTCAGCGTCCAGCCGCCGGTGCCGTTCTGCGTGATCACGTGCTCGCCCCGCTGGCCGTCGGCCAGGTTCGTCGGGATCGCCAGCGTGGCATTGCCGGCCAGTGTCAGGCGGAACTCGTTGCCCAGCGACGCATCGGTGGCGACCGTGCTGCCCGCGGCATAGGCGGTGCCGCCGTTCAGCGTGACCGGCGCGACCGAGATGCGGCCGGTGAAGCGCGCTCCGGCCAGCGCCGCCCTCGCCGCCAGCGCGGTGGCGACGGTGCTGTAGAAGGCCGCATCGTTGTTGATGGCGGCGGCGATCTCGCCCAGCGTGTCCAGCCCGGTGCCGGCGCCGCCGACCAGCGCGGTGATGGCCGCCTGCACGAAGGCGGTGTTGGCCGCCTGCGCGGTGTTGGTACCGGCGGCGGCGTTCGGCACCGTCGGCGTACCGGTCAGGGCCGGGCTGGCCAGCGGCGCACGCTGCGCAACGGCCGCCGCCGCCCCATCCGCCGTCGCCTGCAGGTTCGTGAAGTTGGCGTCGAGTTCCGCATTGGTCAGCCGGGCGCCCTTGCCGGCGCGCGTGACGATATCCGTGCTCATACGGCGTAATCCCCTGCGAAGTAGTCCTCGGCGGCATAGGTCTGGTCGACGGTGACCAGCAGCGCGTTGTCGCGCGTCGTCACGCCGTCGGCGGCGGTCTCGCGGATGGTCAGGTTGATCGTGCCGGCCGCCGATGCCGCGGCGCCGACCTTCAGCACGCCGGCCGCCAGGGCGAGGGTCGCGTCGGTCGGCGCCAGCAGCGCCAGGCTGCTGCCGGCCGTCGAGCCCAGCACCGTGCCGATGTCGGTGCCGGCGGCGTCACCGGCGACGAAGATGGCGGCGGACAGCGCCAGCGCCCCGAGGGTGACGCCGCCGCCACCACTGCTGCCATTCGGCGGCGCCGCGATGGCGGCGATGATGATGGGTCGCATCGGCCGCTACTGCGTGACGCCGGAGACGATGAACTCCGCGCCGAGCTGGAAGATCGCCAGCGGGGCGTAGCGGCGCGCGGCGGTGTAGCTCGGCGTCGCCTTGTCGCTGCGCCGCGTCGCACCGGTGCCGGCCACCACGGTCGGCAGGCCGGTGCCCCAGGGTACGATGCCGAGGCTGAAG
>JBMOJU010000550.1:0-2634 GCA_049315625.1 Paracraurococcus sp.
CTGCGCGCCGGTGACCACCACCACCTTCTCCGCCATCGCCGCCCCCATTGTCTGCTGCGACGCAGTATGGGCGGCTCAGGCGCAGCGTGTCACTTCGGCAGCGCCGCGCGGTAGCGGTCCAGCATCTGCTGGCCGTCCGGGCCGGCCTTGGCGACCCAGTCCTGCACCTGCTTCGCGCCGACGTCGCGGAGCTGCGCCATCAGCGCGGCGGAGGGCGCGGCGACGACCATGCCCTTTTCCGCCAGCCGCGCGGCGGTGGTCTTCTCGGCCTCCTGCGCCATCGCCAGGCCACGGGTGGCGGCGCGGCCGGCGGCGGCGCGCAGCGCCTCCCGGCTCGGCTCGTCCAGCGCCGCCATGGCGCGGGCATTGACGATGATGACGTTGCGGGCGCGCATGCCGCCGACATCGGTGAAGACGCGGGCATAGTCCCAGGCGCTGGAATCGACGCCGGTCTGGGCCGAGGTGAACATGGCGCCGATGATGTTGGTGGCGAAGGCCTGGGCCAGTTCCGCCACCTGCACCGTGACCGGGACCGCGCCCATGAGTTCGGCCATGCGGACCGTGATGGCGTTGTAGGTGCGCAGCTTGGCGCCGCGTAGTTCCTCGAGCGAGGTCAGCGGCGTGCGGGTGTAGAAGCCCTGGCTCGGCCAGTTCACCCAGTACAGCGGCTCCAGCCCCTGGCGCTGCATGCGGGCGCGGATCGGCGGCTCGCTCGCCGTCATCAGCGCGGCGGAAGCGGCCCAGTCCTCGGCCAGGAAGGGGACGCTGTCGACCTCGAAGAAGGGGTCCTCGGCGCCGAAGACGGAGAGCAGGATCTCGCCCATCTGCACCTGGCCGCTCTGCACCGCGCGCTTGATCTGCGGCATGGGCAGGAGCGAGGCGTTGGTGTGGAGCTGGATCTGCAGCTTGCCGCCGGCGCCGGCTTCCGCATCGGCGATGAATTCGCGCAGGTTGCGGGTGTGGAAATTGGCATCGGCATAGGCGGTGGCCATGACCCATTTGGTCTGGGCGGCGGCCGGCAGGGCGATGCAGGCGGCCAGCAGCGCGGCCGCGGCGGTGCGGAACATGGATATCCTCCCGGTGATGCTTTGCTGTTAGTTTCGGCGGGACGCCCTGGCGCCGCAAGCCCTGGACCGCACCGCCGGGCCGTGTAGCCTGCCGCGCATGACCCAGCCCATCGCCCTGCCCGAAACGCCGAGCTTCCGCCTGGATGGCCGCCGCGCCCTGGTCACCGGGGCGGGGCGGGGGATCGGCCTGGCCGCCGCGGCGGCGCTGGCCGGCGCCGGCGCGGCGGTGACCCTGGTCGCCCGCAGCCGCGACGAGATCGAGGCCGCGGCGGCGGCGATCGTCGAGGCCGGCGGAACGGCCGATACGCTGGTGGCGGATGTCGCCGACGTGCCGGCGCTGCAGGCGGCGATCGCCGCGCGGCCGGCCTACCACGCCTTCGTCAACAATGCCGGCACCAACCGGCCGGCGCGGTTCGACCAGGTGAGCGTCGAGGATTACGACGCCATCATGGGGCTGAACACGCGCGGCTGCTTCTTCGCGGCGCAAGCCGTGGCGCAGCGGATGATGGCGGAGGGCGTGCGCGGGTCGATCATCAACATCTCCTCGCAGATGGGGCATGTCGGCGGGCCGAATCGCGGGGTCTATTGTGCCAGCAAATGGGCGATGGAGGGCTGGACCAAGGCGATGGCGATCGACCTGGCGCCCTTCGGCATCCGGGCGAACACGATCGGGCCCACCTTCATCGAGACACCGCTGACGAAACCCTTCTTCGAGAATGCGGCGTTCAAGGCGTGGGTGCTGACCAAGATCAAGCTGGGGCGGCTGGGGCAGGTGACCGATCTGATGGGCGCGGTGGTGTTCCTGGCGTCGGACGCTTCGGCGCTGATGACCGGGTCGGCGATGCTGGTGGATGGCGGCTGGACCGCCGAGTAAGGGGACAGGATTCGTGGCACGCTGGTTGAAGACGAGCATTTCCGCCGCCGACAAGGCCGATGCGGACACCAAGGTGCGCGGCATCGTCGAGGGGCTGCTGGCCGATATCGCCGCGCGCGGCGACGCGGCGGTGCGCGAGATGTCGGTGAAGTTCGACAAATGGGACCGCGCCGATTACCGGCTGACCGATGCCGAGATCCAGGCCTGCCTCGATCAGCTCACCGGCCAGGACCTGGAGGATATCCGCTTCGCCCAGGCGCAGGTGCGCAACTTCGCCGAACATCAGAAGGCGGCGCTGCGGGATATCGAGGTCGAGACGCTGCCGGGCGTGGTGCTGGGGCACAAGAACCTGCCGGTCAACTCGGTTGGCTGCTATGTACCGGGCGGCAAGTACCCGCTGCTGGCCTCGGCGCATATGTCGGTGGTCACCGCCAAGGTCGCCGGCGTGCCGCGCATCGTTACCTGCGCCCCGCCCTTCGAGGGGAAGCCGGCGCCGGCGATCGTCGCGGCGCAGCATCTGGCTGGCGCCGACGTGATCTATTGTTTGGGCGGCGTGCAGGCGGTGGGCGCCATGGCGCTGGGGACGGAGAGCATCGCCGCGGTCGACATGCTGGTCGGGCCTGGCAATGCCTATGTCGCCGAGGCGAAGCGGCAATTATACGGCCGCGTCGGCATCGACTTGTTTGCCGGGCC
>JBMOJU010000551.1:0-2627 GCA_049315625.1 Paracraurococcus sp.
CGCGAGGGTGGTGTCCGCGAGGACTGCGGTATCGACGCCATCGCCGCCGTCGATCGCGTCGTCCCCGGCGCCGCCGAGGATGGTGTCGGCCTCGGTGCCGCCAATCAGGCTGTCGGTCCCGTTGCCGCCTGCCAGGCTGTCGGCGCCGGCGCTGCCCAGGATGGTGTCGTCGTCGGCGCCGCCGAGGATGGTGTCGGCCTCGGTGCCACCGTCGATGCTGTCGGCCCCGTCACCGCCATCGAGGCTGTCGGCGCCGGCGCTGCCCAGGATGGTATCGGCCTCGGCACCGCCGAGGATGCTGTCGTTGCCGTCGCCACCGTCGAGGCTGTCCGTCCCGGCACCGCCGAGCAGGCTGTCGGTACCGGTGCCACCGAGCACGACATCGGCACCCTCGCCACCGTCGGCCACGTCGTTGCCGGCGCCGCCGTCGAGGCTGTCGGCGCCATCGCCGCCAGCCAAGCTGTCATCGCGCAGCAGGCCGGAGATGGTGTCGTCGCCGCCCAGGCCGCTCAGGGTGTTGGCGCCGTCATTGCCGGTGATGACGTTGGCCAGCTTGTTGCCGGTGCCGCTCACCGCCAGCGTGGCGTAGGGCGAGACGTTGAGGAAGCTGAGGTCCTCCGCGCCGGTCGGCAGCGTGACATCGCGATAGTCGAAGAAGGTGATCTGGCCGCTGACGGTGTTGCCGTCGAGCGCGTTGCCGGTCGAGGCCGGCTGGTCCACCACCGTCAGCCGAAGGTCGCCGGTGATGGTGTTGCCGGTGATCGAGGTATAGGCCGAGGTCTGCAGGCTCACCACGCCGATGAGCGTGCTGTTGGTCAGCGTCACGTCGCCGATGCCGACATTGCTGAAGGTGTCGAACACCACGGCGCCCGACCCGGTCGCCGAGGCGGATTTCGCCGCGGTCAGGTCATTGACCGTAATGCCGCTGAGGACCGTGGTGTTGCCGGCGACGACGAAGAGCGGGACGTACTGGGTCAGGTCGCTCTGCTTGGTGTCGAAGCCGCTGAAGGTGATGCCGTCGAAGCTGATCCCGCCGGTCGCCGGAGTGTCGGCATCGTTCAGGTTCTTCAGGTTCAGGTTGATGCCGCGCAGGCCGTTGGCGGCGACATCCGGCGCATTGATGGTGATGTCGCTGAAGGATGCATCCGTCAGCTTCTCAATGTACACGGCGCGGGACTGGTTGCCGCCTGTGGTGGTGCTGGTCGTGCCGGTGCTCTGGCCGTTGAAGGTGAGGCCGCTGAAGGTAGCGTCGCGCACCGTGTCGGTGCCGGCGGTGTCGTTGGCGAAGTAGAAGCCGAAGCGGCCGCCGGTGAAGCTGCCGTCGGTTACCGTCAGGCCGTTGACGTCGGCGCTAGCGGAAATCTTCAGACCGACCGAGCCGGAGGCGAAGTCCTTCAGCGTGACATCGACGTTGTCGATGATGATGTCCTCGGAGGTGCCGAGGTTGATGCCGTAGCCCGCGGTCTGGACGTCGACATTGTCGAGCGTGATGTGCGCGCCGTTGATCGAGAGGCCGGTACCGCTGACGCGGTCAATCAGGATATCCTTGATCAGCAGGCGGTCGGTGGCATCGGTGCCCGAGGCGGTGATGCTAACCTGGCCAGTGACGATGGTGCTCGCGCCGGCGCCGATCAGGGTGATGAGCTTATTGACAGCGACCCATTCGGCATAGGTGCCGGCGGCGACCAGGACGGTGTCGCCCGCGCTGGCAGCATCGACCGCCGCCTGGATGGTGGCGAAGCCGCCATGGCCGACGAGCAGGGTCTTGGCCGTGCCGGTGCCCTGGATGATCTCCACGTTGGTGAGGGTGTCGGTGCCTTCGGGGCCGGCCGCGACCGACCACGTGGTGGCGGAGGAGGTGATGTCGGCCGTGGCGATCGCCACGCCGAAGCTGGCGGTGTCGGTGCCGACGCCGCCGTCGATCACGTCGTCGCCGGTGCCGCCGAGGATAGTGTCGTTCTCGCTGCCGCCGCCGAGGCTGTCCGCACCGGCGCCGCCGTCGATGCTGTCGGTGCCGGCCGCGCCGAGGATGGTGTCGGCCTCGGCACCGCCGAGGGCGGTATCGGCGCCGGCGCCGCCATCGATGCTATCGGCGCCGGCGCCGCCCGTCAGGCTGTCTGCCCCGGCCTCGCCGGTCAGGCTGTCATCGCCTGCACCGCCAGAGAGGCTGTCGTTGCCGGCACCACCGAACAGGTCGTCGTTCCCCGCGGTGTTGCCCGGGTTGGCCGCGGTGGTCTGCGCCGCATCCGGGTAGAAGCCATAGTTGATGACGTCGTCGGTGAAGGTGTTGGCGGTCAGCGCGTTGCTGCCGGTGATCGCCGGTGTGGCGTCGCTGGTCTCGAACACCGCGTGGTCGAAGTCGGTCAGCGTGTTGCCCGAAGCGGCGACGTTGCCGGAGCGGTAGACAAAGATGCCGATGTCGCCGCCGGTTGCGCCGGTGCTGGTGCCGCTGAGCGTGTTGCCGGTGATCGAGAGGCCGGCGGTGCTGTCATAGACGATGATGCCAGTGGCCTGGTCGCCGGTAATCCCCGAGTAGCCGATGCCGGTGATGGTATTGCCGGTGATGCTGCCACCGCTGCCGTTGGTCAGCGTGATGCCGTTCTGGGCGATGACGGCATGCGGGCCGG
>JBMOJU010000146.1:0-11742 GCA_049315625.1 Paracraurococcus sp.
AGCGGCTCTGGGCCCTGATTCACAAGCACATCACCCATAGCCGATGTCACCCGACCTTCGCCGACGTCAGCCAAGCCATCCTGACGTTTCTGCGCGACGAGGTGCCGCGCAAATGGCACGTCCACTGCGATGCGGTTTCAGACAACTTCCGTGTCATCTTGCCCAAGGATTTTCGGGTCCTCGGGAGAACAGGGTATATCCTCCCCGTGCGCCACCTCTACTTTTATGAGTCGGCACCCGTCGCGCGGCGAATGCCGACCCAGAAAAAGCAAAGGTGGGGTTGGACGCGTGCGTCCAACGGGGAGGGAATACTTTCCCCTCCCCGATCCTTCTTCTACTCCGCCAGTTCCGGGATCACCCACAGCGGCTTCTCGCCCCGCGCCACCCGCTGGCAATTATCGAACGCGTTCCGGAACCGCGCCTGCTGGTTGTCCCAGGTGGGACCTGCGAAATGCGGCGTCAGCACCACGTTCTTCAGCCGGAACAGCGGGTTGTCGGCCGGCGGCGGCTCCTGGTCGAACACATCCAGGCCGGCGCCGGCGATGCTGCCCTCGGTCAGCGCCGCGATCAGCGCCGTCTCGTCGATCACCGGGCCGCGGCAGGTGTTGATCAGGTAGGCGGTCGGCTTCATCTGCGCGATCTCCGCCGCGCCGATCATGTGCTTCGAAGCCGGCGTCAGCGGCACGTGCAGGGACACGATGTCGGCGTTGCGCAGGATCTCGCCCATCAGCTTGAAGCGGACGCTCAGCGCGTCCTCCTCCGCTTCCGAGACGCGCCGGATGTCGTAGTAGTGCACCTTCATGCCGAAGGCATTGGCCAGCCGCGCCACCTTCTTGCCGATGGCGCCCAGCCCGATGATGCCGAGCGTCTTGTCGCGCAGCTCGTACAGCTTGGTGCCGGCCAGGTCGTTGCCGCGCCAGCGGCCGGCGGCGACGCTTTCATGCTGCCAGACCAGGCGGCGGGCGACCGCCATCATCAGCAGGATCGCGTGCTCCGACACCGCCGTGGAATTGGCGCCGCCGTTGTTGCAGACGGGGATGCCGGCGCCGCGCGCGGCCTCGATGTCCACCGTGTCGTAGCCGGCCGAGAGCAGCTGCATGAGCTTGAGTTTCGGCGCCCGCTTGTAGAAATCGGCGTTGACCGTGCGGTTGCCGAAGCCGACCAGGAAGTCGGCGCCAGGCAGGGCGGCCTCGAAGGCTGGGCTGCCGAGCGGCGCCACCACCAGCTCCATGCCGGCGGGGGCCAGCTCGCGCGCGATATCGTTCGCGCTGAGCGGGTTTTCCATCATCAGGATGCGCGGGGCCATGTTCGTTTCCTCCGAAGCTTGGCCCCGTCATGGCCGGAGCAGGCGCGGCCGGCAAGCCCCCGGCTACGGCCTTGTGTCGCCGCTCAGGCGCGGTAGACGCTCACGCCCTCCTTGATCGTCTCGACCACCTTCAACCCGGCGAGCGTCTCCGGGTCCACCGTCAGCGGGTTGTCCGACAGCACGACGAAGTCGGCCAGCTTACCCACCGCGACGGAGCCCTTCGTCGCCTCCTCGAAATGCTGGTGCGCCGCCCACAGCGTCATCGCCTTCAGCGCGGTGGCGACCGGCACCCGGTGCTGCGGTCCGAGGATGTCGCCCGAGCGCGAGCGGCGCGTCACCGTCGCGCTCAGCACCCGCATCGCATCCGGCCGTGCCACCGGCGCATCGTGGTGGGAGGTGAACATCATCCCCCGGCTCATCAGCCAGCCGGTCGGCGAGATGTTCTCCGCCCGCTCAGGCCCCAGGACGGAATCGCGGTGCCAGTCGCCCCAGTAGAAGGTGTGCATCGGGAACAGCGCCGGGAAGATGCCGAGCGCGCGCACCTCGTCCACCTGGTCCGCCCGCAGCGTCTGGCCGTGGATCAGCACGGGGCGGCGGTCGCCGGGGCCGTGCCGCCGCGTCGCCTCCCGCACCGCTTCGATCATCAGGTCGATCGCGGCATCGCCATTGGCATGCGCTATGATCTGCCAGTTGCGCTCGAAGCAGCGGGAGAAGGCCTCGATCGTCGCCTCGGTCGGCGCCGTCTGCAGGCCGCGGTAATCCGCCGCCGCGCCGGCGGGCGGCACGAGGTAGGGGCGCGTCAGCCAGGCCGTCTTGCCCTGCGGGGAGCCGTCGAGCGAGATCTTGGCACCGCCGATGCGCAGCCGGTTGCGGTAGGTCGCGCCATGCAGCGCGCCGCCGAGCTGGTCCGCCGCGCCGAGGATGTCGGGATAGGCGACGACGTCGATCGGCAGCAGGCCACGACCCGCCGCCTGGGTCAGTTGCGCGATGGCCGGGCCCATGGCGCGGCCTTCCTGGGCGGTGGTGTAGCCGAAGGAGGCGTAGAACTCCGAGCCCGCCTTGATCATCGACAGCCAGGCCGCCTCGTCCAGCCGGCCGAGCAGAGGCCCCGCGCCGACGAGCAGCGCATTCTCCTCCATCACGCCGTTGGGCTCGCGCGATCCGGCGCGGCGGCGGAACACGCCCCCCAGCGGGTCGGGCGTGGCCGCGGTGATGCCCGCGACCTCCAGCGCCTTGGAATTCGCTGCCGCCAGGTGGCTCGACGTATGGATGATCAGCACCGGGATCTCGGTCGAGACCTGGTCGAGATCCTCGCGCGTGGGGTGGCGCCGCTCGCGCAGCTGGCTGTCGTCGTAGCCGAAGCCGAAGATCAGATTGTAGCGCCGCACGGCGGATTCATTGCGCTGCACCCATTCCCGCAGGATGCGGATGACGGCGGCGATGTCGTTGGCCTCGCCATCCGGGGCGGGCAGCATGTTGGCGCCGACCGCCTGCAGGCCGACCATCATGACATGCCCATGCGGATCGACGAAGCCCGGCAGCATGGTGCGGCCTTCGAGGTTCACCATCCGCGTCCCCGGCCCGCGGGTCGCCTCCACCTGCCGGCGCGTGCCGACGGCCAGGATGCGCCCGCCACGGACCGCCACGGCCTCGGCCGAGGGCTGCGCATCGTCGACGGTGACGATCGGGCCGCCGCTGTAGATCAGGTCGGCGCCGCCGCCGGGGGCGGGCGGCGACTGCGCCGCGGCGCAGCGCAACAGGCTGCCGAAGCCGGCGGCACCGGCGCCGAGCGCGAGGCGCCCCAGCACGCCGCGGCGGGAGGCGGCGGGCGGCGCATGCAGGACGCTGCCCAAAGGGCTGCAGGCAAGGCACATGGCGTCGTTCCCCGGTGATCTGCCGCATCCGACGCCCGACGGAAGCATGGCAACGACCGATTTGGCAACGGTCGCCGGATCGCGCGGGATGGTAGCCGTGTCGTCGCCCCCGGGGCCGGCGCGGGTCGCCGCCGGATGCGGCGCCCGTTTGTCCCTGCCCCGATCAGAACTCCAGCAGGTTGTCGCGGAACTGCGCATGCGCGTATTCGCGCCGCACCAGCCCGCGCCGCTGCAAGGCCGGCACCAGCCCGTCCGCCACCTCCGCCACGGTGCGGCGGCTGACGTCGTTCATGCTGAACAGGAAGCCGTCGCCGCCGACCTCCTGCATCGCCTCCGCCATCTGCCCGGCCACCGCATCCGGCGTCCCCACCAGCTCGATCGACCCCGACGTGCCGCGGTAGCTCAGCATGGCGTCGCGCAGCGATTTCTTGCCGGCGACACGCTTGAAATCCTCCAGCGACTGCTGGTGGCCGTTGGTGTGCAGCACCAGCTGGTCGACCGGGGTGTCGAGGTCGAAGCGGCCGAAATCGATGTTGGTGATCTTGCCGAAGAAGGCCAGCAATTGCGGCACCGCGGCCTCGGCCCGCGCCCGCCGCGCGTCGCGCCGCGCCTCGGCCTCGGCATTGGTCTCGGCCAGCAGCGGGTTGACCAGGTACAGCACCTTCACCCGGTCCGGGTCGCGCCCCTGCGCCGCGGCGCGGGCGCGGACGTCGTCGCGGTAGGCCTTCATGCCCGCCGTGCCCTTGATCATGGCGACGATGGTATCGGCATTCGCGCTGGCGAATTGCCGGCCGCGCGGGCTGCCGCCGGCCTGGGCGATCACCGGCCGGCCCTGCGGGCAGGGGCCGGAATTCAGCGGCCCATGGGTGCGGAACCAGCGGCCCTCGAAATCCACCGCATGCACCTTGGTGTGGTCCACCAGCACGCCGGTCTCGGCATCCGCGGTGATCGCCCCCGGCTCCCAGCTGTCCCACAGGCCGTTGACCACCTGCATGTACTCGTCGGCCATGTCGTAGCGCAGGTCGTGTTCCGGCAGCGCCGGCAGGCCGTAGTTGCGCGCCGCCACGTCGGAACTTCCGGTCACCATGTTCCAGCCGATCCGCCCGGCCGAGATCTGGTCCAGCGAGGCGACCATCCGCGCCAGCAAATAGGGCGGGTGGGTGAAGGTGGCGAAGGTCGGCACGATGCCGATCCGCTGCGTGGCCGCGGCCATCAAGGTCGCGGTGATCGCCGGGTCCTGCCGCGGCACCGCGAGGCCATGCTTCAGGTAGATCTCGGTCGAGCCGCCATAGCTTTCGCCGACATAGGAGCTGTCCTCGATCAGGATGTAGTCGAAGCGGGCGGCTTCCAGCATCCGCGCCATGTCGCAGAACAGGTCGGGCCGCATCCAGTCGCGGCCGATGGCGCCGGTCCAGGGCTCGCCCCAGGCCTGGACGGAGGAGCCCTGCAGGAACCAGCCGAGATGGAAGGGCTTGGGCATGCGCGGGCTCCGTGCCGGGGGTGGGCCGGAAGGCTAGCATGCTCCATGCCAGGGATGGTCAGCGGCCGCGCAGCACCCGCTCCAGCTCCAGGAGCAGTGCGACGTGCCGCACCGGCTTGGTCAGGTAGCCGTCCATGCCAGCGGCCTGCCCGGCCGCCACCGCCTCCGGCATCGCGTCGCCGGTCAGCGCGATGACCGGCAGGCGGGCCGCAGGCCCCTCCAGTGCGCGGATCGCCTCGGTTGCCTGGAAGCCGTCCATCCCGGGCATGTTGACGTCCATCAGCACCGCATCGGGCAGCGGTCCTGTCCGCAGCGCGGCGATGGCGGCGTACCCATCTTCTGCCTCCTCCACCACATAGCCGTCCGGTTGCAGCAGGTCGCGCAGCACCTCCCGGTTCAGCTTGACATCATCCACCACCAGCAGCCGCAGCGTGCGCGCCCCAGGGGCTCGCGACGGCGACGGCGGCGGCGGGGCCGGTAGCTCGGCCGCGTGCAGCGGCAGCAGGGCGGTGAAGGCACTGCCGCGCCCGGCCGGCCCCGGTGCATGGCTCAGCGTTCCGCCCATGGCATGGGCCAGGGCCGCGGAGATCGCCAGGCCAAGGCCGGTGCCCGCTTCTGCCTGGGGGCCAGCGGCGAAATCGCCGAACAGCCGCGGCCGCAGCCCCGGCGGGATGCCCGGGCCGGTGTCGGTCACCGTGAGCCGCAGCATCCCGGAGGCCGAGCGATCCGCCCGCAGCGTCACCGCGCCGCCCACCGGCGTGAACTTCACCGCATTGCCAAGAAGATTCAGCAGAACCTGCCGCAACCGCACCGCATCCGCGAGTACCGCCTCCGGCAGCGCCTCCGCCGGGTCGAGCCACAGCAGGATCCGCTTTGCGATCGCCGCGGGCTGGATCAGCTCCAGCGTCTCCTCCAGCAGGGTCCGCAACCTGATCGGAGCGGGCGCCAATTGCAGCCGGCCGGCTTCGACCTGCGCCAGGTCCAGCGCATCATTGACGATCGCCAGCAGGTGCTGCCCGGCCCGTTCCAGCGTCGCCGCCTGCTCCTGCTGTTGCGGCGGCAGCGCCGGGTCGTGCGCCAGCGCCTGCGCCAGGCCGAGGACGCCGTTCAGTGGGGTGCGTATTTCGTGGCTCATGCGGGCCACGAAGCGGGATTTCGCCGCGTTCGCCGTGTCGGCCGCGTCGCGCGCGGCGGCGAGGACGGCGTTGGAGGCGCGTTCAGACCGCTCCAGCGCCAGCGAAACCAGCAGGATCGCCTGGCCGACCTGCAACGCGAAAAACAGGATGATCAGCAGGGTGTTCCATCCCGCTTCCGGCATGCTCTGGCCGGCGCTGTCGACCGGCAGCGTCAGGCTGCCGATGATGCGAAACGCCTGCACCGCGGCCTGGAGCAGCGGCATCACGATGACGGCGCGGTGGGATGGCAGGGGATCGCGCCGCATGCCGCGGATGAAGGCGACGGCGATCGCCACGTTGCCCAGCATGATGAACAGCGAGCCGAGCCCGACCCGCAGGCCCGGCGAGTCGTAGAAGCCGTCCGTGAGGCTGGCGAGCGGCCATGCAGCCCCGGCGATCAAGAGGCCAAGGCGGTGGCCGCGCGCCTCGCCGCCGAATTGCCGCGCCCCGGTCCAGAGTGCCGCGATGCCGAGATTGGCGCAGACGCCGGCGGCCATGATGGAAACCGAGCCCGGGATGATGTCCCGCAGCCCGAGCAACACCACCGCGGCAACCCAAAAGCCGTGCCCGAGCGCCCACCAGGCCAGCGCCGGCTGGGTCCTGTCCCGCCGCCACAGGGCCAGGAACAGCAGGGCAATCAGTGCGGTCAGCGCAAAAGCAAAGGTCAGGCGGGCAGGCGCGTTGAAATGCACGGGTTGGGCCAATCCGATTCGGTGATCCCAAACGCCAACGGGAATGCCGGCCGGCGGGACTCATCCATACCGTGTGCAATGGGTCAGTTTATCAACTTATAGTGATGTTGTGGGTTCGATCCTGCAACCCGGAAGGTTGATGCGTCGAGGCCGGCACCCGGTCGCCGCGTGGTCCATCGCTGCCGCCAAGCCATGGGCAAGGCAACGCAAGGCGGCGGGCGTGATCCGCGCCGGGTGTCCGCCGCGGCCGCCGGGCCCGCGGTGATGGCGGCCAGCGAGTCGGTTGGGCCGCCGAAGCCGCGCGCGCCTGGCCAGAGCAGCCCATGGGCGAGACGCCGCGTCGAAGCCGATCGAACCGCAAGCCGGGGCGATACCACGCAGGACCGGCCCCGTGACGCCGGCGGCCCGGCAAGGTGGCGGTGCGCGCAGACCCGCCCGCGCCAGGCGACTGGCGATGCTCCGGAAGCAAACCTGACAACAGGGTCAAGCATCATCAGAACGGCCAATGGCGGGCGGACGCCGAGGCTCGCAAACCAGCGCCTTGCCGGGCGCGCTCAGCGGCCGGGCAGCACCCGGGCGAGCTCAGCCAGCAGCACCGCCCGTTGCAACGGCTTGGTCAGGTGGCCGTCCATCCCGGCGGCGCGGCCGGCCTCCACCGCCTCCGGCATCGCGTCGCCGGTCAGCGCGATCACCGGCACGCGGGCCGCCGGCCCGTCCAGCGCGCGGATCGCCTCGGTCACCTGGAAGCCATCCATGCCGGGCATGTTCACGTCCATCAGCACCGCATCCGGCAGCGGCCCGCCTTGCAGCGCGGCGAGGGCAGCGGGGCCGTCCTCCGCCTCCACCACCTCATGCCCCTCCGGCCGCAGCAGGGCGCGCACCACCTGGCGGTTCACCCGGGCATCGTCCACCACCAGCAGGCGCAGTGGCCGCGGCGCCGGCGCCTCCGCCGCCGGCGCCGGCACCAGAACCGGCAGGGCAGGGGGCTCCGCCACGGGCAGCGGCAGCAGCGCGGTGAAGACGCTGCCGCAGCCGTCCGGGCCCGGGGCATGGTCCAGCGTGCCGCCCATCCCACGCGCCAGCGCGGCGGAGATCGCGAGGCCGAGGCCGGCCCCGGCGGCATCCTGCCCCTCGCCCTGGACGAATTCGCCGAACAGCTTCGGCCGCAGCGCCGCCGGGATGCCGGGGCCGCTGTCGCTCACCGCCAGGCGCATGCGGCCGAACTCCGGCTGGTCCACGCGCAGCACCACGCTGCCGCCAGCCGGGGTGAATTTCACCGCATTGCCCAGCAGGTTGAGCAGGATCTGCCGCAGCCGCACCGCATCGGCCAGCACCGCCTCCGGCAGCGGCGCCACCGGGTCCAGCCGCAGCCCGATCCGCTTCGCCGCCGCGGCGGGCTGGATCAGCTCCAGCGCCTCCTCGAGCAGGGGGCGCAGCCGGACCGGGGCGGGCGCCCATTGCAGCCGGCCGGCCTCCACCCGCGCCAGGTCCAGCGCGTCGTTGACGATCGCCAGCAGGTGCCGCCCGGCGCGTTCCAGCGTCGCCGCCTGCTCCCGTTGCGGCGGCGGCAGCGCCGGGTCGCGCGCCAGCGCCTCCGCCAGGCCGAGCACGCCGTTCAGCGGGGTGCGCAGCTCGTGGCTCATCCGCGCCAGGAAGCGCGATTTCTCGGCGCTGGCCGCCGCCGCGGCGTCGCGCGCCGCGACCAGCACGGCGTTGGAGGCCAGCTCGGCCTGTTCCCGCGCCAGCGCCACCAGCGCCACCGTCATCGCCGCGGTGAGGACGAGGCTGAGGATCAGCAGGACGGAGATCGTGGTCGCCGGCGGCAGCAGCGGTGCCAGGTCGGCGCCCAGCAGCTCGAGCCCCGCGCCCAGGGCGCGCAGGCCGAAGACCAGCCCATGCGCCAGCAACAGTCCGATGACCGTCGGGTGCGACGGCAAACGCTGCCGCGCCATCCCGGCGCGGAAGGTCAGCGCGATGGCCAGGTCGTAGGTCAGGATGATGAGGCCGCTGGCGAGGACGCGGGCCGGCACGGCTTCGATGAAGCCGGGCATCAGCAGCAGCACCAGCATGGCGCCGGCCCCCGCGGCGATGCCGAAGGGGCCGCCGGGGTGGCCGCCGAAGCGCCGCGCGCCGCCCCAGATCAGCCCGTAGCCCAGCGCATTCATCATGTTCGCCGCGCCGAGGCCGAGCGGGCCGGCCTGCAGCGCATCCGCGCCGAACAGCAGCGCCGCCACGGCCCAGCTGCCATGCGCCGCGGCCCAGAAGGCCAGCGCCGGCTGCGTCCGGTCCCGCCGCCAGAGCGACAGGAACAGCCAGCCGAAGGCGACGGCCAGGGCAAAGCCGAGCGCGACGCGCAAGGGAGCGGTGAACAGCAAGGGCGGTCGATCCTCGGCACGTGGCCCGTGGCGCCTCGGTCCCGGCCGGCCGGCGGCACGCCGCAACGCGGCCACGATAACTACCATGGTGACACGGGATCGGCCAGCCGGGCCTGCAACCTGTGGGTGTTTCCTGCCGCGTTACGACCGCTGCGCCGCATCCGGCCAGAACCGCACCCCGTCCCGCGCCAGCCCGCCGCCGAGGCCGATCGCGGTGCCGTCGGCCCGCCAGCACGCCGCCCCTTCCAGCAGCCCGTCCGGGTGGAAGCCGATGGCGCACATCCCGCCGGCGACATGCGGCAGCACGGTGAGCGCATGGCCCTTGGCCCGCAGCTCCGCCTGTGTCGCGGTGCCGATGCAGCCCTCGATCTCCAGCGGCCCCGCCGCGCCCGGCCCCTGGGTCCAGATGCGCGGCGCCTCCACCGCCTCGGCCAGGCTCATCCCGTGGTCGATCAGGTTGATCAGCGCCTGCATGGCGCTGCCGAAGATGCGCAGGCCGCCGGGCAGGCCGAGCGCCACCAGCGGCGCGCCGTCCCGCAGCGCGATCAGTGGCGCCTGGCTGGTGGTGATGCGCTTGCCCGGCGCGATGGACAGCGCATGGCCGGGGCGCGGGTCGAACAGCGCCATGTAGTTGTTCGGGATCAGCCCCAGTTCGGGGATCAGGAAGCGCGCGCCGAACAGGCTGTTGATGGTGTGGGTGGCACACAGGATGTTCCCCGCGGCATCGGCCACGGTCAGGTGCGTGGTGTTGGGGCTTTCCCCGGCCGCCGGGACGCCGGCGCTCCAGGCCTGCGCCCGCGCCGGGTCGATCCGCGCCCGGCGCTCCGCCGCATAGGCCTTGGACAGCAGGCGCTCGACCGGCACGGCGACGAAATCCGGGTCGGCGGTCGCCGCCGCACGGTCGGCGAAGGCGATCTTCAGCGCCTCGGCGATCAGGTGGCAGGTGGCGGCGGTGCCGTAGCCCAGATGCTGCAGGTCGAAGCCTTCCAGGATGTTCAGCATCTGGATGACATGCACCCCGCCCGAGGACGGCGGCGGCGGCCCGACGATCTCGATGCCGCGGTAGGTCCCGCGCACCGCGTCCCGCGTCACCAGACGGGCGTCGCGCAGATCGGCCGCGGTCAGCATCCCGCCGCGCCGTTCGATATCGGCCGCGACCAACCCGCCCAGCGCGCCGCCATGCAGCGCGCCCGGGCCTTCCGCTGCGATGGTCGACAGCGTCTCGGCCAGCGCGCCGTTGACCAGCCTGGCGCCGGGACGGATCGGCGTGCCGCCGGGCAGCAGCAGCGCGGCGATCGCCGGGTCGCGCGCGAGGTCGGCCGCCGCTTCGCTGATGCATTCCGCCAGGTAGGGCGTGACCGCGAAGCCGCGCGCGGCGAGGCGGATGGCGGGCGCCATCACGTCCGCCAGTGGCAGCGAGCCATGCCGTTCCAGCGCCGCGCACCAGGCCAGCAAATTGCCGGGGACGGCGACGGAGCTCGCGCCCACCGCATTGGCCCGCCCCACCGTCTCCAGCGCCGCCGGCCAGTCCTGGCTGACCGGGGTGTACATGTCCGCCCGCCCGGCGGCGGGCACGGTGGACAGGCCGTCGAGCACCGTATGCGTGCCGTCCGCCAGCCGCAGATGCGCCATGCCGCCGCCGAGCAGGCCGACCATCATCGGCTCCACCACGCTCAGCGCAAACAGCGCGGCGACGCCGGCATCGATGGCGTTGCCGCCGGCGGCCAGCATCTCCGCCCCCGCGGCGGAGGCGAGCGGGTGGTTGGTGACGACCATGCCGCGCGCGCCGGTGGCGGGGCGCTTGGTCGGCGCGAAGACGGTGCCGGCGCGGCTGCGCCAATCCTGAGCGGTCATGCGGTGGCCCCTGCGAAGGCCGGAGCGTCGCGCCACGGGCAGGCGCTCGCAAGATCGGCTATGGCGGGATGCGTTCGGCTTGGCTCACGCATCCCGCCATAGCCGTTGTTTTTTCGCGGGATTCAGCGTTCTCGGCGATTCCGCCGCAACGCATCCCGCCCTAGCATCGTCGCGCCACGCCGGAGCCCGCCGATGCCCGCCCTGACCTTCGACCCCATCACCGACATGCTCGGGCTGATCGACGTGCAGCCCACCTTCATGCCGGGCGGCGCGCTGGCGGTGGCGGAGGGCGATGCGGTGGTGCCGGTGATCAACCGGCTGCTGGCCCTGCCCGGCGCGCGCGCCTTCGCCACGCAGGACTGGCACCCGCCGGGGCATTCCTCCTTCGCCTCGGCGCATCCCGGGCGGGCGCCGTTCGAGAGCGTGGGGATGCCCTATGGCCCGCAGACGCTCTGGCCCGACCATGGCGTGCAGGGGACCGCCGAGGCCGAGTTGCACCCGGGGCTCGACCAGGCGCGGATCGAGTTGGTGTTGCGCAAGGGCTTCCGGCCGGCGGTGGACAGCTATTCGGCGTTCTTCGAGAACGACCGGACCACGACGACCGGGCTGCATGGCTGGCTGCGCGAGCGCGGGGTGACGCGGGTGTTCCTGGCGGGCCTCGCCACCGACTACTGCGTCGCCTTCTCGGCCGAGGATGCTGCGCGGCTGGGGTATGCGGTGACGATCATCGACGACGCCTGCCGTGGGATCGGCCTGCCGCTGCCGGAGGGCGGGACGACGATCGAGGCGGCGAAGCGGCGGCTGGCGGGGATGGGGGTGGAATTCCTGGCCTGCGGCGCGGTGTAGAGGAAGATTGGGGAGGGAAAAGTATTCCCTCCCCAAGCCCCACCCTTCCTTTTTCTGAGTCTGGCACTCGCCACGTGACGGGTGCCCGACTCAGAGCCCATCCCGGAAGTTCGAATTTTTGCTGAGGGCCTTGCGGCGAG
>JBMOJU010000552.1:0-2624 GCA_049315625.1 Paracraurococcus sp.
CCAGCTGCGTGGAGACCAGGGCCTGGTACTTCCGGCTGTCGGCGAGGATGGCGGCGTCCTCACCGGCCTCGCGCAGGGCCTTGGCCGCCGCGCCACGCTTCTCCGCTGCCAGCATACCGGCATGCTCCAACGCGTGCGGCACGGCCGGCGCCAAAGGCGGCGCGGGCCGGTCGGCCCAGACCGCATCCAGCGGGTTTTGCCGCAGCGGCACCAGCGTCACCCCCGCTGATGCCAGTCGCGTCAGCGCCGCCTCGGGGTGCAGCCAGGGGTCGTAGCCGATGCGGCGGCCGGCCGCGTGCTCCCGCAGCCATTCCACCGCCGGCTGTTCGGTGATGTGCCGCAACTCCCAATGCGCGGGATCGAGCTGCTGCCGGGCCTGGGTGGTGTAGCGGCCATCGGTGAAGAGCGCAGCACGGTCGTCGAGCACGAGGGCAACCCCGGCACTGCCGGTGAAGCCGGTGAGCCAGGCCAGCCGTTCGCCGGAGGGCGGGACGTATTCGCCCAGATGCTCATCCGCGCGCGGGACCAGGAAGCCATCGACCCGGGCGTCCCGGAGTGCAGTGCGCAGGGCGGCGAGGCGTTCGGCGGGCGTCATGGGCGGCTCCTGCTGGGCGAGATGAGTCTTGCCGGATTTGTCGGCGGGCGAAAGGCCGGTGAAGATGAAGCAAAAATGCGCTCATCCACAGCAATCCATGCATAATACGCATGCCCATGCTGCCGCCTTCGCGCGCCTACCGTCGCGGCCGCGACCCTATGTTGCACTTGCGAAGGCGGCGACCGGCCGCCCACGGCGCCGGGCCTCCCCGGCAGGAATTTACTGGGATACCAACAGCATGGACGCCCGTCTTACCCTGGCGGAATCCGCCTATCTCATCCCCGCCACCCCAGCGCAGGAGCGCGACGTCACCCAGCGCATCGCCGCGGCCGAGGCGCATCAGGCCGGACTGGGGCGTCGCCTTGCCAGGCTGGGTGATGCGCTGTTCGGCTGGGTTCAGCGCGCCCGGCTGCGCGCCGAGTTCGCGGCGTTGAGCGACCGCGACCTGGCGGATATCGGGCTGACCCGCGGCGAGATCGGCCGCGCCGTGGCGGCCGCTACCGCACCGGCGGACCGGCGTCCGGCAGGCTTCGAGGTTGGCCGCCGGGCCTGACGCGGTGGCTGCGGGGCCCGGGTTTCGGCCCCCACCCCGCAACCCAGCCGCGAAATTTGCGTGACTGAACCGCCTTTCCGCCCGGGAAGATTGCATTTCGCCTAACGCCGTTCCCCTATGCGCCAGCGCAAGCGGGAGCGACATGATGGCGACCAAGGTCGATTTTTCCGTCGTGAACGACTGGGGCAGCGGCAAGCAGGCCGCGCTCACGCTCACGCCGCTCGGCCAGGCGCTGAACGGTTGGACGCTGGAATTCGACGCCGGCTTCACCATCACCCAGATCTGGAATGCCACCATCGTCTCGCATGTCGGGACGCATTACGTGATCGCGAACGCGGCGTGGAACGGTGCCGTAGCCGCTGGCGCGCCGGTCACCTTCGGCTTCCTCGCCGGCCCCGGCAGCGCGCCGGCGAGCTTCCTGGTGAACGGCGCCCCAGCCGGGACGGCGACGCCGCCGGTGGTCGAACTGCCATCGGTCTCGATCGCCGACGTCACGCTGCTCGAGGGCAATGCCGGCACCACCGACGCGGTCTTCACCGTTACCCTCTCGAAGGCCTCGACCGCGCCGGTCACGCTGGCCTGGGCCAGCAAGGACGGCACGGCGCTGGCCGGCAGCGACTACGCCGCCGCCAGCGGCACGCTGAGCTTCGCCGCCGGCGAGACCAGCAAGCAGATCCACATCGCGGTCAACGGCGACACACTGGTGGAGGCGGACGAGACCTTCGGGATCACGCTCTCCTCCGTCGCCGGGACGACGCTGGCCCGCGCCGCGGCAACGGCGACGATCCGCAATGACGATGTGTTGCCGAGCCTAAGCGTCGCCGACATCGCACTCGACGAGGGCAACTCCGGCAGCCGCAACGCGGTCTTCACCCTGGCCCTGTCCAAGGCGGCGGCCGGCCCGGTCAGCCTCGCCTGGGCGACCCAGGACGGCACGGCGAAGGCCGGCAGCGACTACACCGCCGCCAGCGGCACCATCAGCTTCGCCACTGGGGAGACCAGCAAGACGGTCAGCATTGCCGTGCTCGGCGACACGGCCCTGGAGGCGGATGAGGCCTTCACCCTGGCGTTCGGCACCGTCTACGGCGCCACCCTCGCCCGCGCCACCGCCACCGCGATCATCCGCAACGACGACACCCCGCCGCCGGCGACCGGCGCGACGGCCTGATCGTGTGATCCGAATCCCGAGGCCGGTGCGGTCGGCATGCGCCGCGCCGCACCGGCCTCGGGTGCTTCCGGCGGGCGGCGCCGGCGAGGACGGGACGAACCGCGATGAGCACGCAGCTCGACTACTACGAGGTCCTCGGCATCGCGCGCGACGCGTCGGGCGACGAGGTCAAGCGCGCGTACCGGCGCCTCGCCATCAAGTGGCACCCGGACCAGAACCAGGGCAACGCGGACGCCGAGGCGAAGTTCAAGGAGTGCGCCGAGGCTTACGAGGTGCTCAGCGACCCCGAGAAGCGCGCCGTCTACGAC
>JBMOJU010000147.1:0-11636 GCA_049315625.1 Paracraurococcus sp.
GGGAACTCCTTTCGTTCCATCATGCCAAGCCACACACGGAAATTCAGACAGCCCCGTGCTGCCGCCAGACGCTCCACGCCCGCCGCCTTCAGCGCCGCCACCAGCAGGCGGAAGCGTGCGATCTCCACGGCGAAGGGGTTCAGGTCCACGCCGGCCACCCCGGCCAGCGCGTTCTGTGCCTGCGCCGCCGGCGGCATCTCCGGCGCATGGCTCCGCCATTCCTCCAGCAGCCGGGCGAAGCCGCCCAGCAGGAAGTGGCCGCTGCCACAAGTGGGATCGATCATCCGCACCTGCTCATGCCCGAACTCGCGGATCGCCGGGTCGAGGGTGCGGGAGAGGATCCACTTCTCCACGAAGTCCGGCGTCTGCAGCAGGGCAAAGCGCTTGCGCGCTTCCTCCGACAGATCCTGGTAGAGGTCGCCGAGGAAGCGGGTGTTCCAGTCGGGGTCGGTGAAGTCGTGCATCGGCTCCCCGGTGTCGGCGCCGCGCCGGCGGAAGAAGTCGAACAGCGCCCTCGCCCCGTCGCCCGAGACGGGCAGCCGAAACAGCGGGTTGTGGGTCGGCTCGTAGAGGCCGCTGAGGCCCGGCAGCCGCGCCATTTCTGCGAAGGCCGCCAGAAGGTATTCGGCGTCGCTGTCCGTCGGGTGCGCCCGGAAGTGCTCGCGCTGCCGCAACTGGGCGAGTTCCAGCCGCTCCCCGGCGCCCGAGATCAGCGGGCGGTCCAGCAGGCCGTTGTCTTCGAGAAAGCGGAGGAAAACGAGGGCGAGGATCCAGTGCACCGCCGCCTGGTCCACCGCGGCGCCGAAGAAGGTCTCGAAGGTGTCGGCGGTGCGCCTGGTGTCCCGCGCCTCCTGCCACTCGGCCTCGACCGCGGCCCGGCCGGCGGAGGACGCGTGATGGCCGCGAAGGTCGGCCTCCAGCGTCCGCCGCAGCCGCTTCAGATCCCCCAGCAGCCTCCCCGCGTTCACCATCTGCCAGCCCAGCCCCCCTGGTATTCGTTCTTAGTATCGAACATCGCCGGGCAGCCCCTCGTCCGGCGATCCTGCTGAACCTGGCGGCGCCGCCCCGGCAGGACGGAGGCGGCAGCCCGACAGACGCTAGGCGGCGGCCCTCGGCGCGACCTCGGCGCGGATGCGCGCCCCGGCCTCCTGCTCCGCCACTTCCAGCTCATGCGCCTTCTGCAGGTTGAGCCAGAAGGCCGGCGTGGTGCCGAAGTGGCGGGCCAGGCGCAGAGCCGTCTCCGCCGTGATGGCGCGTCGTCCGCCGAGGATCGCCGTGATGCGGTTGGCCGGCACGCGCAGTGCGAGGGCTAGCGCATGCGCCGACAGGCCCAGCGGCTCCAGGAACTCGTGCCGCAGCACCTCGCCGGGATGGGTGGGGCCCAGGCGCTCGTCGCTGTCCACCTCGGCCAGGTCCACGCGGCCGGCATCGAGGTCGCTGCGGGAGATTGGCCCCGTGGTCTTCCTCTCGGGCATCACGCGTGTCGTCATGGCGAGCCTCCTCAATGGTAGTCCACGATCTCGACCTCATGCGGGCCGTCGTCGCGCCAGATGAACACCAGGCGCCACTGCCCGTTGATCCGGATGGAATGCTGGCCGGCGCGATCGCCGCGCAGGGGCTCCAGCCGATTGCCGGGCGGCACACGCAGATCGTCCAACCGCTCCGCCGCGTCCAGCATCGCCAGCTTGCGGCGCGTGGCCTGGGCCAGGTCCCGTGCCATGCCGCGAGGCAGGCCACCCTGGAACACGAGCGCGGTCGCCTTGTCGCCGAAGCTGCGGATCACACTGATACGTAACGCGTCATACGCGAAACATCAAGCGTAATGTCAGGCGGCGGAGCGGGCGCCAGCGCGGTGGGCGTTGGCCAGCCAAGGGTCTGACAGCCGGGTCCAGTTGGCAGCGGAGATGACGGGCAGGACGGCCCCGTCGATCTCGGGACGGCCGGGCGCGGCCTGCGGGATGAGGAGCCAGAGGCTGGGCGGACCGCCCGAGGCACCGGAGGCCTGCGAGAACTCGTCCAGCATGGTCATCAGATCATAGCGGGCGATCAGGCCGGGGCGGGTCAGCAGGGCCGGCTGCCGGAGGGCGAGGACCTCCTTTGCCACGCGCGGCGCTGCCTCGGCCGCGAGGCGGAGGAGGTTTCGGAAGTCGGCGCTGTCGCGCGCGGCAGCGTCCGCCATGAGGGCCTTCGGCCAGGCGATGCGGCGTTCCTCGGCTCGGGCGCGCATGGCGTGGAGCATGAGGCGTTCGAGGCTGACGACTTCCCGCGGGAAGCGGCGCAGGAGTTCGGCCTCGGCGTCGCGGGCGCGGCGGGGCTCGACGGTCAGGGCCAGGAACACGCCCTTGTCGGCCGCGAAGACGATCTTGTCCTCGATCGCCCGGGCGGCGAGGACATCGGGGGTCGCCTCCTGTGCCGGGGCGAAGGTGGCGTGGCGGATTAGCGTCGCAGTGCCGCTGCCGCTGTCGGCGATGGAGCGGCTGTAGTAACCCGCGCCGTCCGGGCCGGCGTCGCGCCAGTCGACTTCGGCGCCGGCTTCCTCAAGCAGGGCATCGAGGTCGGGGCGGGGGGGCAGGTTCTCGGCCTCCGGGAAGCGGCCGCGGACGCGCGCGCGCAGCTCGGCTTCGCTGAGGGCGCGGATGTTGGCGAGCGTGCCGAGGGCGAGCTTCAGTGCCCCGAGCACCTTCATGCCACGCGGGTAGAGCTCGCCGCGAGCGGAAAGGGCAGCGCGGGCCGAGACGGCAATTGCAATGCGCAGCCGGCGTTCCGGCGTCAGCGCGGCGGCGCCTTCAGGGACGGGGACGATGCCGAGTTCGTCATCCACCCGGCCAGGGCTCGGCAGCGGGGTTTCTGCGGCGAGCTTGTCCGCGTAGCGACCGAGGCGTCGGGCGTACTCGGCATTCTCCGGCAACGCAGAGATGAGGACGGCCGACGCTTCGGGCGCTCCTTCGGCGTAGGAGGCGAAACGCGTCGGGGTGACCGAGGCCTCGAGTTCGACGGCGGCGCGGATCGTCGCGCGCGCGCGACGCATGCGTTCCTTGTCGTCCTCCCTGACCGAGCCGCGCGAGCCGAGAAGCTGCACCGCGAGTTCGTCGACCGTGGCGACGCCCCCCGCCTTCTCGATCAGCGTGCTGAGTTCGCTCCGGACAGCGTTCAGGTCGGCGCTCTTGTGCCAGCGGGTCCGGGCCGCTTCTAGAGCGTCGGCCACGGCGCCGCGAGACGTGCCGACGGCAGCCGCCACCTGGCCCGCGCTGGCCCATGGTGCGGCGTCGTCGTCTATGCCGAGGTAGTAGGCGAGGATGCGGTCTTCGGGCCGATCGTCACCGGCAGGGCGGCGCGGGAGCAGTTGCTCCGCCAGGCGGTCGAGGGTGGCGCGACCGCCATCGTCTTCGGTGATACCGCCGGGGACAAGGTCGCGGCGGAGTTCCGCAAGGCGCTTCGCCCGTTCGCGGATTTCCTTCCGGATGCGGTCGCCGACGCCGGTGAGGTAGCGGAATTGAAGGCGGGGCACACCCAGGAGCTGGTGGACGGTGTGGATGCCCATCTGGTCTAGCACAGCACGCGCCTCGACCCCGTAGCCGACCTCGGCGACGCTGCTGGTTCGATCCAGGCGCGGGGCGATCACCTCGATACTGTCGGCCGCGGCAGTGACGCGATCCATTGGCGAGAAGGCCTCTCGCCAGGCCCGCAGCATTTCCTCCGCGTTTCCGAACCGCTCGGCAGGGTCACGGCGCAGTGCACGCCGGAAGAAGGCCTCCAGGCCGTCGCGTAAGGCCGGGTCGAAGCGGTCGACAGCGATCGTCGCTTCGTCTTCGATGAAGCGCGCCTCGGTTAACCCGTCCCCGAAGGTGGGCGGCGTGCCGACCAGCAACTCGTGGAGCGTAATCGCCACGGCGTAGCGTTCGGCGTGAAGATCCCAGCGCGGTGGGCGGCGGTCGACGAGGAACGGGTCGAGGTAGGGCCTGGTGCCGGCGGTGACGTTCTCGAGGGGGGCGCGCGATAGGGAAAAGTCGAAGAGGACGAGCCGGTAGGCTCCGGTCGCCGCTGCCTTTGCGATGCCGATGTTGTCGGGCTTCACGTCGCGATGGGCGACGCCGTCACCCTCCAGATACTCGACGGCCGAGAGGAGGTGCTCACCGAAGCGCCGCATGAGGTCCAGCGACAGCGGATCGCCGCCGCGTATCCACTGGGCGAGTGTGCGGTCCCCTGCCCGCTCCATTAGGATGGCGGGCCGCCCTGCAATGGTGGTGTCGGCGACAAATCTGACGATGTTCGGGTGGCGTAGGGGACGCAGGATTTCGGCTTCGGCCCTGATACGATCGGCATGCGCGTCGTCGAGCGCGACCTTGAGGACGAACTCCTCGCCGGTAGCCTCCTGCTCGACCAAGAAGGCGTAGGCGCTACCGCCCTGCCCAAGTCGCCGCTTAATTACGAGGCCGCCTTCCAGGCGGTCGCCGGACGCTGCCGTAGCAGGATCTGTGACGAAGGCCGGCGCTGGTTCAGGGGGCGCGGCCTCCCGCTCCGCTTCGGCCAGATATTCGAGAAACTCGCGTGCATCGCGCGGCCTGTCGCGCACCACGGGGGCGGTGGCGGCTCGCACCATCTCGTCAAGCCAGCGCCCGACGCCGTTCATGACGCCGGACAAGAGCAGGCCGTTCCCTTCCCGAAGCAAATTCGGGAGTTCCAGCGGGCTCGCCGCCGGTAGGCGGCCGGACAGGAGGTGGTAGGCGATTGCCCCAAGCGAAAAGACATCTGCCTGGGCGGCGCCCGCATCCCCAGCTGATGCAACTTCGGGCGCAAGATAGATCTTCGATGGATCGGTAATGTGGTCTTCGACGTGCAGCGTTCCGGCCGTCATCACAGCGCCTGCGGTGCTTCCCTCGGCTCTGCTGGCGACCTGCCAATTGGTGACCTGAAGCCGAGGGGCAGCGCTATCGGCGTCCCGGACGAGGACACTCTGCGGCGCGAGACCACGGTGGTAGAGTCGCCTCCCGTGCGCGTAGGCCAATGCCTCGGCCAGTTGCCGGACCAAGCTCAACCGTTCAGTAAGCGCCAGCTTTGCGAGGCGCCGAGAAATGAAGCGGTCCAGGCGGAGCGCGTCTGGATCGTACTCGAACACGAGTGCCGGTCCGAGTTCCGCCTCGCGGTAGTCGAGGACACGTTGGATGCCTTGGTGTTCCAGCCCTTCCAGGACACGGGACTCGCGTTGGGCGGTGCGCGCGAGGCGGTCCCGTGCCTCTGGCGTGATGGCGCGGGCATAGGGGTAGACGCGAACCCGGCGCTTCACGCCCGTCGCGGCATGCCGAGCGGCGAAGTCCTGCCAGTTATCGCCCTCGCCGAGGAGCTGTTCGAGTTCGTAATCGCCAACCCTCCGTCCGCGTCCCGGGGGCCGCACGCCGGCCTGTTCCAGGGCCTTTGTGATCTGCCGTGCTGCCGCAGGATCAACCACCCCTCGCCGGCCGAGGCCGAGCCCGTCGGCGCGCAGCAACGTGCCGATAACGCCAAGGTCGTCTGGCTTGCCTGGCTCACCTCGTAGGACAACACGCTTTGCCGTGCCGGGGTCCAGAGCCGGGCGTTGGCTCACCTTCGATAAGAAGATGAGCGGCTCAACCCACAGCGTGATGCGGGCGCCGCTGCGGCCGCTGAGCGCCTGTTGTCGGCGCAGGACGGAAGCGAGGCGTTTGGCCTTTCGGTTGGCGAGCGGGAGAGGATTGTCGGTTGTGACCTCCCGCCCCTCGGTTCGCCACGTCCAGCTGTAGGCATCGCCGCGGACGGTTCCCGGTCGGGATTTCGCTTCGATAAGAATCAGGCCGGCCAGTGTAAGGACCAGGGCGTCAACCTCGTTTACCCGTCCCTCGTCGTCGATAAATTCGAAGTTCGACCAGGCGCGCCACGGTTCGTGGTCCGGCAGATTGTCGCGCAGGAAGTCGAGGGCTTCCCTCTCCCACTCAAAAGCCGACTGACTGACAGCGCTCCAGCGGGGCGACTTCATTATCTGGGGAAGCTCCACATTGACCGCTTTTCTATCTTAGCCGAAGGTAGTTGCACGGGCAGTCAAACTGCCACTGGAAAATTCGCTCCATCAGTGGCGGGTACTGTATTGGCAGTCTTGCACGTCATTGCCCGCAGCTCTAGCCGCGCCGTGGCTGCTCCCTTAGTCAGTTTGCCTCGCGGAAATAGCGCCGCAGAGCGGCGAGGTGGCCCTGGTGGGTGTGCTCCATGATCTACTCGTCGGGCGCACCTTCGAGGGGGGACTGGGTGAAGAAGCCCCCTCTGAACCCATGCGGGGTGATCAGCTGGAGCAGGGTGCCGGTGATGCCTGCCATGACGGCGCGCTTCTTCAGGATCAGCCGAACCGCCTCGGTCGAGAGCTGGGCTGAGTCGCCTCCCTAACCGATTACCCCTACCTTCAATAGGTCGGGATTTCATGAGGTGGGTATCAGCCCCCGCCGATCGCCTTCAGCGGTGGCTCAATCAGTCGGATGCCGTTGACCATGGTGCGCGGAACCGCAGGCTGAGACGGCTTCAGCAACAGCCCGTGCCGCGTCACCTCGATCTTCGCGTCAGGATAGCCGGCGATGACGTCGGGTAGAACCTCGCGGATGCGGTAGGCAAGGGTCTTGGTCTGCTTCTCTGCACTGCCCAGCTGGTCGAGCAGCTGCGCCCAACGGAGGTGCAGGTCCTGCCGCAGTCGCGGTAGCCGGTAGGCGAAGAGCGTGTAGAGGTCGAGGCCGAGGGAGTTGTTCGACAGATGCGCGATGGCCCGCTTGTCGAGCGGGACCGAATGCTCCTTCAGGTGCTCCCAGAATTGCTGGGTAAGTTCCACCGTACCGGACCACTTGGTCGGATCGGAGGCGCCGTTCCACAAAGTCAGGCCTTCGACTATACGCTGGTCGCGAACCGACATGGTGGTGTTGCCGGCGGCGTCGCGCTCCTCCCATTGCAGCGTGAAGCTGCACCGGGCGATGCGCATCACCTGCTCACGCACCGCATTGATCGTGCCCTTCTGGCCGCCGGTGACGGCGAGACCAAGCGAGCGGATCCAAGCCGACATCGAGCCGCCCATGTTGACGACGCGACTCTTGCGGCCCTCGGTTTGCAGGTAGATCAAGATAAGGCGCGCCTTTGGACCGAAAGGCACGCCGACATAAAGGTCGCTCGCCTCGTGCGGCCCGGTACGACGTGGCACATCACGGCGACGTTCATCGAGCACGCCGGGAGCAACGATAAGGGTAAAGCGGCCGGCTTCGCGCCGCCAGACCGAATGGTTCTCTTTCGGTCGGGTATGCGGCAGATAGGTTTGACAAAGGCCGGAATGCAGGAATGCGATGTCATCCATTGCCGGCAGGTCGATGAGCAGCTGGTGCGCCACCTCCAGCCGCTCGCGTAGTCGGCGTCGCTCGGCCGGAGTGGCCCCCTCCCCTTCTGCGAGCCGGAGGCTTTCCTGCAGGCCAACGAGTTCAAGCTGCCGTCGGGGCGAGGTTGGCGTGGTCATCAGACATCCTCCGCCACGATGCATACCGCGGGTCGCTGCGATTCGGCGCGCAGAGATGGCAACCTATCGAAATACCGGGCTTATCCACGCAGAGAGCCCAACCTCGGCCGCCGATTGTTCACGCGACCACAGGGAAATCTGGCGCAGACGTGGCAACCTCAGGACTCGCCGGATTGCGCAGACTTGGCAACCATAGGGCTGGTTATCCACGCAGACCCGGCAACCCATACCTATATGAGTCTTATAACAAGGCTTCTTATAGGCGGGTCGGGCCGTCAAAGGCCCGGCCGATGGACATCGGCACAAGAATGCTCAGGAAGGTCCGGCCAAGGTTGCCATGTCTGCGCAGCCATATGGGCAGGCGGGGATCGCAAGGTTGCCAAGTCTGCGCAGCGAGGTGCGAGCGGGCCGAATTGCAAAGCGAAGCAGAGGGATGACTGCGAGAATCGCAGCGCGTGCTCAGCCAAAGGTTGCCAGGTCTGCGTGGAACGCCTTGCGAGCTTGGCCAGGGGGTTGCGGCAGTTATCTAAGCCGGAATGCGAAAACCGTGCTCGAAAGCTTTGATTCCAAAAGGCTTAACGCATGTTAGCGGTGCGCAGACTCGGCAACCTTTGCCTGGCAGGTCACGACGGCGCCTTGGGCTGAGTATCCACTTCGACCTCCGCAACCAGGTCACCAATGCGATCAGCCAGAGCCTGCACAACCTCCTCGGTGATCGTATTGGCGAAACGGAACACCCATTGGCCGCCATTGCGCGTCAACGTGCCGATTCGACGACCGCGATGGACCACATGCCGGCGATCCGGCACCGGCGGACGAGCCGCAGAGCGATCGCCTCCCCTGCCCTCGGCAGCGCGCATCAGAGCATCGATCTGCGCCTCCGGATCGACGCCAGCGCGCCCGAGACCATCAAGCGCCGCGAAGATACGTGGCAAGGCCGCGTCGTCAGCTTCGAGCGCCTCCATCACCCGCCTTGCGCGCAGAACGGACAACCTTCGCGGTTCAGCCAAACGGGTGACAATTTCGGCCGGAAAGCGAGCGAGCCGGAGGTAGAGGCTGAGGGTCGAGGGATCCAGCCCAAACTGGAGCGCGACGTCCTTCGACGGCAGATTCAGTCGCGCCTTCACCTCGGCCAACCAGCGGCTGCGCTCGAGGGCCGAAATGTCTTCGCGACGCTCGTTCTCGGAGAATTGGACACGAAGCATAGCCCCGTCGTCCAGGTCACGAGACCGGGCAAGAACTTGGCGACCAAGCTGGCGGCATGCCTCTAACCGGCGACGACCGGCTGCGATCTCGAACCCCGTACCATCGGCACAGCGGCGGACCGTAATGGCATCGTTCTGCCCGTTGTCCTTGATGTCGGCGAGCAGGGCCTCGAACTCTGCCCCAGCGAACGCACTAGGCAGGCGGTCGTGCGGCAAGTCATCCCGGATCAGGTCTGGGTTGAGGTAGAGGAATTCCTCTACGGCGGCCCCTGCCCTGCCTGCCGCAATGCGCGCCTGGCCCAACTCCCTTTCAAGGTCAGTATTGCGCCCGCTGGCCTGCGAGAGTTCCGTCTCCAATCGAGCAACGCGTTCCCGCAATCCCTCTGCCATGGCACCTAGGGCTACAGCCGGCCGATGCAGACCGGCGCCGGAAGGGACGCTCGCCTCCGGCGCAGCCGGTTTGGAGCCTGCTTCGTCGGCAGCGGCGGCGGTGCGATCCTTCACCGCCTGGGCGAGGGAGCCGAAACGAGACGGACGGGCGCTCATGCCGAGGTCTCCGCCGGCAACCGATCCCAGGCGCGGAGGATCTCGCGCTCGATTGCCCTGTTCACCGCGTTGGCGCTGGTGAGAACCCGGTTGTAGGCGGTGCGATCGGTGGAAGGCTCATATTCATAGAGCGTCTCCTTGCCGAACCCGGCCGTGCCCATGACGCGGGAGTGCAGGAATTCACCCGGCAGCACGGTGTCGCCAAAGCGTTCGCGTAGAAGGGAGACAAGGGCTTCCTGGCTGCGGTCGGTTGGATCGTAGGCGGTAACCAGAATGCGGGTGAAAGCGAAGTCAAGGCCCTGGCCGAAGGCGGCATTGAAGTCGCCGACATAGCCGGCAAGGTGGGCGAAAAACTCGCCGGTCGAGGCGAGGTCGGTCATCGTCGCCCGTGTTGGCACTACGACGCCTGTAGCCGCGTGCAGCGCGGTGGTCATCAGCATGTTGACGTCCGGACGGGTATCAACGACCGCTATGTCGTAGCGGTCACCAAGGGCGGCGAGAAACTTCCTCAGCTCCTCGAAGTAAAGCGTAGGCTCGGCCTCGCCTGAAGCGGCACGACGCGAAAGGGTTTCCTCTGCTTCTGAGAGGATAGCGCCTGCGGGAACGAGGTCTATCGCCGGCCAATAGGTCGCTTGGCACAGTGTTGCAGCATCGATCTCGGTACCGGCATCGCGTGCCGCGGTCCATGCGGTGAAGCTATTGTTGCGTCCGACCTCGCCCGAGGGGTCGAGCCCAAACTGGGCCGTGCTGCTGCCCTGGCTGTCGAGATCGACCAGCAGAACCCGATAACCCGCCAAGGCCAAGTACTGGGCAAAATGCACGCTGCTGGTGGTCTTGGCGGACCCCCCCTTAAAGTTGGTGAAAACAATGGTGGCGAGCTCCTCGCCGAGTCGTCGGTTCGGCACCGGGGCGACACTCACGACCCTGCCCTGAAGGGCGGCGCGTAGCGCCTGGACCTCCGTGAAGGTCATCCGTATCTGAGCTTGGCCGGCCCTGCCACCAGCGCGAAGATCCTTGTGGCTCACACCTAATAGTGCTGCAACTTCTTGCGCCGAGAAGCTGCGTAGACGTTTCCGCCGCTCAGGCGCGTTTTCAGCCTCAATCGCTGCTCGCTGCGCCGAACGTAGTACATCGGCGATTCGGCGAAAGGCGTCCACCTGGCCCATGATGATATTTCCCCAAGGCGCCGCCCAATCCCCTTGGACGCACCTTTAACCCTTAGCGGAATCGATGCGGGCATGGGAAGGCATCACCGCTTGGATGTATCCAAGTTGAAGTCCCCACGTGACATGGATGCATCCAACATGACGCCCGGAGGGCTAATCTGGAGGAGCGGAAGCAACAGGCTGTTTGTCGAACGGCTTGGTAGCCTGCGCCCGAGCAGCGTAGCGGCAGGCGCAGCGTTTCGCCGAGACAGCGGTTACGCCGCCTACGCTGATGTCAAACCTTGACATCATGCCGAATGTCAGCCTGACTTCCTCCCCCCGCACCTGAGCTCAAATCCTGCGCCGCTCACCGCGTGCAGACAGGCCGCTATGCGAAGGTCTGCGAGGTTAGCCGGACAGCGCTTTGCCTGCTCCAGCAGGCTGAACGGCTGCGGCAAGACACCGTCTCCATGCTGCAGGCGGAGGAGGTGGAAGGCAATGAGGCCGGCTTCATCACGGTCGATGTGCTAGGCGCCGAGCTCGACGCCCTGATCGGGGAGGCCGGACGGCCACCGTGAGCCCGCCGGCAGTCTTCGCTCCGGCAGCGCAGGCCGACCTCCGCGCTGCGGTCGCCTGGATTGCACAGGAAAATCCCGCATCGGCTCGCACGCTGCGGGACATCGCGGGCGCGCAGCGGATCGGCGCCCGGCCGTCGATCGGTGCCACACGACCTTTCGTGGGCGCCGACCGGTTTCGCTTCCTGGTGCTGCGCGCCTTCTCCTACCTCATGGTCTACTCGGCCGACACAGATCCTCCCCGCATCCTAAGCGTGCTGCACACCGCCCGGGACTAGCCGGCGATCCTCATCGGCGATCGGTCATGATGGCTTGGCTATTCCGTGAGGTCGCTGAAGCACTCCAACCGTCTGGATTGAGCCAAGGGGGCAGCGCTACATCCTCCAGCCCCGCCACGGCACTGTCACTGGCTGCCCCAGCGCTTCCCGATCCGCCTATGAAACGCGCTTCTAGGCTTCGCGGGTGACGGTAAGCAGCAAATCGTACCCGGAATAAAGCCCGTATCGGGCGCCATTAGCGAGCTTCCATCCGCTTGGCACTAACGCGCGCTTTCGGCATTTCCGCAACAAATCAGGCTACTTGTTTAAGTTCAGACTAAATTGCCCTCTGCGAGATTATGGAAAATGGCGAAAGGCAGGCCGCGGCAGGCTTCAGGATGATTGCCCCAAACGCA
>JBMOJU010000148.1:0-11636 GCA_049315625.1 Paracraurococcus sp.
AGGCCAGCCCGGCCAGCGCGCCCAGCCGCGCGAAGCCCGGGGTCCCGGGCATCAGCCCGAGCGCCTGCGGCAGCGGCATGGGGCCGGCGAGAAAGCGGAGGCCCGCCTGCTGGTCCCAGAACCGCCCGCCCAGCACCGTGTCGCGTCCGAGCGCATGGTTCTCTCCGGCGCGCGCTCCGATCGCCGTTCGCTGCCCGGGGGCGAGCGGGATCCAGGCGCCCCGGCGCGGGACGCCGCGCACCGATGTCCCGGCGGACAGCGCCAGCACACGCTCAACCGCATGCAGGCTGACCGGGCGGCGCGCCAGCAGCCCGGCCGCCGCCAGCAGTCCCCGCTCCGCCCCCTCCGGCAAGCGTGCCGCGGGCGAACGGCCGAGGGTCCGCAACAGGCCCGGCGTGCCGTAGCCGAGGAAGGCGAGAAGCCAGGCCGCGAGGTTCGTCTCCTCCGCCGGCAGGCCCTGCAGGCCGGGTCGGAAGAGCCGCCAGTGCCGCAGCCACAGACCGAACAACCGGTGCTGGAAGATGTCGAGGAAGTCACGGGTCGCGGTATCGCCCAGCCGGGCCCGCTCCGCCGCCAGCCGCCCGAGCGGGGCCGGCAGCGGCCCATGCGCGCCGCCGAGGCCGAAGGCGGACAGCGAGAGGGTGGGCTTCCCGCCCGCCTCCGCGTCCGCCAGGCCGGCGAGGTCGCTTGGCGGGAAGGCGAAGCCGCCCGCGGCACGCAGCCGCAGCAGGTCCTGCTCGACCCGCGGGGCGGCGCCGGGCGGCGCCCCCGCCCCGGCGGCCCGCCACAGGATGAGCGCCGCCTGCCGCGGGTCGAATTCATGCGGGGCGGCCCGCAGCGCCTCGATCAGAGGACGGGCATGTCTCCGGTGCGCGGCGGCCATCGCTCGATCACATCCTCCTCTCCGGCGCCGGCGGTAAGTACGAATTCGGTGAAGCTGTCACCCGTCGCCTGGAGCGCCAGGACGCGGTCGAGCACGCTGCCGAACAGCCGCGGGCTCCCGCCCGCGAAGCGCGCCGGATCGACCTGCAGGCGCACCTCCAGGCCGCGGCAGAGGCCGCGCCAGGCATCCTGGCCGACCCGCCGTATCACGCGGCGGGTCGACAGCGCCACCAGGGCACGGAGCTGCCGCGCCATGTCGCTTTCGGGCGGGCCGGCATGCAGCATCAGGATTTCGCGCAGGGCAGCGAGCCCGTCCTCCCCCGCCTCCAGCGACAGGCGGTTGACCGCGAGATGCGAGACCAGCCGCCAGAGCGCCTCCCCACCGCGCGGCGGCGCCACCTCGGCGGTCGGTCGGGTCAGGCAGCGGATGCCGCGCAGCGGCGCGTCGCGTTCCAGTTGCAGGGCGGCGCCGACCGGCAGCTCGGCGGCAGCGCCGGCATTCGTGCAGAGCAGATGGGCGAAGACCACGTCGGCGGCTGGCTGCGCCGGGTCGAGCGTCGGATCGACGAAGGCGATCGCATGGCCCCGTGGTGCGCGGCGCACCAGCCACATCGCCCCGCCAGCATCCTGCGCGCCATGATCGAAGGAGAAGAGCGGCGGGATTGTCGCGCTTGACCCGCCATCGGCGGTGCCCCGTACGACGCGGCGGATCGAGTGGATGCCGATGGCGGGCACGCGGTGGTCGGCGACCAGGCGGTACTCGACCTGCCGGTGGGTCAGTCGGATCGGCTCGCTGACCTGAGGAAAAAGGTTGATCGCCGGGGTGCAGCCGAGCTGCAGGCTGTCCGGCCCGACCGCGAGCCGCTCCGGCAGCGGCCGCTCGAACAGGAAAAGCAGCTCCAAGGCGGTATCGGCACCGGTCTCGAGGCCGCTGAGGCCGTGCAGGTCGAAGAACAGGAATTTCTCGGGCAGGTGTGCATATTCCTGCAGCAGCCGGTAGGCGGCGTGGCCATGTTCTGGATCGGGCAGCGCGGCTTCTTCCGCCGCGAAGCCAACCGCGCGCAGACGGTCCGGGCCGAGTTCCAGGACCGGAGTGCCATCATGCCGCAGCGCCGAAATGCCGACAAGCGATCCCGCGAGGAGTTCATACAGGGCCATCCGGGTGGAGCGGTCGCCGAGCAGGCAGACGCGCAGCCCGGGCATCGCCATCTCCACCAGGGGCCGCCCGCTCATCGCCCGAAGCCGCAGGCTGAGCAGCCCCGCCACCCGCGGCCGGCTGTCGAGATGCGGGTAGCGGCCGAGCGGCGGCCGCTCGATGCGCTCGATCGCCACCGGCCAGAGCGTGACGGGGTAGCAGGTCTGCAAGCGGATGGCGGTCCCGTCGGGCGTGGTGCCGTGCAGGGTGCTGCCGCGCGGCAGCGTCACCCCGCGCGCCGAGGCCGCCTGCTCCGGGTCCGGCTGGAACTGCACGATGGTCATGGCGGGAACCGGCGCGGCCAACTGCGGCGCCAGGATGTCGAGCAGGGCCTGCGGGATTTCCGGGAACTGCGCGTCATAGAGCCGCTGCAGGCGGGCAGTGAGAAGAGCGAAGGATTCGATCAGCCGCTCGACATGCGGGTCACTCGAAGCATGTTCCGATAGGTCGAGCCCGGCCGCAACCGCGCCGTGCTGCCGGGCGAACTCGGCGCCGGCGCTGCGAAGATAGGTGAGCTCGGTCTGGTAGGCGGCGAGCAGTGCCTCATCCAGCGGCAGGTCAGGCGGCATCGCGGGTCCCGGCGAGCGGCCGGGCGATGCGGGCGCGGACATCGACCGGCCCATCGCCAAGCCGGCCCGAGACGACGACCAGCATCGCATCCGGCCCGCTGTCGACGACCACCTCGACCCGCGGGCCAGCGAGCCGCGGCTCGAAGACAGCGACGGCCGCTTCGAGATAGCGGGCGAGGCGTACCCGCGCCGCCTCCTGTCCCATCGGGAAAGCGGAGAGGTCGGGCAGGCCATAGGTCAGGACGCCGGCCGGCAGCGCTGCGGCCTCGTCGAGCGTCAAGGGAAGCCGCGTGTTCAGCAGCGCCTCCAGCTCGCGCTGCACGGAGGCGCGCAGACCGGCCGGCGGCGCCGCGGCCGCGAGGCGGTCGAAAAGCGGCAGCCCAGCTGCGGACGCCTGCAAGCCCTGCGCCATCCTACCCTCAGGCGACCTCCTGCTTTTGCAGGTCGTGCGAGACCGGCTGAACCCCGTCCCCCGTGCCATCCGCTTCCTTCTGCGGGATGTAGTTGTAGGTCACCTTGCCGTAGGAGAGCGCGATCGTCTCGGTCGGGATGTCGCCCGTCCCGCCACTCAGGCTGACGTTGGAGACGATGATGAACTCCATGATGATCTCGAGGTACTTCACCGGATTGTTGTTGCCGTCCGAGCGGTAGGCGGTGAAGGTACCCTTCTGGATCTGCTGGCCGCTCCAGCAAATCTTGAGCAGGTCGTCGGTGGCGGAATCGGTGTACTTGGTGAAGGAGAAGTCGGAGTGGTTGGCCTGCTCGACCGTGCCGCCGCCGGCGGAGCTGCGGGTCGGGCTGGTGGGCTGGTTGAAGCTGTGGCTCCAGGAGAGGACTTGGATTTCCCCGGAGTGACTGCTGTCCGTCGATTCGCCCGTTATGTTGGGCGTCTCGAACTTGATGAACATGTTGCCGGCCACGAGGCGTCTCCTCCGGACTGTCGGGTGTAGGTGTTACGGCGCTGCGGCGGCGTTCAGGCCGCCGGCGCCGGCAATTCGGCGACCAGTCGGATGGAGACCGTCAGCTCTTCCAGCTGGAAGTGCGGGCGCAGGAAGACTGTGGCGCTGTAGGCGCCAACCCGGCCCGGGATGTCCACCACGTCCACTCGCGCCTCGCGCAGCGGGTAGCGCGCCTTGAGCGTCTGGCCGGCATCGTCCTTCCCTAGGACGTAGTCGGAGATCCAGGTGTTCAGGTAGGTCTGCACGTTCTCCCTGGTCATGAAGCTGCCGACCTTGTCACGCATGATCACCTTGATGTAGTGCGCAAAGCGGGAAGCGTTCAGGACGTACGGCAGCATCGCCGAGATCTGGGCGTTGCGATTGGCCTGGTCGGTGTTGTAGCGCGCCGGCTTCTGCGCAGTCTGGCCGCCGAAGAACGCCGCGTAAGGGGTGTTCTTGCAGTGTACCAGGGTGATGAAGCCCTGATCGTTCAGTTCCTTCTCGCGCCGGTCGGTGATGGCGATCTCGGTCGGGCATTTCAGGGCGATGTCGCCCTCGTCGGTGCGGAAAGTGTGGAACGGCAGGTCGTCCACCTTGCCGCCGCCCTCGACGCCACGGATCGCCGCGGTCCAGCCATAGAGCGCGAAGGCGTTGGTGATGCGCTCCGCCAGCACATAGGCGACGTTGCCCCAGAGATACTTCGAGTGGTCGGTCCCGTCGACGGCCTCGACGAAGCCGAGGCCCTCGACTGGCACGGTGTCAGGCCCGTAGGGCAGGCGCAGCAGCACCCGCGGCAGGCCGAGCGCGACGTAGCGGCTATCCTCGCTCTCGCGGAAGGCGCGCCAGGGCGCAAGTTCCGTGCTCTCGAACAGCTTGCCGAGGTCGCGCGGGCCGCCGAGCTCCGTGAAGCTCGCCATGTCGAACAGTTTCGGGCTAGCGGCCGCGATGAAGGGCGCGTGCGCGGCCGCCGCCACGCCGGCGATGCCGCGCAGCAGCTTGACGTCCTGCGGATGGCGGCCGAACTCGAAATCGCCGACCAGTGCGCTGTAGGGGTGGCCGCCGAAGGTGCCGTACTCTTCCTCGTACACCTTCTTGAACAAGGCGCTCTGGTCGAACTCGACCGCCTTGTCGAGATCCTGCTGCAGCTCCGCGCGGCTGATGTTGAGCAGGCGCAGCTTGAGCTTCTCGCCGGTCTCGGCGTTGGAGACGAGGTGGCGCAGGCCGCGCCAGGAGCCCTCGAGCGCCTGGAACTCCGGATGGTGCATCAACTCATTGAGCTGGGCGGAGATCAGGTCGTCGATCTCCGCGATGCGGGCGTTGATGGCGGCGACCACGTCGGCCCCGACGGTGCTGCCCTCGACCAGCACCTTGTCGACGAACTCCTGGATCAGGTCGCGTGCACCCTCCCGCTGGGAGGGGTCACGCACCATCCGGCCGTCTTCGAGAATGTGGTCCAGCAGGGAAGCCGGTGCGGCGACGGCCTGCGGCGCGGTGGCGGTCTCGGACATTCTATCGCCCTCCCCTTACTCAGCCTCGGCCGGCGTTGCCGCGGCCGATGCGGGCGCCACGCCCAGCTCCTCACGCAGCTTCAGCTGCTTCTCGGTACTGGCGACCACCTCGCGCAGAATCGCATCCAGCTCGTCGTTGCCGTCGAGCTTGATCAGCAGGTCGCGCAGCCGGTTGCGTGCCTCGAACAACGCCGCCAGCGGCTTGACCTGGCGCAGCAGCTCGACGGGCGTGAAATCGTCGAGCTGGCCAAAGCGCAACTCGACATTCAGCATCTCGCCCTCTTCCTTGGAGAGCTTGCTCGGCACGCGCAATGCCAGCCGCGGGCCGACGGCCGCCATGACATCATCAAAATTGTCGCGGTCGATCTCGACGAACTTGCGGTCCTTCAGCTTCGGCAGCGGCTCCGCCCGGTGGCCCGAGAGGTCGGCGAGGATACCGACGATGAAAGGCAGCTCCTTCTTCTGGAGCGCGCCGCCCGTCTCGACGTCGTAGGTGATCTGCACGCGCGGTGGCCGCACGCGGGATAGCTTGTGCTGCACACTTTCGGCCATCGCATCCTCCCACACGCCGCACCGAACTTGCCGAGCGGCCTGGCGCCTCGCGCCGCAGCCACAGCTTATGCGCTCCCACGCCGTGGCCGCAACGGCTTTTATTCCACCGCTAGTTAGAAACGGTCGCTTCACCATCCTCCAGGCCCAGCCAGACCGCCTCCGGGAGGTCCAGCAGCGCGAACAGGGCGGCCATCCCCTGGCCGCCAACGTCGATCTGCGCCAGCAACTCCGGCAGCGACAGGTCGCCCCAGGCGATCGCCCGATCGAGCAGGTAGGGCACCGGGCTGTGCGGCTCGATCCGGTGCAGCAAGGCGGCCACCTCGGCGAGCCGGCGATAGGCCTCCTCTCGGCTCGCGGGCGGCGGTGCTGGGCCTGCAGGCGGCGCGACGGGCTGCCGCTCGGCCGCCGGCGGCGGCGGCGGGACCGACCCCGCCGCGGGCGGCATGGCGTCCGGCAATCGCCGCCGGTCCAGTTCGGTGCCGATGAACACCAGAATCTCCTCGGCTGCCGAGCGGAGCCGCGCCAGGCTCGGTGCCTGCCGGCCGCAGAGCACCGCCAGCCGGTCGGACAGTCCGTCAATGACCGCAACGGTGCCGCGCAGCGCATCCGCGGTCGCCGTCAGCTCCCGCAGCGGGGCACGGTCGCGCACCGTGGCGATGCGCGAGAGCGGCAAGGCGCCCCCGGCGACCGTGCGTTCGAAGGCCTTGGCGTCGCGCTCGCGCACCGTCTCCAGCCGCTGTGCGTTGAGGTAGTCGGCCCATGAGACCGCGAGTTCCGGCTCCTCTGGCGCGCGCAGCAGCGGCAATTGCCGCAACAGCTGCGGCATGCGCTCGTTCAGCCATTCGAGCGGCAGCAGCCGCGCCTCGAGGTCGCCGTCCTCGACCGGCGGCTGCAGGCCGGGCCAATGCGCCGCGCAAAGTCCGTCGATCAATCGCAGCCCACGCAGCAGGCCGTCGAAGCCGTCGAGCCGCGCCCAGGCCTCGGCCAGCCAGGCCGCCATGCGCAGATCCTTGGCGTGGCGCCCGAGCCAGTCGCTGCAGAGGCGCCGGACCTCCGCCCAGTCGGCCCGCTTGCGGTCGCGCTGCCATACCCCCTGGGGCGTGCGGGGATCCTCAGCGCGCCGCGCCTCGCGGATCCGCGCCTCGATCTGTTCGACGAGCAGCGGGTCGGCAATGCCGGCCCGCGGCAATGGCTGCAGCAGGACGGCAAGGTCGGGATCGGTGGCGGCGCTCATCGCCTGGCCTCCCCGGCGCGCTTCGCCGGCGCGGAGGCGCGGCGCGGGACCGCGGCGGGGCGCGGTGGCGTCGGGCGCACCAACGATGCGGCGCGCTCCAGCGGCGGTGACTGCAGGGCAGGCGCGGCCCAGGGGAAGGCCGGCAGCGCAATCGGCACCCGGCGGTCGGGCTGGCCTGGAGCGCGCACCGTGCCGGTGAGCGCGAGGCGGATGTACAGCCGCGCCGAGCTCGCCTCCTGACCGCCGATGGCGGCGGCCGGGTTTGGCCGCAACGGCACGGTAATGGCCAGGACCTCTGGCTGCCGGTCGGGAAGGGTCGCCAGTTCCGCCGTGCCGGGTGCCCGCGCCCGTAACAGTTCAAGCAGCGCCCAGGGTCCCTGGTGCCGCAGTCGCAGCGTCGCCGGCTCGCGCGCCTGCGCCGCGGCCGGGAGGTTCGGGCCATTCGCCGCCCAGCGCAGTGCCAGCTCCACCGGCTGCCCGGCGATCCAGGTGAGCGAGCCTGCCGGCTCGCGCGAGGAGAGCCGGCGGTCCCCGGTCGCGACCGCAATCTCCAGCACCCCTTCCATGCCGCGCGAGGCGGCGGCATTGGTGTAGAAGGCCGGCGCGATGTCGTAGGCGAGCACCGCGTCCGGCGACGGGTCGGTCAGCAGCGGCGCCAGCACCTCCTGCACGCGAGTGAGCCGGCTCACGAACTGCTCCGCGGCGGTCTGGCCCGGCATGGCGGCCAACTGGTCGCGCAAGGCCGGCAGGCCGCGGCCATGGAGCTGGAAGAAGCGGCGCACCTCGGCTGGGTCGGCCTGGCCGCGCCCGGTGCCGCCGGCGAGCGGGCCGGTGACCGGCGGTACGCGTGCGACGAAGGGAAAACGGCCGGCCAGCTCGGCCTGGAAGTCAGCGGCCAGCCGGGCATAGGCCTCGGTGGCGGAATTCCGCTCCGCCGTCCTGCAGCGCGCCGCGACCGCCCGCTGAATAGCCGCCTGCTGCGCGGCGAAGTAGTTGCTGCCGCCCGCCGGCGGCAAGGGACGGAAGCCCTGGCAGCCCTCCGTCGACGCGCGGTCCAGCTCCACCAGGATGTAGGCCTCGAGCTGGCCAAGCGCGCCCGAGGCATCGCCGCGCGCCTGGCGGTCGAGCGCTTCGAGAATGCCCTGCCAGCGGGCGATCAATGGGGCCTCCGCCGCCGGCGCGCCGGTGCCGGGATCGCGCAGCCAGAGCAGGAGCGGCTGAGCCTGCCCACGAGCCAAGCCGTCGATGAACTCACGGCGGGCGGCCAGCGCGGCCGCCAACTCCGGCACGCTGGCAACCTGGAACGCTACCGGCGCCAGCGGCCCGGTGCCAGTCCAGGCGGACAGGGTGGGGTCGGGCAGTTGGTAGGGCGCGGCGGCAGCCAGCCGGTTCTCCACCCAGCGAAGCAGGCGCAGCGCCTGGACGGTCACAGCCTGGTTCAGCTGCGCGGCCTGCTGCGGCTGGCGCGCCTGCCGCAGGCTATCCCGCAGCAGGGCGAGTGTCGGCGCCGCCGCAGCGAAGCCGGCGATCTCGGGGCCGGGCCCGGCGCCCTCCGGCCGCGCCGCCTGCCGCAACAGCGCCTCGACATGGCCGGAGAGCTGGTGGGCCGCGACCGACTCGATGGCCGGGCGGAGGATGGGTGGCAGCGGGCGTAGGGTCGCTGGCAGCCGGGTCTGGAGCCCGTCGGCGAGGCGCCTTGCTCGCTCCAGTACGGCGAGGTCCCAGTCGATCCCGGCCTCCGGCCGCGTCACCGGCATCGGCACGCCTACCGGCACCGGTTCCATGAGAGGCAGCGCCAGAAGCTGCGCCAACGGCTCACGCACCTGGGTCAGCGCAGGGGCAAGGCGCAGGGACTTGTCACTTCTCTCAAGGATCGGGCGCCCGTCCGGTAGCCTGGCACCCAGCAACGTGTTCCGCGCGACCTGCAGATGCGCGACGGCCCGGGCGCGCAACTCGGACACCAGCGGGGCATCGATCAGGCCGCCATCGGGGATCCTCGCTTCGATCGTGGCGAGCGCATCGAGGACCGGTTGTGGCAGGCTGGCCGCTGACGGCGGCTGGGGCGCAATGGCCCACTTCCATCCCCCAGCGTCGAGCTGTGACGATACCATCTCGAGCAGGCGGGACAGATCGGCGAGCTGCTGCCGGCTCGCGGCCGGATCGCCTTGCACGCGGAGACGGTGCACCGTGTCGACCAGTTCCTCGACCGTGCGGCTGAGCGGTCCTCTTTGATAGGCAGCACCGAGCTGAGCGTCGAAATCCACGCGCAGCTGTTCCTGTGCGCTCGGCAGATCCGGGCGGCTTGCCAGCCGTTCCGTCACGCCGATCAGGCGCGACGTCGAGCCGGGCAGCGCATCCAAGTATAGTTCGTAGTGGTTCCGGAAGGACGGCGGCAGCGATATTCGGAGCGCATAGTCAAGGACTTCCTCGAGATCCGCGATGTCGCGTTTCTCGCCGAGGTGCTGGAAGCGCCGAATCATCGCCGCGTGATCGACGACTCGTTGGGCGAAGCCTGCCAGCGCCTGCTGCTCGTCCTCCGGCCGCGGGCTGCTGACGGTGGGCTGCTGGTACAGCCGGCGCGAGGCCAGGGACTGGCCCACGATGCCAAGGATGCTCGCTTCCCAGCCGCGCCCGATCGCCGACGTCACCTGGGCATCGGTCCCGGAGAGGAAGGAGGTCGGTGCGGCGACCGTGGCGAGGGAGTTAACGGTTACGTGACCCATTGTACCGAGCAATGCCCGGGCCCGCCGCAACTGTTCAGCGGTGGAAGACCCATCCTCAGCGGTGCCGCGCCGCATCATCCCGGTTGTCTGGTCGATGTCATCCAGCAAGATCTGCAGCGTACGGATTTCCTGGTCCCGCAGTCGCTCCAAGCTGACGGCACCCGCGGCGCACAGCAGTCCGATCGCCACCAGCAAGGCCTGCAGCCAGCGGATCTGGCTATGCCGGCGCGTAGCCTCCCCGATCGCCGGCTGCGGCAGGCGATGCTCGGGAAAGACCTTCGTTTCGAACAAGGCCGGGCCGAAGGCGGCCGGCCGCGCTTCCTGCCCGGTGGCGGCACCGCCCGCCAGGAACAGGCCGCGGACCATGAACGCCTCGTGGTAGGCACTGCTGCGCAGGGCGGCGGTCAGCAAAATCGTCAGCGGATCCGCGAGCGAGGCAACCGCGTGGATGAAGGCGCCAAGCTGCGCCGCCTCGCCCGTATTGGCGATTGCCGCCCCGGCCTGGAGCTGGAACAGCGTGAGCCGCTCGACCAGGGACTCCACGCCCTCGCGGATCCAGCGCGATTCGAAGGCGGTGTCGAGCGCGTACGGAACCGCCCAGCCCAGCGGTCTGGCCTCCGCCATCGCCGGCACCGCAGCGGCCAGTGCGGCAAAGCCGTCGAGCGCTTCGCAACCCTCCAACACGAAGGTGACCGGCAGCCTCCAGCCGGTCAACCGCTGGGTTTCGCGGAGCAACACGTAGATCTGCTCACCGCGCGCGGCCAGCGCGTCGCGGTCGGCGCCGGACAGCTCCGCCGCGCGGATTGCCACGACGAGGCCGTCCAGGGCGCGGTCGCCGCGGCACCGTCGCGCCGCCGCTAGCGTTGCGCGCCAGCGTTCTTCCCAGCGCGCGCTGTCGAGCAATCCATCTTCGAAGCCGAGCACCAGGCCGCCGCGGCAGAAGCCGAGCCGGGCATGCCGCTCCAGCAGCATGCGGTGGGTGGGTTCGAAGCCCGCCGGGAGGCCGGTGCGCGGCGGCAACAGCGCATCGAAGGCAGGGCCGGACGCGCCAACCAGCCCGATCCAGGGCGCCAGATAGGGGCCCGCCCCGCCAGCGACACGTGCGACATCCGCGCCGAACAGCGCGAGGCCCTCGCCTGGTTCCGTCGCCAGGAGACGCCGACGGGCAGTGCGCAGGGCGGCGCCGCGGCGCTGCTGTCGCAACAGCCGCGCGGCCAGGACGCAGAGCGCCAGGAACACTGCGGCCAGCAGGATGGCCAGAACCGGGAGGAAGGGGCGAAGCGGCTCGAGCCGGCTCCAGTCTGCCGGCATGTCAGTTGATCCTTGTGGCGATGGCTCGGACGGGCGCGACGGCGCTCGACCACAGCAGGTGGCTCATCACAAGGTAGCCCGCGAGCAGCGCGAGGCAGGCGAACACCCAGGGCCGGCGCGAAGGCAGGCGGCGGCCACTCGCCTCCTGCAGCAGGTGCAGCGGTGCCGCAGCCAGCTGCGCCTCGGCAGACGGCACCGACGGGGTAGCACCGGCAAACAACGCTGCATGCAGCCGGACGATCAGCGCCGCGATTCGGCCGCCATCCTCCCGGCCGCGGTAACGACCGCGGAACCCCTGCGAGAAGGCGACCAGCAGCACGGCAATGGTCGGCTGAGCGCGCGGCCCGGGCGCAGCAACCAGCGCGTCGGCCGCTTCGAACAGCCGTTCGCCGGCGATGCTCGTGCCGTAGAGGCCGTCTTCCAGCAGGGACCGCGACCAGACCGTCTGGCCCGGCCAGGGCGGCCCGTGCAGCATCGCCTCATCCGCCACCGCCGCCATGATATAGCCGAGATCGGGGACGGGCTCGCCGGTCCAGCCGCGCTGCCGGACCGGCGACGGTGGCAGCAGGGCCAGCAGCCGGTGGCTCAGCCGCGCGAAGACCGCGCGCGCGGCGGTCTCGGCATCGGGCGCCGCGCCGGGGCCTCCTGCTCCACCATTGCCGACCAGCGGTGTTCCGCGATGTCGCGCATGACCTCGGCGATGTCGGCCTGGAAGCGGCGGAAC
>JBMOJU010000553.1:0-2596 GCA_049315625.1 Paracraurococcus sp.
GCCGCGACAGAAGCCCTCCCGGGGCGCTGCCGCGCGGCCCCCCCACCCTTTGTCCAAAACCGGCAAGACCCCGGCTTTTACCGATCCAAAACCCTGCCGCCGGCGCCCCGGATGGACGCCCCGCCCCACCCGTTCCATGCTCGCGCCACCAGGAAGGAGCCGTCCCCGCATGCCGTCCGTGCCCGACATCACCCCCGCCGAGACCTGGGAGGCGTTGCGCGCCGACCCCGATGCCGTGCTGATCGACGTGCGCACCGATGCCGAATGGAATTTCGTCGGCCTGCCGGATCTGGCGGAGGCCGCCAAGCAGCCGCTGCTGATCCCCTGGCAGATCTACCCGTCGATGCAGCTCAACGGCGCCTTCGCCGACCAGCTGCGCCGCGCCGGGCTGACGGCCGACAGCAAGCTGTTCTTCATCTGCCGCTCCGGCGCCCGCAGCCTCTCGGCCGGGATGGCGGCGCAGGCGGAGGGCTTCCCGCACGCCTTCAACGTCGCCGACGGCTTCGAGGGCCCGGTGGACGCCGAGGGGCATCGCGGCAAGGTGGCCGGCTGGAAGGCCGATGGGCTGCCCTGGCGGCAGCGCTGAACCAAAGGGAGGACATCATGACCATCACCCCATTGCCGCTGGCGAGCGAATTCCTGTTCCGCATGGTGCTGGAGGCCGGCACGCCGCAGCTTTCGGCGACCACCGGGGGCAAGGAGCTGCGCGTCATCCCGGTCACCGGCGGCAGCTTCGAGGGGCCGTCGCTGAAGGGCACGCTGATCCCCGGCACCACCGCCGACTGGCTGCGGCTGGAGCCCGACGGCACCTCCCACATGGATGTCCGGCTGGTGATGCGGACCGAGCAGGGGCAGCTTTTCTTCATGCAGTACAGCGGCGTGCGGCACGGCCCGCCGGAGGTGCTGGCGCGGCTCGGCCGCGGCGAGGCGGTGGACCCGGGCGAGTACTATTTCCGCATCGCCATCCGCTTCGAGACGAGCGACCCGGCGCTGGCCTGGCTGAACCGGGTGCTGGCGGTGGGCGTCGGCCAGCGGCCGCCGGCAGGCCCGACCTACGACGTCTACGTGGTGCGGTAGGCGGCGGGCCGCCAATTCGGGTCTGCCCAGGCGAGGCCGGGGACCACCAGCGGGTCCGGCTCGCCCAAATCGACCACCACGCGGTCGCGGCCGGCGGCCTTGGCGCGGTACAGCGCCTTGTCGGCATCGCGGATCGCCTGGGTGAGCGCGCCTTCGGCCCCGTCGCCGCCGATCGCGGCGATGCCGAAGCTGGCGGTGACGACGGCATCGCCGCCGGCCGGGTGGGGGACGCGGATGCGCAGCTCGGCGCGCAGCCGCTCCGCCAGGGTCGCCGCCTCGGTCGCCGTGGTGAAGGGGAGGAGGACGGCGAATTCCTCGCCGCCCCAGCGCACCGGCAGGTCGCTGGCGCGCAGCACGCTGCGCAGCACCGCGGCGGCGTGGCGCAGCACCTCATCCCCCGCCGGGTGGCCGCAGGCGTCGTTGATGGCCTTGAAGCGGTCGAGGTCGAGCAGCAGCAGCGAGACGGGCTGGCCCTGACGCCGGGCGGCCGCGAGCGGGCCGGTGACCTGGCTGAAGAAGCCGCGGCGGTTGGCCAGGCCGGTCAGCGGGTCGGTGGAGGCCAGGGTCCGCAGCGCCTCCTGCGCCGCGTTGCGCTCATCCAGCGTGCGCAGCAGCAGCAGGCAGAAGACCGGTGCGAGGCCGTCGAAGATCAGCCACATCCAGCTGCCGGGGCCGACCGGGTCCAGCGGCCGCGCCACGGCGTTGTCCCAGATGTCGTAGGCCGACATCGCCGCCGGCAGGACCAGCAGCACGGTGCCGCCCAGCGCCAGCCGCCGCGGCCGGGATTCCAGCTGGCGGGAGAAGCGCGCGCTCGCCAGCGAGGCCATGAGCCAGAGGCCCACCAGCACCACCCGCATCGCGATGTACAGGAGCTCGCCGGAGCCGAGCATATGTGCCAATCCGTGGATATGTAACGAAAATGTGCATCATGCGCTTCACAAAGGCAAGACCTTCCACCTCAGATTGAAGTTTTTGTCGCTTCCCGGCGGATAGTCCACAAAATGCGACGTCTGCCCTACTCCGGCCGCACCCCCAGCCGGGCGAACAGCGCCAGGTGGCGGTCGCGGTCGCGCAGGGCGAAGGCGTGGAGCTCTGGCCCCTCCAGCGCGAAGGGGGCGAAGCCGGCGGCGGCCAGCCTGCCCTGCACCTCCGGCGTTGCCCGCACGGCGCCCACCGCCGCCGTCAGCCGCGCCTGCACCGGCGCCGGCACCGCGCGCGGCACCGTCAGGGCGAACCAGGCGGCGATCTCAACCATGGGGAAGCCGAGTTCGGCGAAGCTCGGCACCTCCTCCAGCAGGGGGGAGCGGGCGGGCGTCGTCACCGCCAGCGCCACCAGCTTGCCGGCGCGGATCTGCGGCACGGCGTCGGGGAAGAAGCCGAAGGCGCAGTCCACGTCGCCCGACAGCAGCGGCACCACGGTGTTGCGGAAGGCGACGCCGAGCGGCGCGATCCCCGTCGCCTCCGCCAGCAGGGCCATGGCCAGGTTGGGCACCCCGGCATGGCCGGCATGGGCGAAGCT
>JBMOJU010000149.1:0-11609 GCA_049315625.1 Paracraurococcus sp.
CGCCACCCCGACGCCGCCCGCACCGCGCGCGATGCCATGCTCGCCCGCCGCGCCGCCGGCGTGCCCGGTCTCGGCCCCGGCGACCTCGCCTTGGCTGCCGCGGTGCCCACCGCCCGCCAGCCCATGCCGCGCCTCGCGCCGCATTTGGCCCGCGAACTGGCCCGCCTCCCTCCCCCGCTGGCGGGAGAGGGCCAGGGTGGGGGTGGGGGACGCGCAACCGCGCTGCCGGCCCCACTCCACCCCCCCGCCCCGGGCGGGGGAGGGCGGGTCGCCACCACGCTCGACCTGCCGTTGCAGCGCGCGGCGGAGGACATCGCCGCCGCCGCGCTGCGCGACCTGCCGGAGCGTGCCTCGCTTGCCATGATCGTCGCCGACCTGCGGACGCGGGAGGTCCGCGCCCTGGTCGGCGGCGAATTCGGTGCGCCGGGGCGGGCCGGGTCGCTCGACCTCACGCGGGCGGTGCGCTCGCCCGGCTCGGCGCTGAAGCCGGCGCTCTACGCCCTGGCCTTCGAGGCCGGGCTGGCGGCGCCCGACACCCTGCTGGCCGACCTGCCGCAGCGCTTCGGCGCCTATGCGCCGGAGAATTTCGACCGCGGCTTCGCCGGCCGGATCACCGTCGCCGATGCGCTGCGGCAATCGCTGAACCTGCCGGCGGTGGCGCTATTGGCCGAACTCGGCCCCTTCCGCTTCGCCGCCGCGCTGAAGCTGGCCGGCGCCCCGCCGCGGCTTCCGGCGGGGGCGGATCCCTCGCTGCCGCTGGCGCTGGGCGGCATGGGGACCACCTTGCGGGAGATGACGGCGCTCTATGCCGCGCTCGGCGATGGCGGGGCAGGGGTGCCGCTGCGGCTCACCCCCGGCCCGGCCGACGCGCGCCGCCCGGCCTTCGAGCCGCGCGCCGCGGCGCTGGCCACCGCCATCCTGGTGAACCCCTTCCCCGGTGGCGGCCCGTCCGGCATCGCCTGGAAGACCGGTACGAGCTGGGGCGGGCGCGATGCCTGGGCGATGGGGCTCGATGCCCGGCATGTCGCGGGCGTTTGGGTCGGCCGGCCGGACGGCACGCCGCTGATTCATGGTCCCCTGGGCGCGACCGGCGCCCGCACCGCCCTGCCGATCCTGGCCCGGATCTTCGAGCGCCTGCCGGCCGCCCCGCGCGAGGCGCTGCCGGTCCGCCCCACCGCCGCCGCGGGCGCCGAGGCGCTCGATCGGCTGCGGCTGACCTTCCCGCCGCCCGGGGCGGTGCTGGGCGAGGGCGCCGCCCATGTCACCCTCCGCGCCGCCGGCGGCCGCCGCCCGCTGACCTTCCTGGTGGACGGCCAGCCGCTGCCCGCCGAGCCGGCCCGGCGCGAGGCGGCCTGGACGCCGCCCGGCCCGGGCTTCTATCGGGTGACGGTGCTGGACGCGGCGGGTGCCGCGGCGCGGGCGGAGGTCAGGGTGCGGTGACGATACTCTATGTGGATGGCGATGCCTGCCCGGTGCGGGAGGAGGTGTTCCGCGTCGCCACCCGGCTGGGGCTGGAGGTGAAGGTGGTCAGCAACGGCAGCCGCCCGGTCCGCCCGCCTGGCCTGCCGAATGTCGAGATGGTGCTGGTCAAGGAAGGCGCCGACGCCGCCGACGACTGGATCGCCGAGCGGGCGGAGCGTGGCGATGTCTGTATCACCGCCGATATCCCGCTGGCCTCCCGCTGCCTCGCCAAGGGCGCCCGGGCGCTGGGCTTCAAGGGGCGGCCCTGGACGCCGGACAATATCGGCGGGGCGCTCGCCGGCCGCGCCGTCTCGGCCGAGATGCGGGAGCGCGGGATGCAGACCGGCGGGCCGGCGCCGCTGACCGCCGCCGACCGCTCGCGCTTCCTGTCGGCATTGGATGCCGAAATCGCTGCGGCCAGGCGCAGCGCCGCAGAGACCGCGCCGCGGCGGTGGGTCAGCTTCGAGTAGGGCTGAGCTGGCGCGGCAAGCGTCGTCGCCGCATCGTCAGTTCGTATAGCGCAAATTTGACAGTTGACCGATCTTCTGGCGAGTATGCGCCCCGAAGAGACAGAAGCTATTGAAGTGACTGATAAAATTTCTCCTCCCCGGGTCTCCGAGAGAATGTCAGTCGCGCGCGCCAAGGCCTCCATCGGAGCGCCGTCGCCTTGAGGCCGGCGGTCCACGACCAGCCGCCATCCCGGCATTCCGCCGTCAGGGCGCCCGTCCTGCCGGCGCCGGTGGCAATCATCGGCGCGATCGGCCTTGCCGTCGTGGTCGCGGGCGGCGCATTGGCGCAATCGCCGGCGCCCGGTCCCGGGGACTCGACCGCGCGGCCTCCCGCCATCGCCCTGGCACCGCCCTACGATACCGAGGAGAACCTGCTCGCCCGGCTGCGCCGCGATCCGCGCGACACGCGGGCGGCGGTTGCCTACGCGAACCTGCTGGAAGTGGGTGGCGAACCAGATCGCGCGCGCGCGGTGCTGGAGCGGTACTTCGCCGAGAATCCGGACGTGTCGCTCGCCTGGAAGGCGCTTCGCCGGCTCTACGCGGATCTGGCGCGCGCTGCCTATGCGCGGTCGCTCAATATCCCGGTGGCGAGCGTGCCGCCCCTGGCGATGGTGACCCGCGACGATGCCGCCGCTGCGGCGGACCCCTCGCGCCAGGGGGCCGGTGCCGGGGCGTCGGGCTGCGCCGTGGATTGCCCCGGCGTCGCGCAACCCGCGGCCGACGCGGCACGGGCGCCGTCGACGGTTCCGGCGCCTGCCGCGGTGGCGCCGGCCGCATCCGCGCCGCGGACGCCGCCGCCCGCCGCCGTGGCGACCGCCCCCAGGCCCTCGACCGCCGCACGCGAGGCGGGCGTCGTCGCTGAGCCCTTGGCCGCGGGTGCGCCGCCGCCGCCTGCGGCAGGACCGCGGACGGGGGTATTGGAGCCGGCGAGTGTCCCCGCCGCGGCCGAAGTCGCCTCGATACGGATCGGCGCGATGCAGGCGCCGGTCGCGCCAAGCCAGCCACCACCGCCCGATACGAAAGCCGACGATGTCCTGCGCGCCCAGACGCTGGCCTGGGCCAAGGCGTGGGCGGGCAAGGACATGGAGGCCTACCTGGGCAGCTACGCGGCCGAGTTCAAAGGCCCGACCGCGCGCACCCGCGAGGAATGGGTCGAGCAGCGCCGCCGGGCGGTGGACCGCAACCAGGACATCCGGATCACACTCGAAGGCCTTGCCGTCCGGCAGGTATCGGACTCGCGGGCCGAGGTCTCCTTTCTGCAGGTCTACCGGGCGGTGGGTATCGCCATGGAAACCCGGAAGACCCTCACCTGGGACAACAACGGCACGCGCTGGTCGATCGTTGCGGAGACCAGCAGCGGTGAGCGGCGGGCACGATGATGCGGGACCACACGAAGCTGGCCGGACGTCATAGGTTTGCTGCCCTTGCGGTGGTTCTGCTGGCCATGCCCGGCCTGGCCAGGGCGCAGGCGGCCGACGCCGACCTGCGCCATGCCATCGTCACCCTGAACCAGGCCGGTGATATCGGCGAAACGCTGGCGATCCTGAACCAGGCGGTCCGCGCGGAGCCTCGGCTCGGCGCCGCGCACCTGGTCAGCGGCGACCTGCTGGCGCTGATGGGGGGCGTGGCGCCGCCCGCCGCCTTGGCGGCGCCGGCCCCGCCGGAAGACGCGACGGCGCGCGAGATGCGCACCAGGCCGTCGAGCGATCTGGTGGAACTGCGCGCCGAGTTGCGGGCCCGCTCGGCCCACCTCACCCGTGGACCGGATCAGCTGCCGCTGAACGTGCTGGCCATGGGCCAGGGCATCAACCACGTCCTGCTGGTCGATGTGAACGGGCCACGTGTGTTCCTGCTGGGCCGGCGCGGCAACGGCCTGGGGGTCGAAGGCGAGTTCTACACCAGCGTCGGCGTGCGCGGCGGCGGCAAGTCGCAAGCCGGCGACCTGCGGACGCCGCTCGGTGCCTACCGTATCCGGAAGGAGCTGCCGTCCAGCCGGCTGCAGCGCTACCACGGGGCCTTCGCCTGGGTGCTCAACTACCCGAATGCCGATGACCTGGCCGAGGGGCGCACCGGCAGCAACATCTGGATCCATGGCACGCCGCCCGGGACCGTGGCGCGGCCACCCTATTCGACGGAAGGCTGCGTCGCGCTGGGCAACGAGGACCTCTGGACATTGCGGCGCCGGATAAGGATCGAGCGCACGCTGGTCGTGGTGGTCGAGGACGTTGTCTGGTCGTCCCGGCGGAATTGGCAGACGGCCCGGGCGCGCGCGCTGGTCGCTGCCCGCCAGCAGGCGGCGGAAGCGCGGGTGGCGCGTCCGCGCGAGGTGCAGCCGCCGGTCGAGCGTGGCTCCATCGTGGCCTTGCGTCCGAGCAGCGAGGTGCTGATGGTCCACGACGCCGCGGCGCGGAGCAGCGTGGTGCCGGTTGCCATCGTGACGGCCGCCGCGACGCGGCCGGTTACGCCCTGACCGCAGCGGGCGTCACCGGCAGCCTTCGCGGTCGAGCCGCTGCCGCGCCAGGTCGAGGGAAAACCGGGCCCGCTCCAGGACCCGGCGGATGCGGTCGGTGGTGGTCTCGATGCTGGCCTGTTCGACCAGGCCGGCCGCGTCCTGCACCGGCTGGATCACCTGGGCGCAGCCGCAGCCATGGAATTGGCCCAGGCTGACCTTGAGCGCGGCCGCCGCGGCCTCCGCCGCCGCGCGACCTGCCGGCAGATCCGGCGCAACGCTGCCTGCCCGCAGCGCCCGATCGGCCTCGCGCAGCGCCTGCAGCCCGAGGCCGAAGCCGCAGTGCGGCCGTTGTGCCGCCGCGGGCGCCGCCAGGACCACCAGCAGAAGCAGGGCGCGGATCACGCCCCCGGCCAGCCGCAGGCCAGCAAGGCGGCGCGCATATGCGGCGGCGGCGGCGCCGTCGCGGCCAGCGGCGGGTCGAGCGGCAGGGCGATGGCCCGCGCCAGCAGGTGCAGCGTCCCGGCGCCGCCGCCATAGCGCGGATCGCCCAGGATCGGGCAGCCGAGATGGGCGCAATGGACGCGCAGCTGGTGGGTTCGGCCGGTCCGCGGCCGTAATTCCAGCCAGCTCAGACCCTCCGCCGTGCCCAGCACCCGCCAGGCGGTGCGGGCGGGCTGGCCAGCGGCATCCACCACCATGCGCCAGCCATCCTGCGCCGTGCTGCGCTTGAGGAGCGGGGCATCGACCACCCCCGTCGGCTGCGGCGGGGCGCCGCGCACCACGGCCCAATAGGTCTTGTCGGCGCGGCCCGCGGCAAAGAGCCCGCCGAGCGCGGCCAGCATCGGCTTGGTGCGGCCCAGCACCAGACAGCCCGCGGTGTCGGTATCCAGCCGGTGCGCCGGTTGCGGCAGGCGCTTCTTCCCCATGGCCAGCGCCGGCAGCCAATCCTCCAGCGAGGCGCCGCCGCGCGGGCCGCGATGCACCGGCATTCCCGCCGGCTTGTCGAGGATCAGGACCTGGCTGTCCTGGTACAGCAGCCGGGCGAGCGGGCCGGCCGCCGTACCGGGGGATGATCTGGCGTGGTGCAGGATGGTGTCCGGGGGCTGGTGGCGCGGCCTGTCTACCACGCCACCGGGCCGGTGTTCAGCCGACCAGCACCACCGAGCCGTCGAGCGCCATGATGCCGGTGACCACCTTCAGCGCCGGCTTGCGGTTCGCTACCGCGCCGCGGAAGACGCTCAGCACCTCGGCGTGGCTGGAGGTCTCGGCGGTCGGCGTCGCCACCGCGGCCTCGCCCAGGGCCAGCTTCGCCGCGCCGCAATCGCGATGGGTCAAGGCCACCACGGTGTGGATGCTGTGCAGGGCGACGGTGATGTCGAGGTTCTCCCAGAACGCCTGGTGCCAGGCGGCGAAGCGCGGATGCACCGCGCCGAGCGGGCCGCCGGCGATGACGAACTGGCTGTACTGGTTGCGCATCTGCTGCGCGCCCATGTACTCGAAGCTGCCGGTGGTGAAGCGCGGGTCGATGCAGTTCACCAGCATCGCCTGGTAGTGGCCGCTGGCGGCGCCTGCCTTCCCGGCCAGGGCCGGCAGCGCGAGCAACCCGCCCAGCCCGGCCATTACGCCACGCCGGCCCAGCGGCAGGGCGCAGCCGCAGGCCGCATGATGCAGGTGGTGCGGGGTGACGGTGGTGCAGGTGGGCACGGGCGGCTCCTGTTAACGGAGCGTAACTCTTAGACACTACATCGCGATGTTGCAACGGTCAGGGCCGGGCGGGGAATCCGACGCAGCTCAGCCGCGGCCGTGGCAGTGCTTGTACTTCTTGCCACTGCCGCAGGGGCAGGGCGCGTTGCGCGGCGTGCGGCCCCAGGTCGCCGGATCGTTCGGATCCACCGCCTCGGCCCGGCGCGCTGGCTCGGGCGTCCCCACCGGCGCCGCGCCATAGCCCTGGCCGTCGCCGGCCATTTCCATCTCGGCCATCGCCGGATCGGGGTGGCGCATGTCCATCACCCGCACCGGCTCGGGCGAGGGCGGCGGCGCGTCCGGCCGCAACTCGATCCGCAGCAGCAGGCTGGTCACCCGCTCCCGCAACTCGGACAGCATGCCGTTGAACAGGCCGAAGGCTTCCGACTTGTACTCGTTCAGCGGGTCGCGCTGGCCATAGGCGCGGAGCCCGATGCCCTGGCGCAGGTGGTCGAGCGCCAGCAGGTGTTCCTTCCACACCGCGTCGAAGATCTGCAGCAGCAGCGACTTCTCGACCATGCGCATGAAGTCGGGGCCGATATTGGCCGCCTTGGCGGCATAGTGCTGGTCGGCGGCGGCCTCGATGCGCTCCCGCACCTGGGTCTCGTCGATGCCCTCTTCCTTCGCCCAGGCGGCGACCGGCAGGTCGAGGCCGAGCTGGTCGCGCACCTTGGCCTCGAGGCCGGCGAGGTCCCATTGCTCGGGGTAGGCGTTCTCCGGGATCGCCTTGTCCACCAGGTCGCCGATGCATTCGCGGCGCATCTCGGCGACCGTCTCCGCCACGTCCGCCGCCTGCATGAAGGTCTTGCGCTGGGCATAGACCTCCCGCCGCTGGTCGTTCATGACGTCGTCGTATTTCAGCAGGTTCTTGCGGGTGTCGAAGTTCCGCGCCTCGACCTTCTTCTGCGCCTTCTCCAGCGCCTTGTTGATCCAGGAGTGGACGATCGCCTCCCCCTCCTTCAGGCCGAGCTTCTGCAGCATGCCGCCCATGCGGTCGCTGCCGAAGATCCGCATCAGGTCGTCTTCCAGGGAGAGGAAGAAGCGCGACGCGCCCGGGTCGCCCTGGCGGCCGGAGCGGCCGCGCAGCTGGTTGTCGATGCGCCGGCTTTCGTGGCGCTCGGTGCCGATGACGAAGAGGCCGCCGGCCGCCTTCGCCGTGGCGCGGCCGGCTTCGACTTCCGGCCTGTGGCGGGCGATCGCCGCCTCGAATTCCGGGCCCTCGCCCTGGCCGTTCGCCTCCTGGCGGGCCAGCATCTCGATGTTGCCGCCGAGCTGGATGTCGGTGCCGCGCCCGGCCATGTTGGTGGCGATGGTGACCGAGCCGGGCCTGCCGGCCTGGGCGATGATCACCGCCTCCTGCTCATGGTAGCGGGCGTTCAGCACGTTGTGCGGGATGCCGCGCTGCTTCATCAGCGCCGAGATCAGCTCCGACTTCTCGATGCTGGTGGTGCCCACCAGCACCGGCTGGCCGCGGGTGCGGGCCTCGTCGATCAGCGTCGTGACGGCCTCGTATTTCTCGGCCGCCGAGCGGTAGACCTCGTCGTCGCTGTCCTTGCGGGCGACGGTGACGTTGGTCGGGATCTCGACCACTTCCAGCTTGTAGATCTCGGCGAACTCGTCCGCCTCGGTGCTGGCGGTACCGGTCATGCCGGCCAGTTTCGGGTACAGCCGGAAGTAGTTCTGGAAGGTGATGCTGGCCAGCGTCTGGTTCTCGGGCTGGACGGTGACGTGTTCCTTCGCCTCCAGCGCCTGGTGCAGGCCATCGGAATACCGGCGGCCTTCCATCATCCGGCCGGTGAACTCGTCGATGATCACCACCTTGTCGTCGCGGGTGATGTAGTCGACGTCGCGCGAGAACAGCACATGCGCCCGCAGCGACTGGTTGACGTGGTGGACCAGCGTCACGTTGTGGAAGTCGTAGAGGTTGCCTTCCTCCAGCATACCGGCCGTGCGCAGCATCTCCTCGACGGTCTCGGAGCCCGTGTCGGTCAGGTTGGCGGTGCGCTGCTTCTCGTCCTTGTCGAAGGTCGCCTTGTCCTGGACCAGGACCTTCACGACCTCGTCGACCCGGCGGTAGAGGTCGGAGCTGTCCTCCGACGGGCCGCTGATGATCAGCGGGGTGCGCGCCTCGTCGATCAGGATGCTGTCGACCTCGTCGACGATGGCGTAGTTGAAGTCGCGCTGGACCATCTCCTCCAGCCGGTACTTCATGTTGTCGCGCAGGTAGTCGAAGCCGAATTCGTTGTTGGTGCCGTAGGTGACGTCGGCGGCATAGGCGGCGCGGCGTTCCTCATCCGACAGGCCATGCACGATCACGCCGGTGGTCAGGCCGAGGAAGCGGTAGAGGCGGCCCATCCACTCGGCGTCGCGCTTCGCCAGGTAGTCGTTCACCGTGACGACATGCACGCCCTTGCCCGACAGCGCGTTCAGGTAGACCGGCAGGGTGGCGACCAGGGTCTTGCCTTCGCCGGTCTTCATCTCGGCGATCTTGCCCTCATGCAGCACCATGCCGCCGACCAGCTGGACATCGAAATGCCGCAGGCCGAGCACGCGCTTCGCCGCTTCCCGCACCGTGGCGAAGGCCTCCGGCATCAGGTCGTCCAGGCTTTCGCCCTTGGCCAGGCGGTCCTTGAAGGCGGCGGTGCGGGCCTGCAGCGCCGCGTCGTCCAGCGCCGCGGTCTTCTGCTCCAGCGCATTGACCTGCGGCACGCGGGCCTGCAGGCGCTTGAGCGCCCGGTCGTTGGTGGTGCCGAGGATGGCGCGGGCGATGCGTCCGAACATGCGGGCCTTGCTACTCCGGGGTGGCGCCGGCCCCCGCGCGGGCCGCGGACGCATCGGTGCCGCAGGCGAGGCGGGGTCGATACAGAAAGGCGGAGGGGGGCAAAGCCGGGCCCCCGACCCTTTCGGGCGGCGGGTGCGGCGCGACCCCGGCGCGGCCCGACAGATAGGCAAGCGCCGCGCCCAGGTCAACGCCGGCCCCCTGTTGCCGCCCCCGTGGGCATCGGCCATTGTCCGGCGCCGTTCGAAGGGTACCGTTCCGAATGCGTGTCCGTTGCATGACACTCGCCGCCGCCCTGCTGCTGCCGCTGGCCCCCTTCGCCGTGCTGGCCCAGGGCGCCGCGCCGGCGGCTGCCCCGGCCGAGGATCCGGTGATCGCCCGGGTGGATGGCCAGCCGGTCCGCCTCTCCGACGTGCTCGCCACCGCGCAGGACGTCCTGCCGGCCGACATGCGCGACCTGCCGCCGCCGCTGCTGCTGCAGGTCATCCCGCCCGATGTCCGCCGCCAGTTGATCGAGCGGACCATCACCGAACGTGCCCTGACCGCCGCCGCCCGCGCCGCCGGGCTGGACCAGGAGGAGGAGGTGCGCCGCCGCATCCGCCGGGCGGAGGAGCAGGAGCTGCAGCAGGCCTTCCTGGCGCGCGAGGTCGCCGCCGGCGTGACCGATACCGCGATCCGCGCCCGCTACGACCAGGAAACCGGCAAGCGGCAGGGCGAGGAGGAAGTGCGCGCGCGCCATATCCTGCTGCGCACCGAGACCGAGGCCAGGGCGGCCCTGGCGGCGGTGAAGGGCGGCGAGGAGTTCGGCGCGGTGGCCAAGCGCCTTTCGGCCGATCCGGGGTCGCGCGACGGCGGCGATCTGGGCTTCTTCAAGCGCGGCGACATGGTGCCCGAATTCGCCGAGGCCGCCTTCGTCATGAAGCCGGGGGAGGTCAGCGCCGCCCCGGTCAAGAGCCCCTTCGGCTGGCATGTGATCAAGGTGGAGGAGCGCCGCTCCGCCCCTGTCCCCAGCTTCGACGAGAGCCGCCAGCAGCTCCGCCAGCAGATGCTGCAGGAGCAGGTGGACATCGTCGTGCAGCGCGTGCGGGCGACGGCCAAGGTGGAACGGCTGGACCAGCCGGCCGGTGGCTCGCTGCTCGACACCGCCGCGCCGCCGGCGGCGTCGCCCCCCCCGGGCGCCCGGCCCGCGCCGCAGCGCCGCTAGATCAATCGCACGTCTTCCGCGCCGGGGCTGCCGGCGCAGCAAGAGACGTGCCTGCCAGGAGGACAACCGCATGGCCGGCAAGGCAATACCCGTCTCTCCCCTCGCCCTGCCGCTGCCGGAGGTGCCGCCGATCGCCGGCGTCTCGCTCGGCGTGGTGGCCGCGGGCATCCGCTATGTCGGGCGGCGGATTTGACCATGATGCAATTCGCCCCGGGCACGACGGTGGCCGGTGTGTTCACCCGCAACAAATGCCCCGGCGCCCCGGTCGACTGGTGCCGCCAGGCGCTGAAGGGCGGCAAGGCGCGCGCCCTGGTGGTCAATGCCGGCAACGCCAACGTCTTCACCGGCAAGGCGGGGCGGGAGGCGACCAAGGCGACCGCCGTGGCGGCCGCCGGCCTGGTCGGCTGCAAGCCGAACGAGGTCTTCCTCTGCTCGACCGGCGTGATCGGCGAGACCCTGCCGCATGAGAAGCTGACCGCCGCGCTGCCCGGGCTGCATGCCGCCCTGGTGCCGGAGAACTGGGCCGACGCCGCGCGCGGCATCATGACCACCGACACCTTCCCCAAGGCATCGGTCCGCACCGCCGAGATCGGCGGGACCACGGTGACCATCGCCGGCATCGCCAAGGGCAGCGGCATGATCGCGCCCGACATGGCGACCATGCTGAGCTTCGTCGCCACCGACGCGAAGATTCCCGCCGAGGCGCTGCAGGCGCTGCTGTCGAAGGGGTCGGCCAGGTCGTTCAACTGCGTGACCGTGGACAGCGATACCTCGACCAGCGACACCGTGCTGCTGTTCGCCACCGGCCAGGCGAAGCATCCGCGCGTGCCGAAGGAAGGCGGCGCGATGCTGAAGGACTTCGCCCGGGCGCTGGATGAGGTACTGCTCGAATTGGCGCTGATGGTCGCGCGCGACGGCGAGGGCGCGCAGAAGCTGATCCAGATCGACGTCACCGGGGCGGTCAGCGCCAAGTCGGCGCACCGGATCGCCATGAGCATCGCCAATTCGCCGCTGGTGAAGACGGCGATCGCCGGCGAGGACGCGAATTGGGGCCGCATCGTCATGGCGGTCGGCAAGGCGGGCGAGCCGGCCGACCGCGATCTGCTGGGCGTGGCCGTCGGCGGCACCTGGATGGCGAAGGATGGCGGCGTCATCCCCGGCTATGACGAGACCCCCGTGGTCGCGCACATGAAGGGCCGGGAGGTCGAGATCACCGTCGATATCGGCCTCGGTCGCGGCAAGGCGCGGGTTTGGACCTGCGACCTGACGCATGGCTACATCGACATCAACGGCAGCTACCGCAGCTAGAGCATGCTGCGTTCGCTTGCGCTCACTGTGCATGCTCTAGCCACAGTTTGGTCGCGGGATTCAGCGTTTTCGGCGATTTCGCCTCAACGCATCCCGCTCTAGGAGCCTGTCCAAGAATGGTCGACAGGCTTGGGTTCTTGGGTTCTTGGGTTG
>JBMOJU010000554.1:0-2591 GCA_049315625.1 Paracraurococcus sp.
GCCGACCGTCGCCGCACGCGACCTTCCGGAGGCCGGCACCGAACGCAGGTCACCGCCCGGAACCGACCGGAGGCGTGATACCGAGCGCAGGAAGAGGCCACCGACGTGCCCCGCCAAAGCCGGGCGCCGCGCAGCTTGGCTGCGCCGCACCGGCGGCGGGCCCCTCGGCCCCGTGGGCCGCAGGTCGGGACGTCCCGCGCCAGGTATGCAGCGGCTTTGGAAACACCGAGCGGGGGCAACCTCCGGCTCGGCGACCGGACCGCGCGAGACGCAGCAGATCGTGGGGACGCCGCCGGTGCCCGGAGGAGCCATCCAGCATCGGGCCACCCGGATCGGGCCAGGGGCCCCCGCCGATACCGTCGGCCCGGGACGCTGCCGGGGATCGGGATTGCCTGCCTCGGCGCGTCGCCCTGGTGCACGCTGCGTTCGCTTGCGCGCACGCGTCACGCGCCAGCCATCGTGTGGTCGGGTGATTCAGACTTTTCGGCGATCCCGTCTCAAGCCATCAGGCCCTAGCCGTCCGAGTCCAGCGATTCGATCGGGCGGACATAGGCGCTGCGCGCCACGCCCGGCACCGGCGCCAGCGGCGCCGCGGCCCGCGCGGTGCGTGCGCCGGCGACGATATCCGCCAGGGCCCGCAGCACCTGCGGCACCTGTTCTCCCGTGGCGCCCGAAATGAGCATGACCGGCACCCCGGCCGCGCGCTCCAGCGCCTTCACCCGGCTGGACCGCGCCTGCGGCGTCATCGCGTCCACCTTGTTCAGGCAAAGCAATTCCGGCTTCTCGGCCAGCCCGTTGCCGTACTGCTCCAGCTCCTCCCGCACCGTGCGCCAGGCGCCGGCGGGATCGGGCTGGCTGCCATCGACCAGGTGCAGCAGCACCGCGCAGCGCTCCACATGGCCGAGGAAGCGGTCGCCGAGGCCGACGCCTTCATGCGCGCCCTCGATCAGGCCGGGGATGTCGGCGAGGACGAATTCCTCCGACGCATTCAGCCGGACGACGCCGAGCTGGGGGATCAGCGTGGTGAAGGGGTAGTCGGCGATCTTCGGCCGGGCCGCGCTGACCACGGAGAGGAAGGTGGACTTGCCGGCATTCGGCAGCCCGACCAGCCCGACATCGGCGATCAGCTTGAGGCGCAGCCAGATGTAGCGCTCCTCGCCCGGCCAGCCCTTGTCGGCGCGGCGGGGCGCGCGGTTGGTGGCGGACTTGAAATGCGCATTGCCATGGCCGCCATCGCCGCCCTGGCAGATGACGACGCGCTTGCCGATCTCATCCAGGTCGGCGAGCAGGACGTCCTTCTCATCGGTCAGGATCTGGGTGCCGACCGGGACCTTCAGGATCACGTCGTCGGACCCCGCCCCGGTGCGGTCCTGGCCGGCGCCGTTGCCGCCCTTGCGAGCCTTGAAGTGCTGCGCGTAGCGGTAGTCGATCAGGGTGTTGAGGCCGTCCACGGCCTCGATCACCACGTCGCCGCCCTTGCCGCCATTGCCGCCGTCGGGGCCGCCGAATTCGATGTACTTCTCGCGGCGAAAGGCGATGACGCCGTCGCCGCCATCGCCGGCCTTCACCCAGACCTTGGCTTCGTCCAGGAATTTCATGGCAACGGGGGTCCTGAAAATGCAAACGGGGGCCGCGAGGCCCCCGTACCGACGCGCTGAGCGGCGGGGAAGGTTACTCGGCGGCCTGGGCGACCGGCTCGACCGAGACGTGCACCCGGCCTTCGGCCCGGCGGGTGAACTTCACCCGGCCGTCGATCGCGGCGTGCAGCGAATGGGTACGGCCGACATAGACATGCGGGCCGGCCATCATCTTGGTGCCGCGCTGGGTGACGATGATGTTGCCGGCGGTCACGACCTGGCCGCCGAACAGCTTCACGCCGAGGCGCTTGCCGGCGCTGTCGCGCCCGTTGCGGGAGGAACCGCCTGCCTTCTTGTGTGCCATCTGTCGATCTCCCTCAAGCGGCCGCGATGTCGGCGATGCGCAGGGTGGTCAGGTCCTGCCGGTGGCCGCGCTTGCGGCGGCTGTTCTTCCGGCGGCGCTTCTTCAGCATGAGGATCTTCGGGCCGCGGGTCTGTTCCACCACCGTCGCGGTGACGCTGGCGCCCGGGATGGTCGGGGCGCCGACGACGAGGCCGCCTTCGCCGCCCAGGGCCAGCACATCATGGAAGGTGATGGTGGCGCCGGGCTCGGCTTCCAGCTTCTCGACCGTCAGGACGGCGTTCGGCGTTACCCGGTACTGCTTTCCGCCGGTGCGGATCACTGCGAAGGTCATCGTGCGGCCCCACCTGGTCGTGCCAGGATTGCGTGCCGGGGCGGCTGTGCCCCGGAAGAGTTCTGGTGGAAGTGTCGGCCATGGAGGGCCGCCGGCGACGCCAGGGCGCCGCTGGAAGGCAGGGCCTATAGCGGGGGCGGGTCGGCGGCGTCAACGGCGCGATGCGGCGCCGCGCGGAGGGCGTTGCACCCGGCCCCGCCACCGCTTATACGGCCGCTCGACCCGCCGCGGAGAGGTGGCAGAGTGGTCGATCGCGTCGGTCTCGAAAACCGAAGTAGGTGCAAGCCTACCGTGGGTTCGAATCCCACCCTCTCCGCCA
>JBMOJU010000555.1:0-2590 GCA_049315625.1 Paracraurococcus sp.
CGACGCAGACCGCCGTGGTCGACGGCGCCATGGCGCGCGTCATGACCTGGTACGACAACGAGTGGGGCTTCTCCAACCGCATGAGCGACACCGCCGCGCTCTTCGGCAGCCTCTAAGACCCAGCCCAACCGGCGCCCACCCGACCCTCCCCCGAAGGTCGGGGGGGCGCCGTCCCGTCGGGCGCCTTTCCGAGTGAGCGCAAAGCCGATCGCCCCGTTCCGGCGTTCCGCCTTGCGGCGCCCCGCTCCGAAGGATTTCCCGATGGCCAAAATCCGCACCCTCGACAGCCTCGACCCCAAGGGCAAGCGCATCCTGCTGCGCGCCGACCTGAACCTGCCGGTGAAGGACGGCGTCATCACCGACCGCACGCGGATCGACCGGCTCTGCCCGACGATCACCGAGTTGGCGGACAAGGGCGGCCGGGTCATCGTCTGCAGCCATTTCGACCGCCCCAAGGGCAAGCGGGTGCCGGAGATGTCGCTGGCGCCGATGGCGGCAGCCCTGTCGGAGGCGCTGGGCAAGCCCGTCACCTTCGTCGACGACTGCGTCGGCCCGGATGCCGAGGCGGCCGCCGCGGCGATGCGCGACGGCGACGTCATCCTGCTGGAGAACACCCGCTACCACGCCGGTGAGGAAAAGAACGACCCGGCGCTGTCCGCCGGGCTCGCCAAGCTGGCCGATGTCTACGTCAACGATGCCTTCTCCGCCGCCCACCGCGCGCACAGCAGCACCGAAGGCGTGGCGCACCTGATCCCGGCCTATGCCGGCCGGCTGATGCAGGCCGAACTGGAGGCGCTGGACGCTGCGCTCGGCAATCCGGCGCGGCCGGTGGTCGCCATCGTCGGCGGCGCCAAGGTCAGCACCAAGCTCGACCTGATCGGCAACCTGTCCGGCAAGGTGGACGTGCTGGTGATCGGCGGCGCCATGGCCAATACCTTCCTCGCCGCCCAGGGCCACCCCATGGGCAAGTCGCTGCAGGAAGCCGACATGCACCCGACGGCGTTGAAGATGCTGCAGGAAGCCAAGGCCAATCGCTGCGAGATCCTGCTGCCGATCGACCTCGTCGTCTCCGCCACCTTCGCCGCCAACCCGCCGACCCGCACCGTCGGCATCGACAGCGTCCCGGCCGACATGATGGCACTGGATGTCGGCCCCGACACGGTGGCGGCGATCGAGGCGCGGCTGCGCCAGGCCTCCACGCTGGTCTGGAACGGCCCGCTCGGCGCCTTCGAGACGCCGCCCTTCGACACCGCGACGGTGGCCATCGCGCAATCGGTCGCGGCGCTGACCCAATCGGCCGGGCTGAAATCGATCGGCGGCGGCGGCGACACCGTCTCCGCCCTCAAGCACGCCGGGGTGGCGGAGCGGATGACCTATGTCTCCGCCGCCGGCGGCGCCTTCCTCGAATGGCTGGAAGGCAAGACCCTGCCGGGGGTGGCGGCGCTGGAGGCGTGATCACGCGCCCGCGCAGCAACCACTGGTTATTGGAAGGTTAACGCCGCGGCGGGGTAGAGCGGTGCCATGCGCATCGCCCCCGCCCTGCCGGCCGGATCGAAACACCCGCCGCCCCGGCGGGTGGCCTTAACCGTCGATTCGGATCTCGGCGCTACCATCCTGCGCATGATCGCCACCAACTCGCTCAGCGCCTTCACCCCGGCGGTCAGCCTGCCGGGGGAGTCGAAGCCGGTCCGCGGCATTGCCCCGGCGGCGGCGGCACAGTCGCGCGACGGCGGCAGCACGCCGCAGCGCCCGCTCGGCGCCGTGCCGGCGCAGCCCAGCCAGCCCCTGCCGCGCGGGTCGCTGCTCGACCTGCGGGTCTGATCCGCGCGGTTGTGGCGCCGGGCTCACGCTCGGCGGCGGAGATGGTGCAGGCGCGATCCGCCCCTTGCACGGGCCCGCCCTGCCGCGCATCGTCGCCGCATGCCAGATTTCGTCCGCACCGTGCCGGCCGGCGATGACCGGGAACGGCTGACCTGCCCGGATTGCGGCTACGTCGCCTATGAGAACCCGAAGATCATCGTCGGCAGCGTGGTCTCGGTCGACGACCGCATCCTGCTGTGCCGCCGGGCGATCGAGCCGCGCCGCGGCTTCTGGACCTTGCCCGCCGGCTACATGGAGCTGGCCGAGACGGTGGAGGAAGGCGCCCGCCGCGAAGCCTGGGAGGAAGCCCGCGCCCGCATCGCGATCGAAGGCGTTCTGGCGGTCTATTCCATCGCCCGCATCGGCCAGGTCCAGGTCATCTTCCGTGCCGGCCTGGCCGAGCCGGGCTTCGAGGCGGGGCCGGAAAGCCTGGAGGTGCGGCTGTTCGACTGGGACGCGATCCCCTGGGACGACCTGGCCTTCCCCTCCGTCCATTGGTCGCTGCGGCAATGGCGGGCGATGCAGGGGCAGGCACTGGGCGCGCCGGCGATGAACCCGCCCGAGGATCCCCGCGGCACGCGGCCGCTGGGGCCGTCGCCGGGGCTGTGATGCGGCGGCGCGGCTGGCTACCCCTGCTGGCGCTGCTCGCGGCCACGCCGGCGCTGGCCCAGGGCGAGCTTGCATCGCCGCAGCCCGGCAAGGGCGGGCGGAAGCCGCCGGCACTCGAATT
>JBMOJU010000556.1:0-2588 GCA_049315625.1 Paracraurococcus sp.
AACCCCACCGCCTGCCTGCTGGTCATCGGCAACGAGGTGCTGTCGGGCCGCACCCGCGACGCCAACCTGCAATTCCTCGCCACCCGCCTGGGCGAGATCGGCATCCCGCTGCGCGAGGCCCGCGTCATCCCCGACGTGCCGGAAACCATCATCGGCACGGTCAACGAATGCCGGGCGAAGTTCACCCATGTCTTCACCACCGGCGGCATCGGCCCGACGCATGACGACATCACCAGCGAATGCGTCGCCCGCGCCTTCGGCGTGGCCTGGGAGGTGCACGAGCCCTCGCGCGCCCTGATGGCCGCCGAATATGCCCGCCGCGACCCGCCGGTGGAGTTCAACGCCGCCCGGCTGCGCATGGCGACGCTGCCGAAAGGCGCCGTGCCGATCGTCTCGGCCGAGACCATGGCGCCCGGCTTCTCGATGGAGAACGTCCATGTCATGGCCGGCGTGCCGCGCATCATGCGCAGCATGTTCGAGGCCCTGGCACCGACGCTGCAGGGCGGCGCGCCGATCCTGTCGCACACCGTGCATGCGGATTATGTCTATGAGGGCCAGATCGCTGCCGGCCTGTCGGCGATCCAGGCGCAGTACCCGGCGCTCGACCTCGGCAGCTACCCCTACTACCGCGGCAAGGGCGGCGGCGTGGCGCTGGTGGCCAAGGGCACGGATGCTGCGGCGGTCGAGGCGGCGGCGGCGGCATGCCTGGCGCTGCTCGCCGGCTTCGGTGCGGCGCATGAGGGCGAGCCAGCGCCGGAGACGCCGCCGGCCTGAGCTATTCCGCGTCGAACCGGGCCAGCCGCACCGCGGTCTGCCCGGGCATGGCGCGCAGGCTGGGCATCACCAGGACGCAGTCGTCATGCGGGGTGCGGATCTCGTCCTCCCCGTCCAGCGCGATCAGCGTATTCCGCTGCGGCACCACATGGCCGCCGCGGAATGGCCGCAGGAAGGCGAAGCCGCTGGTCCGTGCCGTGACGGTCCGCGTCACCGTCGCCAGGCGCGCGGGGGGCAGGGCCGCCGGGGGCGGCGCCAGCACCGTGTCGTTCTCCGCCACCGTCCCGGCCAGCCGCAGCAATTGCGCGGCCACCACCTCCATCGTCGCCACCGTCACCGCCTCCCAATGCGAGCCGGCCTCCAGAAGCAGCGCGGTGCGGGTCCCGTGCGGATCGGCGAAGGGCGCGTAGTCGATCATCCGCAGCCCGGCCGCATGCCCCTCATCCGCCACCACCAGCGGCGGCAGGCCGACCGCCTGCGCCAGCCCGGCGGCGCGCGCCGCACGCCCCACCAGCACCAGCGGGTCGGAGGGCCAGAGCATCGAATGCAGGTCGAGCAGCACGTCGACCGTCTCCAGCATCGGCCGCAGCAGCCGCGCCCGACGCAGCTCGCAGGAGCGCCGGCCGCCGGACAGCGTCTCCTCGTCCCAGAGGCGGTTCAGGTCCTCGTCGATGAAGCGGCTGGCCGTGGGGTCGTTCGGGTCGAACCGCCCCAGCGCGTCGAGATTGGCCATGACCAGCGAAAGCCGGCCACGCACCGGTCGCAACCCGCCGCGCAGCCAGCGGTCGAGCATCACCGCCCCGCCGATCTCGTTGCCATGCGTCGCCGCCACCACCGCGAGATGCGGCCCCGGTGCCTCGGCCACGAAGCTCCAGACACCGGGCATCGCATTGCCACCGAGCCAGGCGCGCAGGTCCGGCCGTGCGATGCGCACGTCGAGCCGCGGCGGTCCCGTCAGGGTACCGCCGGCCAGGATCGCGGCGAGCGCGGGGGGCAGCGACTCCTGATCCGGCATCAGCCCTCCGTCAACCCGCCTGCGAGGCGGCCGAGGACGTCGAGGCAGGACGCGATCTGGTTCTCCGCCACCCATTCCTCCGGCTGATGCGCCTGGGCGATGTGGCCCGGCCCGCAGACAATGGTGGCGATTCCGGAATCGTGAAAGAACCCCGCCTCGGTGCCGTAGCTGACGCGCGCGACGCGGTTGTGGCCGGTCAGCCGCTGCATCATCAGGGCGAGTGCGGAATCCTCCGGCAGGTCGAAGGCCGGCAGGTGCGATCGCTGCGTGATGCTGGCCCGCGCCGCCGGCGCCACGGCGCGCAGCGGCGGCATCACCGTGCCCTCCAGGAAGGCCAGCAGCCCGTCGCGCACCGCGACGGGATCGTCGCCCGGCACGCTGCGGACCTCGAAGGTGAAGTCGGCGCGGTCGGGCACGATGTTCAGGATGGTCCCCGCCTGGAAGGTGCCGACATGCACCGTGGTCCAGGGCGGCTCGAAGCCCTCGGCGCGGCGCCCGGTGGCGGCGAATGCGCGCGCCCGCGCCGCCAGCCAGGCGACGCCCTCGGCCGCGGCCTGCAGTGCATTCGCCGTCTCCGTGGTGCGGGACGAATGGCCCGAAAGGCCGGTCACCGCGACCTCCCAACTCGCATAACCCTTCTGGGCGATGACCGGCGCCATGCCGGTCGGCTCGCCGACGATGCAGAACGCGGGCGGCGGCTGGTCTGCGCCGAGCACGGGCACCAGCGCCCGCGCGCCGGCCGCGGTGGTTTCCTCATCATGCGTCAGGCAGAGATGCACCGGCCGCTTCAGGTCCAGCG
>JBMOJU010000150.1:0-11564 GCA_049315625.1 Paracraurococcus sp.
GGGGCGGCGTGCAGCGCGGCCAGCGCCCCGGCCGCCTCCACGTACAGCGGCACCGGATCGGCCCCGGCCTCCAGCAGCGCCGCATGCGTCGCGTCGCCGAAATCCTCGATCAGCAGGAAGCCGGCGGCCTCGTCCGTGGCGATCACCTCGGGCAGCGACAGCCCGGCGGCGCCGAAATGGCGGGCCAGCGCGGCAAAGGGCCGCACATCCTCGGGCGGCGGCGCGTCCATCAGCAGCGCCGGGCGCGGGCCGCCGAGCAGGCGGGTATAGGTGCGCAGCGAGGCATCGGCGACCAGCGGAACGCGCTGTGCCGCGCCGAAGCCATGCGCCGCCAGGAAGGGCTCGGGGTACCTCATCCTGCCAGCCCCGCCAGCCGGTCGGTCCAGCCCGAGAGTGTCGCCACCCGTTCCTCCTCCGCGGCGCCCTGCGCCAGTTGCACCACCAGCGCATCCTCCGGTCGCAGCGCGCCCAGCCGTTCTGGCCATTCGACCAGCACCAGCCCGTCGCGCGCCTCCTCCCAACCCAGCTCCCCCACCTCGGCCGGGCCGGACAGGCGATACAGGTCGAAATGATGCGCCTCCCACCCGCCCGGCAGGTCGTAGCTCTGCACCAGGGTGAAGCTGGGGGAGGGCACCTCCAGCGCCGGATCGCCCGCCAGCGTCCGCAGCAGGGCGCGGGCGAAGGCGCTTTTCCCGGCCCCCAGTGGCCCCTCCAGCAGCACCGCATCGCCCGGCCGCAGCCGCGGCGCGAGCCGCGCCGCGAGCCGCCCGGTGGCGGCGAGATCCGCCAGCGTCACGATGATTGGCCCGTCCATCCGTCTTCCGTGCCGGTTGCGGGCTTGGTCGCCGCCCGCATGTCCTGTAGGACCGCCGGCTTGCTGGGGAAAGACGCCGATGACGGCGGGAATGGGTGGCATGCAGGCTTCCGGCGCACACGTCTCGGGCGTGACTTCTGCTTCGCACGCCTCCGGCGTGACGGTCGAAACCGACGTGGCGGTGATCGGCGCCGGCCCGGTCGGCCTGTTCGCCGTGTTCCAATGCGGCATGCTGCGGATGCGCTGCGTGGTGGTCGATGCGCTGGACGCGATCGGCGGGCAATGCGCCGCGCTCTACCCGGAAAAGCCGATCTTCGACATCCCGGCGCATCCGGAGATCGAGGGCGGCGCGCTGATCCAGCAGCTGGAGGCGCAGGCCGCGCCGTTCACCCCGCTCTATCTGCTCGGCCGCCGGGTGGAGACGCTGCGCCAGGTGGACGGGGTGTGGGAACTCGGCACCGGCGCCGGCGACCGCATCACCGCGAAGGCGGTGATCCTCGCCGCCGGGGCCGGCGCCTTCGGCCCGAACCGCCCGCCGCTGGAAGGCCTCGCCGGCTACGAAGCCTCCGGCGCCGTCCGCTACCTGGTGTCGCGGCGGGAGGATTTCCGCGGGAAGCGCGTGGTCATCGCCGGCGGCGGCGACAGCGCGGTGGACTGGGCGCTGTCGCTGAAGGAGATCGCCGCCCAGGTCACCGTGGTGCACCGCCGGCCGAAATTCCGCGCCGCACCCGAAAGCTGCGCCCGGCTCGACGCCGCCGCCGCCCGCGGCGAGGTGGAGATGGCCATCCCCTACCAGCTGCACGGGCTGGCGGGCGACGGGTCGCGGCTGACGGGCGTGGTGCTCGCGACCCTGAAGGGGGAGGTCAAGACCGTCCCGGCCGACCACCTGCTGCCGTTCTATGGCCTCTCGATGGAGCTTGGCCCGATCGCCGAGTGGGGCCTCGGCCTGCACCACAGCCATGTCGCGGTCACGCCCGCCACCTGCGAGACCAGCCTGCCCGGCATCCATGCCATCGGCGACATCGCCACCTATCCCGGCAAGCTCAAGCTGATCCTGCAGGGCTTCTCGGAAGCCGCGATGGCGGCGCATGCGATCCACCCGCGGGTCTTCCCGGGGGAAGCGCTGCATTTCGAGTACAGCACAAGCAAGGGCGTGCCCGGCGGCTGAACGGCCGGGGCGGTGCATCAGCGCTGCGCGCTATAAATAAGACGTCACGATCGAAATCTTGTGCGCTGCGATAGTGTCGCATAGGTTGGGGAACCTTCGCTTTTTCGGGAATCCTCGATGCCGTCGATCGATTTGAGCACGCTCGGCGACGGTCAAGGGTACCGAATCGATGACAGCATCGCCGGGGATCTGGCCGGCGCCTCCGTCGCCGCCCTCGGCGACGTGAATGCCGACGGCATCGGCGACTTCGCCATCGGCATGCCGGGGGCGAATTCCGGCCGCGGTGCGGTCTACGTGGTGTTCGGCGGCGCCGACACGGTCGATGGACCGCTCGCCCTCGCCACGCTCACCGCGGCCCAGGGCTACCGGATCGACGGCACCGTCGCCGCCGGCGGGTTCGGCAGCGCGATCGCCGCGGCGGGCGACGTGGACCGCGACGGCATCGTCGATGTCATCATCGGCGCCCCCGGCGCGAACGCCGCCTACCTGATCTTCGGCCAGCCTGGCCTGCGGGGCGACCCGATCGACCTCAGCGCCTCCTCCGCCGAGGCAGTGCGGATCTTCGGCAGTTCCGGGACCCAATTCGGCACCGCCGTGACCGCCCTCGACCTGAACAAGGACGGGTACCGCGACCTCGTCATCGGCGCCCCGGCCGCCGGCAGCGCCAAGGGCGCGGCCTGGGTCGTCTACGGCCAGGCCGCCGGCCTGCCGCAGACGCTGTTCGTCACCGCCCTGGCCGCGTCGCAGGGCACCCAGATCACCGGCAGCCTGGCCAGCGGCGCCCTGGGCAGCGCGCTTGCCGCCGGGGATGTCAGCGCCGACGGCGCCGCCGACCTCATCATCGGCGCGCCCGGCGCCAATACCGGCAAGGGCGCCGTCTACGTCCTCTATGGCAGCACCACGACGCTCGGCACCAGCTTCGACATCGGCACCCTGACGGCGACGCAGGGCGGCCGGGTCGATGGCGACACGGCGGGCGACCGGCTCGGCGTCTCGCTCGCCGTCGGTGACGTGAATGGCGACGGCATCGCCGACATCGCGATCGGCGCCGTGGCGTCCAAGGGCATCGCCGGCGCGGCGCAGGTGATCCACGGGAAGGCCGGCGGCATCGGCACCATCGCCCTCGCCAGCATCGCCGCCGCCCAGGGCTTCAAGCTGACCGGGCTGGCCGACACCATCGGCGGCTGGGCGATCGGCAGCGGCGACGTCAACCGCGACGGCATCGCCGACCTCGTCATCGGGGCCGATGGCAGCGCGGCCGGGGCCGGCACCGCCTGGGTGCTGTACGGCAAGGCCGGGCTCACCGGCAGCATCGACCTGACGGCGCTGACCGCCGACCAGGGCTTCCAGGTCAACGGCATTGCCGGGAGCGCGCTCGGCGCCGCGGTCGCGGCCGGCGACATCAATGCCGATGGCTATGCCGAGCTGTTGCTGGGTGCCAGCAAGGCCAATGCCGGCGGCGGGGCCGGGACGGTGCTGTACGGCACCGGGCCGGCCAGCCGCACCGGCACCAGCGGCGCCGATACCCTGATCGGCGACGTCGCCGGCAACACGCTCAGCGGCCTCGCCGGGGCCGACAGCCTGGTCGGCAATGCCGGCCCCGACACGCTGCTGGGCGGCGACGGCAACGACACGCTGATCGGCGGCCTCGGCAATGATTCGCTCGACGGCGGCGCCGGCAATGACAGCATGCTGGGGGGCGCGGGCAACGACACCGTGTCCGCCGGCAACGGCTTCGACACCCTCGATGGCGGCATCGGCGCCGACCGGCTGATCGGGGGGCCGAGCGGCGGCTGGGTGATCATCGACGATCCCGGCGATGTCTTCGTGCCCGGCACCGCCTCGGTCAGCGGCAACTCGATCTTCTCGTCGATCACCTTCACCTTGCCGGATTCGGCGGCCAACCTGACGCTGACCGGGCTCAACGCCATCGACGGCACCGGCACGGCCAGGAACAACGACCGGCTGACCGGCAACGACGCCGCCAACCTGCTCAGCGGGCTGGACGGCAACGACACGATGGTGGGCAATGCCGGTGCCGACACCATGCTGGGCGGGGCGGGCAATGATTCGCTCGGCGCCGGCGATGGCGGCGACCTGGTCGATGGCGGCGACGGCGCCGACAGCCTGAACGGCAATGCCGGGGATGACTGGCTGATCGGCGGCGCCGGCGCCGACACGATGCGCGGCGACCCCGGCGACGACACGATCGACGGCGGCGCCGGCATCGATGTGGCGCTCTTCGGCATCGCCCGCGCCGGCGCGACCCTCGCGCGCCAGGCGGACGGATCCTGGCTGGTCACCAGTTCGGAAGGGGCCGACAGCCTGAGCGGGGTGGAGCGGCTGCAATTCACCGACACCACGGTCGCCCTGCCGGTCGCGCCGAAGGATTTTGCCGGGGCCGGCACCAGCAGCCTGCTGTTCCGCGAGGCCGGCGGCACCCTCGTCGGCGCCGTGCTGGGCGGGCTGACGCTGCTCGACATGCCGACCATCGCCAGCCCGGACGCCGCCTGGAAGGTGGCGGGGACCGGGGATTTCAACGGCGACGGCACCGCCGACATCCTCTGGCGCCACGATGACGGCAGCCTTTCCCTCGCCCTGATGCAGGGCAGCAATTCGATCGGCGGCGGCAGCCTGACCAATCCCGGCACCGATTGGACCGTCGCCGAGGTGGGCGACCTGAACGGCGACGGCATGGCCGACATCCTCTGGCGGCACAGCGGCGGCGCGGTCGCCGCCTGGTTCATGAACGGCACCGGCGTGACCAGCGGCGGCACCATCGCCACCGTCGCCACCGACTGGAAGATCGCCGGGATGGGCGACTTCAACGCCGATGGCCGGGCCGACATCCTCTGGCGCCAGGATGTCACCGGCAACCTGGCGATGTGGCTGATGAACGGCGCCACCTATATCGGCGGCGGCGGCGTGGCCAAGGTCGACAGCGACTGGAAGGTCGCCGGGATCGGCGACTTCAACGGCGACCTGAAAAGCGACATCCTCTGGCTGCGGGACGGTTTCGGCACCGCCGCCGAGTGGTGGATGAACGGCACCGCGGGCATCGGCGGCGGCACGATCGGCCAGTTCGGCAGCAACTGGCAGGTCGCCGATGTCGGCGATTACGATGGCGATGGCCGGTCCGACCTGGTCTGGCGCGAGTCCGGCGGGGCGATCGCGCTGTGGCGGATGGACGGGATCACCGCGCTGGAGACGGCCGACCTTGGCAATCCCGGCAGCACCTGGTCGCTGGTCTGACCTCGCCCGCCGGTCAGGACTCCAGGGCGCCATGCCGGCGCAGCAGCCCGTCCAGCCGGTCGCGGTCGGCGCGCGGCACGTCGAGCCGCATCGTCACCTGCCCCGCGTCGAGGTCGATGCAGGCGGCGCGGCGGTCGACCGGGCCTTCCCGCACCGCGGCCTCCAGCGCCAGCTTGGCGCTCTCGCTGTCGGGGAAGCGGAAGGCGAGTGTGACGCCGTCGTCGCTGCCGGCGGGGCGGCTGCCGGCCGGATGCAGCATCGCCTCGGCCGGGACGGCGCGCGAGCCCTGGGCGGTGGTGTGGGCCACCGGGTCGCTGGCCGGGAAGCTCTCCTCGACCGCGGCTTCGATGCGCGCCTCCGCGGTGCGCTCCGGGTGGTCTTTGGCGTGTTTCGGGTGGGTCTGGGTGGCCATGCCGGGGCATTCCTCATCCGCTGGACCCGGGGGAACGCGCCGGCGGGAGGCGGGTTCGCGCGGATGTCGTGCCCGTGGCGCCGGGGGCGGGCAAGCCGTGCTTGCTTCGGAACGGCCGGGGTGATATAGGAATATTATCAAGTCCACACGCGCGATCACCGCCCGGTCGGGCCGCGCGCCCGACTCCCCGGTTTCAATTGCTCAAATCCTCAATCCTTGAGGTCGGCCGCGGCGAAGCCCGCCGCCGGCCTGGGTCTCGTCGCCGCGGGCCGGTCGCGGCCTCAAGCGGTTTGAGGCGGATTGGGGGAAATTGTGGGAAATTGAGGGGTTCAACCGCCTCAAACCCTCAGGCCGCCATCCCTTCCAGCGGCCAGCGCGGCCGCGGCGCGTGGCCGAGCGTGTCCGAAAGCCCCAGCCGCAGCCGCTCGATCCCCGCCCAGGCGACCATGACGGCGTTGTCGGTGCACAGGCGGATCGGCGGCGCCACCATCGGCAACCCACGCTGCGCCGCCACCCCGGCCAGCGCCGCGCGGACGCCCTGGTTGGCGGCGACCCCGCCGGCGACCACCAGCGCGGTCGCCGCCGGCAGCATGTCCAGCGCATGCCGCGCCCGGTCGGCCAGCACCGCGGCGACGGCGGCCTGGAAGCCGGCGGCGATGTCGGCCTTCGGCCCCGCACCTTTCGCCACCGCATGCGCCACCGCGGTCTTCAGCCCGGACCAGGAGAAATCACAGCCGGCGCGGCCGAGCAGCGGCCGCGGCAGCGGGACGCGGCTGGCATCGCCGGTGGCGGCCAGCCGTTCGAGCGCCGGCCCACCCGGCCAGGGCAGGCCGAGCAGCTTGGCCGATTTGTCGAAGGCTTCGCCCACCGCATCGTCGAGCGTGGTGCCGAGCCGCCGGTAGCGGCCGACGCCCTCCACCGCGACGCATTGGCAATGCCCGCCGGAGAGCAGCAGGAGCAGATAGGGAAATCGCACCGGCGCATCGACGATGCCCGGCAGGGTCGCGGTCAGCGCATGCGCCTCCAGGTGGTTCACCGCGACGAAGGGCAGCCCGTGGGCGAGCGCGATGCCCTTGCCCAGCGTGCTGCCGACGATCAGCCCGCCGATCAGCCCCGGCCCGGCGGTGGCGGCCACGCCGGCCAGGTCGCGGAAGCCCAGCCCGGCCTCCGCCATCACCTGCGCCACCAGGCGGGGCAGGTGGTCGAGATGCGCCCGGGCGGCGATCTCCGGCACCACGCCGCCATAGGGGGCGTGCTCGGCCAGCTGGCTCAGCACCGCCTCGGCCAGGATGGTGCCGTCGGCGCGGAGCACCGCCGCCGCGGTCTCGTCGCAGCTCGATTCCAGGCCGAGTACCGTCGCGCCGCTGTCCATCCTGGCTTCCTCATCCTCCGGCGGGGTTCTATGACGGCCGCATGCCCAATGGCCAAACCCATGCTGTGAACCGGCGCCCGGGCGGCGTTCTGCCGCTGCGCGTCGGCACCCGCGGCTCGCCCCTCGCGCTCTGGCAGACCCGCCATTTCCTGGCCGTGGTCAGCGGCCTCTGCCCGGTGCTGCGCGCGGCGGAGGCCTTCGAGGAACACGTCATCGCCGTCGCCGGCGACCAGATCCTCGACCGGCGCCTGGCCGATATCGGCGGCAAGGGGCTCTTCGCCAAGGAGATCCACGAGGCGTTGCTGGACGGCCGGGTGGATTTCGCGGTGCACAGCCTGAAGGACCTGGAAACCGAATTGCCGCCCGGCATCGTGCTGGCCTGCACCCTGGCGCGGGAGGATGCGCGCGACGCCATCGTGCTGGGCGCGGCCTGCGGTGCGCCGGACCCGGCCGACCCCTATGCCTGCCTGCCCGCGGGCGCCGTCATCGGCACCGCCTCGGTCCGCCGCCAGAGCCAGATCCTGCACGCCCGGCCCGACCTGCGCTGCGCCATGATCCGCGGCAATGTGCAGACCCGGCTGGGCCGCGTCCGCGGCGGCGAATTCGCCGCCAGCCTGCTGGCGCTGGCCGGGCTGAAGCGGCTGGGCCTGGCGGCCGAGGCGGCGGTGGTGCTGGATGCCGAGGCGATGGTCCCGGCCGCCGGCCAGGGCATCGTCGGCATCACGGTGCGCGAAGCGGACGCGCCGCTGCGCGAGCTGCTCTCGGCCATCGAGGACCGCACGGCGGCCGCGGTCAGCCGGGCGGAACGCGCCTTCCTCGGCGCGCTCGACGGGTCCTGCCGGACGCCGATCGGCGGCCATGCCCGGCTGCTGCCGGATGGCCAGCTGCACCTGACCGGCCTGGTGGCGCGGCCGGACGGCACCTTCCTGCTGAAGCGGGCGGTGACCGGGGCGGCGGCGGACGCGGTGCGGCTCGGCGCCGAGCTGGGCGACAGCCTGCGGGCCGACAGCCCCGCCGACCTCTTCGCCTGACCCCGGTGCCCGCCGGACGCCTGCCGCCCGGGGTCCTGATCACCCGGCCGGAACCCGGCGCGGCGGAGACCGCCCGGCGCGTGGCGGCGCTCGGCTGGCGGCCGGTGCTCGCCCCGGCCCTGGTCCTGGCGCCGCGGCCCTTCGCCGCGCCGCGCGCCCAGGCGCTGCTGCTGACCAGCCGCGCCGCCGCCCGCAGCCTGCCGCCGACGGATCTGCCGGTGCTGGCGGTGGGGGAGGCGACGGCGGCCGAGGCGCGGGCGCGCGGCTTCGCCCGGGTGGTGGCCGCGGCCGGCGATGCCGCGGCGCTGGCGGAGGCCGCCGCCGGCAGCCTCGACCCCGCCGCCGGGCCGCTGCTGCTGGCGGTGGGGGAGGGCTATGGCGCCGACCTTGCCGCCGACCTCCGCAGACGCGGCTTCCGCGTGCTGCGCCGGGTCGCCTATGCTGCGGCGGCGGCCCCGGCCCTGCCGCCGGAGGCCCTCACGGCAATGAAACAATTTGGGGGGGTCGTTTGCGTGCTGTTCTTCTCGCCGCGCTCGGCGCGCTGTGCCATGTCCCTGATCAAGGCTTCCGGCCACGCCGCAACGGCGGCGTCGATGGAGGCGTTGGCGATCAGTCCTCGGGTTGCCGAAGCGGCGACCAGGGCGATCGCCCCCCTGGCCTGGCGCGCGGTGCGGGTCGCCGACCGGCCGGACCAGGACGCGTTGTTGGCTTTGCTCGGTCCCAGGTAGGCAGCATCCGATGAGCGAAACACCCGAGACCCCGGCCGCCGCGCCGTCCGCCGGCGCGCCGCCGCCCGCCGCCCGCAACTCCCCGCTGGGGCCGCCGGCGCCGAAGCGGCTGGACCCGGCCGCGGTCATGATCGGCGTCGGTGGCGTCGTTCTGCTGCTGGCCGTGTGGTGGTTGCTGACCACCCCGCGCTCGACCAACGATGCCAGCATCGATCCGGCCCGCGTGGCGCAGCTGGAACAGCGCATGGGCACGCTGGAAGGTGTGCGCGGCGAGCTCGGCACGCTGGGTGGCCGGCTGCAGGCCCTCGCCCCGCTGGAAGGCCGGGTGCAGGCGCTGGAAACGAAGCCGGCGCCGGCCATGCCCGACCTGCGGCCGCTGGAAGGCCAGCTCGCCGCGCTCGCCGAGCGGGCGGCGGTGGCCGAGCGCGGCGCCGCCCAGGCGACCGACCGCGCCGCGGCGAATGAGCGCCGCATCCAGGGGATCGAGGCCAAGCCGGCCTTCGACCCGGCCGGGGTCGCGCCGCGCGCCGCCTTCGATGCGCTCGGCACCCGGGTGGAGGCGCAGGCGACGCGGCTCCAGCAGCTCGACACCGATCTCGGCCGCCGGCTGCAGGAGATGGCCCAGGCCGACCAGCAGCGGGAGGCCGCTGCGCAGCAGGCGCTGGGCCAGAAGCTGGCCGACATGGCCCGCGCCGACGAGGCACGCGACAAGGCGGCGGCGGAGGCCGCGGCGCAGCGGCTGACGGCGCTGGAGACGGCGACCCAGCAGAAGCTGGCGGCGGCCGAGGCGGCGGCGCAGCAGAAGCTCGCCGCGCTCGATGCCGCGCTCGGCCAGCGCCTCGCGGCGCTGGAGGCGGCGCAGAAGCAGATGGCGACGCTGGAAGGCCGCACCGCGCGGCTGGCGGCGATCGACCGGCTGCGCGGCGCGCTGACCGCCGGCCAGGCGCTGGGCGAGGGCCTGGCGCGGATCGACCAGCCGCCGCCGGCGCTGGCCCGCTTCGCCCAGGCGGCGCCGCCGACCGAGGCCTCGCTACGGCTGTCCTTCGAGGATGCGGCCAAGGCGGCCTGGGCGGCCTCCGACGCCGGGATGCAGCCGGATGGCGGCCGGGGCGGCGTGGTCGACAGCGCGCTGTCGCGGCTCGGCGGGCTGGTCACGGTCCGGCGCGGCGACCAGGTGGTGTGGGGCGATGCGGCGGAGGCGGAGATCGAGCGCAGCCGCCGGGCGCTGGAGGCGGGGGACCTGGAGATGAGCCTGACGCACATCGACAAGCTGCCGCCGCCGGCGCGTGCGGCCATGCAGCCCTGGGCCGACCAGGCGCGGGCGCTGATCGCGGCGCGCGCCGCGCTGCGCCAGCTGGCGGCGGGCTGAGCCGATGCGCAGCGCCATCACCATCCTCCTGCTGCTGGTCGCGGGCGTCGCCGGGGCGATGTACCTGGCGGAGCTCGGCGGCACGGTGGAGATCAAGGTCGGCGATGCCTGGATCGGCACCAGCTTCCCGATCGCCCTGCTGATCCTGGCGGCGGCCTTCCTGCTGCTGCACACGATCCTGGCGGTCATCGGCGCGCTGCGCCGCTGGCCGCAGCGGCTGCGCAGCCGGCGCACCGAAAAGCGCCGGGCGGAAGGCGATGCCGCGGTGACGCGGACGCTGATCGCCCTCGCCGCCGGCACCGCCGAGGCGGCGCGGCTGGAGGTGCGCAAGGCGCGCAGCTACCTGGGCGACACGCCGCAGACCCTGCTGCTGACCGCCGAGGCCGAGCGGCTTTCGGGCCGCGAGGAGGCGGCGGCCGACGTGTTCCGCCAGCTCGCCCAGCGCGACGATGCGCGCTTCCTCGGCCTGCGCGGCCTGCTGCGGCAGGCGATGCAGAAGGGCGACTGGGACGCCGCCCAGGCCCTGGCGCGGGAGGCCGAGACGGTGCAGCCCGGCGCCGCCTGGCTGCGCGAGGAGCGCGCCCAGCTCGCCCTGCAGACCCGCGACTGGCGCGAGGCGCTGGCGCTCTCGGCGCCCGACCTGCCGAAGCCGGTGCTGGCCCTGGCCGCGGCGGAGCAGGAGCCGGACCCGGCCAAGGCGGCCGACCTGGAACGCCAGGCCTTCCAGGCCGACAAGGGCTTCGCCCCGGCGGCGATCGCGCATGCCAACCGGCTGCGCGCCAGTGGGTCCTCCCGCCGCGCCCGCGGCGTGCTGGAGGAGGCCTGGGCGGCGTCGTCACATCCCGACCTCGCGGTGCCCTACCTGGCCGAGGAGCCGGACGACCTGGCGCGGGTCAAGGCCTCCGAGGGGCTGATCCGGCGCAACCCGAAGGCGCCGGAGAGCCGGCTGCTGCTGGCGCGCACCTCGCTGGCGGCCGGGCTGACCGGCCGGGCGCGGAGTGCGGTGGAGGCGCTGGTGGCCTCCGGCGAGGCGGACCGGCGGGCCTATGTGCTGCTCTCCGCACTGGAGGAGGCCGAGCACGGCGACACCGCGGAGACCCGCGCGGCGCAGTCGAAGTGGCTGCGCGAAGCGGCCGCGGCCCGGCCGGAGCCGCGCTGGCGCTGCGGCCATTGCGGCACCGACCACGCGGCCTGGGCGCCGGTCTGCAGCGCCTGCGACACGGTGGGGCAGATCGCCTGGACGGCGGGCAAGGCCTCGGTCCCGGTGACGACCTGAGGCGTACCCGGGCCGCGAAAGGGGCGTTGCCCTTTCGCGGCCCGGCGTGTATCTCCCCGCGGCCCGCCGAAAGGGGGCCATGCCGACTTAGCTCAGGGGTAGAGCAACTGATTCGTAATCAGTAGGTCCGGGGTTCAATTCC
>JBMOJU010000557.1:0-2586 GCA_049315625.1 Paracraurococcus sp.
CCGCGACCCGGTTATAGGCGACGGCGCGCATGGCGCGGCCGGTGACGGTGCGGCGGTAGAAGTATTCGAGCCCGCCGGCCACGACGACCAGCGCCACCGGCAGCAGCAATTCCTGCGGATAGATCCCGGCGCCGCCGATCCGGATCGGCTGTTCGGTCAGCGGCGTCGGCAGGCCGCGCGGGTTGGAGCCGAACAGCGCCGTGGTCGCGGCCTCCAGCATGGTGCCGACCGCGATGGTGGTCAGCATCCAGCCGACCGCGTTGGTTTCCTGGTTGAAGGGCCGGACGAAGCCGCGCTCGATGATGGCGGCAAGCAGCGCGGCCGCCGCGATCGCCAGCAGCGCGGCGGGGATCAGCGGCATGCCGAGATCCCGCAGCACCACCGTGCCCACCGCGCCGAGCATGAAGAGGTCGCCGTAGTTGAAGTTGACCGCCTTGGCCGCGGTCCACATCACGGTGAAGCCCAGCCCGACCATGGCATAGACGCTGCCGACCGAAAGTCCGGTCAGCAGGTATTGCAGCATGGCCTCCACCGGCCGGGCCCCGCCCTGGCCTGCTCAGTTCCGCATGCCGTAGGGCGTCGCGTCGATTGGCATCAGCATGCCGTTGTGGAAGGCCTGCAGTTTGTAGGCCTCCGGCAGGATGGCATCCATCCGCTCCTGGTTGCCCTTCACGAAGGCAGGATCGTAGTTCGCCACCAGGCCCTGGTACTTCACCTTGAACATCGCGTCGCGCAGCTTGGTGCGGTCATAGGCGCCGGCGATCTTCAGCGCCTCCACCAGGACGAAGGTGGCGTCCCAGGCATTCGCCATGGCCGAAGGCTGCTCCATGTCGGCGCCGGTGCGGATGCGGTCCGGGTATTTCGCCTTCATCGCGTCGAACGCAGCCTGAGCCGCGGGGCTGAGCGAGCCGTTCCAGTTGAAGGTGCCAGCCACCATGATGCCTTCGGCCAGCGGGCCGACGGACTTGGCGAAGGCCGTGGTCAGGCCCCAGGCGGAGATGATCTTCGGCTTCCAGCCGATCCGGTCCATCGAGCGCAGCATGTTCGCGCTTTCTCGATCCACCGCCCAAAGGATGACGGTGTCGACGCCGGCATCGCGCAGCCGGATCATCTGCGCCGACATGTCCTGGTCGCCGAGATTGAAGGTCTCCTTGCCCACCAGCGGGACGTTGGCGCGTTTCGCCGCGGCCTCGACATCCGGCAAGGCGCCCTGGCCCCAGGCGGTGCCTTCATAGACGAAAGCGATCTTGCCGTTCTGGCTCCGCTGCTTCGCCTGGTCGACCAGGTAGCCGGTGACCCAGCGATCCTTCATCGAGACGCGGAACATCCATTCGTTCTTGCCGTTCTGGTGCTCGATCACCGTGGTGCCGGCCGATTGCGGGCCGATCCAGGGCATGCCCATCTCGGCCAGCGGTTCGCGCAGCGCGATGGCATTGGGGGTGCGGGCGCCGCCCATCATGATCACGCAGTTGTCCCGCTCACCGATGCGGCGGCCATTGTCCACGGCGCGGGCAGGCTCGCCGACATCGTCATAGACGATGAGCTTGAGCGGCTTGCCGAGCACGCCGCCAGCGGCGTTGATCTTGTCGAGCGCGGTCTCCACCACAATCCGCAGCATCAGGCCCTGGTTGGCGAGCGGCCCGGTGACCTCGAGCGAGGCGCCGATGCAGGGCTCCGCCTTTTGCGCCAGGGCGGGGAAGCTGAGTGCGAGCACGCCGGCCATCACGCCGAGGTGCCGTCCGACAACGCCAAGCGGTCCCGTCATCGCCATCCCTCCGAGCTGTCACATCGATTGGGATTAAGCATTATTCATGCCACGAACGGGCGGCTCTGTTCAGGCCGCCGCCATGGCGTACCGGCGCGTGGTCATCAGCGGCTGGATGCGGGTGCCGAAATCCTCGATGCCCTGGACGAAGTCGTCGAAGGTGACCAACGCCCCGCTGGTGCCCGGCACGGTCGCCATCTCGTCCAGCATCCGGGCGATGGAGGCATAGGATCCGACCAGCGTCCCCATGTTGAAGTTGATGGCGGAGACGGGGTTCACCACCTCCTTGATGTGGGTGTCGCTGCGGGTGTCGGCGGCGGCCTGCAGGCCGAGCCAGGCGAGCGCCTCCTGGTCGGCGCCGGCCTTGTAGTGCTCCCAGCGGGCGAAGGCCTCCGCATCGGTCTCGGCGGCGATGAGCATGATGAGGACGAAGGTGCCGACCTTGCGACCGGTCTTCGCCGCTTCCGCCTGCAGCTTCTCGGCCGAGGGGGCGAAGCCGCGCGGCGTGTTCACCCCGGCGCCGAGGCAGAAATTATAGTCGGCATGCTGTGCCGAGAAGGCCATACCCTGGCCGCTGGAGCCGGCGCAGATCAGCTTTATGTCGCCCGTCGGCTTGGGCAGCATCCGGCAGTCGTCCATCTGGAAGTGCCGCCCCTTCAGGTCGCAGCGGCCAGTCGCCCAGAGCTCGCGCAGGATGGTGGCGTATTCGGTCAGGTAGTCGTAGCGGGTGGCGAAGAACTCATCGCCCGGCCAGAGCCCCATCTGCGAATACTCCGGCCGCTGCCAGCCGGTGATCAGGTTGATCCCGAAGCGGCCGCCGG
>JBMOJU010000558.1:0-2570 GCA_049315625.1 Paracraurococcus sp.
GGCACCGGGCCTCGGAGCGTCGCCTCCGCCGGCAGCGGCGGGACCGGCGCCGGTCGGTTGCTGGTGGCGGCGCGGTCATGCCGCACGCCGCCGGCATCCATCGCCGAAGACGGCGGATGGCCTGGGGCGCCCACGCCCCCGGTGGGGATGCCTGCCGCCGCGAAACCGCCTGCCCGCATGGCCGCGTCGCGTCCTGCCGTCACCCATGCTGCTGCCCCTGGCCGAAGGCGGCCAACACCGTGCGAGCAGGAAGGTTGACGTTTTTGGTCGGTCGTCCGACGCTGGCCCCAGGTCGCGCAGACGACCCAGGACCGGGACATCGAGACGGGACAACACCCGTCGCGGGAGGAAGCGATGTTCGAGGAACTCGACCGCCGGACGAGTCTGACCGGCAACCAGAAAAAAATCATCGCCGCGGCGGTGCTGGGCGACATGCTCGAATTCTTCGACTACTTCCTGATCGGCTTCGTGCTGCCCTTCATGATCGGCACGTGGAAGCTCACCTTCCTGCAATCGGCGGTGATGCTGCTGTCGTCGGGCATCGGCGCCATGTTCGGCGCCTTCTTCTGGGGCTGGATGGCAGACCGGATCGGCCGCCGGCCGGTGTTCAACCTGACCATCCTGAATTTCGCCATCGCCACCGGCCTGCTGTACTTCACGCCCGATGACGGCCTGACCTACCTGGTCATCATGCGGGTGCTGGTCGGCTTTGGTGTCGGCGGGTTGTATTGCGTCGACCTGCCGCTGGTGCAGGAATTCATGCCGGCGCGGAAGCGTGGCCTGGTCGGCGGCCTGGTCACCTGCTTTATCCCCGTCGGCGTCATGCTGGGCGCCTTTTCGGGCGGCTTCCTGGCCGAGAGCGTGGGTTGGCGCGGATTGTTCGCTATCGGCGTGTTGCCGGCCCTGCTGGTGCTGCTGGTGCGGATCTGGGTACCGGAATCGCCCCGCTGGCTGCTGCGCCAGGGCCGCGTCGCCGAGGCAAAGAGATCCCTCGCCTGGGCGCTGGAGATCGATCCCGCCTCGCTGCCCGATCCGCGGCCGGAGGACATTGCCGGCGCCGACCGCCCCGGCGCCTGGACCGAGCTGTTCCGCCACCCGCGCAGCCTCGTCGTCTCCTGGCTCGGCAACCTCGGGGCGCAGACCGGCGTCTATGGCGTCACGCTCTGGGCACCGACCCTGTTCGTCCTGCTGCTGCAGGTGACGCCGGCGCAGGCAAGCAAGCTGATGATCGGGTTGACGCTCGGCGGGCTGATCGGCCGCATCAGCTTCGCCATCCTGTCGGAGAAGATCGGCCGGCGACGCGGTGGCGGGCTGCTCGGCTTTGGCGCCGCGGCGCTGCTGGTCCTCGCCGGCGTCTTCCATTCAGAGATGCTGTTCGGCGTCTCCGCCTTCTGGTTGCTGCTGATCGTCGCCTTCTTCTTCGCCGATGGCGGCTTTGCCATCGTCGGGCCCTATGCCGCCGAGGTCTGGCCGGCACATCTGCGGACCAGCGGCATGGGCAGCGCCTACGGCTTCGGCGGCCTGGGCAAGATCATCGGCCCGCTCGGCCTGGCCCTGGTGGTCGGCAGCAGCAACATCGTCAAGCCGGAAGCGAGCGTCGACAACATCCTGCCCGCCTTCCTCTACCTGGCGGCCTGGTTCGTGTTGGCCGGCGCGGTCTACCTGTTCCTCGGCATCGAGACCGCGGGGCGTTCGATCGAGGAGATCGACCGCGACCTGCATGCGCAGGAGGCGGCGGCAAGACCGGCCACGGTGCCGGGCGAATGACCATCGCGTGACGGTCCGCTTGCGGGGGAGCGCCATGTGCGCTCCCATCCGTCATCCCTATCCCCAGGAGGATGCCCATGCTGAAATTCTACTACAACACCGCGCCGAACCCGATGAAGGTGGCGCTCTTCCTCGAGGAGAGCGGCCTGCCCTACGAGGCGATCCCGGTCGATACCCGCAAGGGTGAGCAGTTCACCCCGGACTACGTGGCGATCAACCCGAACTCCAAGGCGCCCTCGATCGTCGACGACGGCAAGCCGGTGTTCGATTCCAACGCCATCCTGCTGTACTTGGCGGAGAAGACCGGCCAGTTCCTGCCGAAGCCGGAATTCGCGGGCGAGACGCTGTCCTGGCTGATGTTCATCGCGTCGGGCATCGGCCCCTTCTCCGGCCAGTATGTGCACTTCAAGAATTTCGCGCCGGCCGGCAACGAGTACGGCGTGACCCGCTACGCCTTCGAGGCGAAGCGCCACTGGGGCATCCTGAACGACCGGCTGGAAGGCCGCGAGTGGATCGTCGGCGACAGCTACTCCTTCGTCGACATGGCGGCCTGGGGCTGGGAACGGCTCGGCGGCTTCGTGCTGGGCGCCGAGGAATTCGACAAGCTGGGCAACATCAAGCGGCACCTGGCGGCGATCAACGCCCGCCCGGCCGCGGCGCGCGCCGAGGCGATCAAGGCGAAGCACGCCTTCAAGGCGGAGATGGACGAGGAAGCGCGGAAGATCATGTTCCGGCACACCGCGGCCTGAAGGCAAGGCCAGGGAGGAAGTATCCTCCCTGGACCCTCCTCTATTTCTCTGAGT
>JBMOJU010000559.1:0-2559 GCA_049315625.1 Paracraurococcus sp.
CTGGAGCCAGGGCCCGACCATGCTGCAGACCCTGGCGCTGCTGGAAGGCTTCGACATCGCAGCCATGGACCCGGTCGGTACCGAGTTTGTCCATACGGTGGTGGAGGCGATGAAGCTGGCCTATGCCGACCGCGAGGCCTTCTACGGCGACCCGGACTTCACCGACGTGCCGATGGCGGCGCTGCTCTCGGCCGACTACACCGCCGCCCGCCGCGCGCTGATCGGCCCCGCGGCGAACAACGATTTCCGCCCCGGGAGCCCGGATGGCCGCGCGCCGCGCACCGACTACGCCGCGGCGATCGAGCGCGGCCGCGCCATGCAGATGGCCATGGGCACCGGGGAGCCCACCGTCTCCCGCCTCGGCGCCTCGGGCGGCGACACCTGCCACATCGACGTCATCGACCAATGGGGCAATTTCGTCAGCGCCACGCCTTCGGCCGGCTGGCTGCAATCCTCCCCGGCGATCCCGGGGCTCGGCTTCTGCCTTGGCTCGCGGTGCCAGATGTTCTGGCTGGACGAGTCGCTGCCGAACGGCCTGAAGCCGGGCAAGCGGCCGCGCACCACGCTGTCGCCCTCCATGGTGCTGCGCGACGGTAAGCCGTGGATGAGCTTCGGCACCCCGGGCGGCGAGCAGCAGGACCAGTGGCAGGCGATCATGCTGGCGCGGATGGTCGACCACCGCTTCGGCATCCAGCAGGCGATCGACCTGCCGAGCTTCCACAGCGAGCACTGGATCAGCAGCTTCTGGCCGCGCGGCGCCAAGCCGGGGAAGGTGGTGATCGAAGGCCGCTACGACGCGGCGGTGCTGGCCGAGTTGAACGCCCGCGGCCATGCCGCCGAGATGGGCGGGGAGTGGTCGGAGGGCCGGCTGACCGGGGCGCGACTGGAGCCGGATGGGCAGATCTTCGCGGGCGCCAATCCGCGCGGGATGCAGGGGTATGCGGTGGGGCGGTAAAGTTGGGGGGAAGTATTCCCTTCCCGCTGGACGCAGGCGTCCAACCCCGCCCGTCCTTTTCGGGAGTCTGGCATTCGCCGCCCGCCGGGCGCCGACTCACAGAAATAGATGAGGGGTTCGGGGAGAATACTTTCTCCCCGATCTTTCTTTTTTCGCTGGCCCTTCAGTGGCTTCGTTCGACTCCCGCCACCGGCAGCTCTGCCGCCCCCGGCCGACGCGCCGCCAGCAGCGCGCGCATCTCCTCCAGCCGGCCGGCACCGAGATACGCCTTCAGCAGCGTCGCCTCCACCAGGTCGACCTGCGCCCGGCTGCCGCCGATTCGCTCGCGCTCGGCCAGCAGCGGCTCGATGGCGTCGATTGCCGCGGCGAAATCGCCGCGCACCATGGCGGCGAAGGCCTGCGCCAGGGCGATGATCGCCGGCCCGGCCGGGTAGCGCCCGGCCGCGGTCAGCGCCGCCATCGCCTCGGCCCGCGCCGCCAGCCCGGCCGTGTCGCCGACCACCGCCTGGGTCAGCACCACGTGCCAATCGGCCAGCGGCATGCCCGGCCGTGGCGCGACCGCCTGGGCGAATTCGTGCATCGCCCGCCAATGGTCCGGGTCGCGCGGGTGCCCGGCCAGCTCCGCCCGCCAGAGGAAGGCGGCGCCGTCGGTCAGCTTCAGCCGCGCCGGCGCGTGGTACTCCTCCGCCGCGAAGGCCTCCGTGTAGAGTCGGAACCCCTCCGCCACGTTGCCCGCCGCCAGTTCGCTCAGCGCCAGGTGCCAGTGCAGGTGGCCGTGCAGCCGCCCGGCCCGCGGGTAGCCCGGCAGCCAGCCGCGCAGGAAGGCGACGGCGCCCGCATGGTCGCCGGATTCGTAGTGCAGGTGGCCGATGCTGTGGGCGATGTAGCCGTTGCGCGGGTTGCCGGCGTAGGACCGGTCGAGGATCCGCGCCGCCTCCGCCCGCCGGCCGACCTCGGACAGCGCCATGCCGCGATGCGCGCCGAACCACCAGTCGTCGCCGTACTGTGGCGCCAGCCCGTCCAGCAGGTCGGCCAAATCCTCCTCCCGCCCCGCCAGGCCGGAGAGGCCGATCAGCCCGGTCTGGTTCGCCGTGGTACTCAGCACCAGCGCGTCGCAGGGCCATTCCGCCAGGTGCGCGCGGACGGCGGCCAGCGCCGCCGCACCCTGCCCCTCCAGCATGAGCCGGACAATCCGGGCCTGGGAGGCGCCGCGGGGCGGCAGGTCGAGCGCCGTGGCGGCCGCGAGCGCCGTCCGCGTGGCGGCGGCATCCTCGGCCATCTGGAAGGCCCGGGCGCGGGCGATGCGGGCCAGGCCGAAGCCGGGATCGGCGGCGATGGCGTCATCGAACAGCGCGTCCGCCCCCGGATACATGCTCAGCAGCCGTTCGGCGCCGGCGCGGTAGGCCTCGGCCGCCGCGGCGGAGGCGGTGTCGAGGGCGAGGCCGTAGCGGTCGGTCTGCATGCGGCGTTCCCTTGGTGCTTGTCGGGGAGGCTACCGGGTGGGGCGCCGTTGCGGCAAGCGGCGGCTGGTTTACTAGGACAAAATTCTTGACAACTGGACCCGCCCGCGGGCAGGCTTGTGCCTGGACGTCGGAGGCCATGAG
>JBMOJU010000560.1:0-2555 GCA_049315625.1 Paracraurococcus sp.
CGCCAAAACTGGCCGCCGACCTGGCCGCCCGCCTGGCCGCGCTGCCCGAGGTGACCGAGGCCGCCCCGGCCGGCCCGGGCTTCGTGAACCTCCGGCTGGACGAGGCGTATCTGCGCGCGCAGGTCGCGACCGTGCTAGCGGCCGGGGAGGGGTATGGCGACTCCGCCGTTGGCGCGGGCATCAGGGTCAACGTGGAATACGTCTCGGCCAACCCCACCGGGCCGATGCATGTCGGCCATTGCCGCGGCGCGGTGGTGGGCGATGCGCTGGCCAACCTGCTGGCCAAGGCCGGCTGGGACGTGACGAAGGAGTACTACATCAACGATGCCGGGGCGCAGGTCGCGGCCCTGGCGATGGCGGCGTACTGGCGGTACCTGCAGGCGCTGCTGGCGACGTCGGCCGAAATCCCCGCCGCGCTGGCCGGCTTCGCCGCCTCGGCCCGCGGGCGGGAGGATTTCGAGGCCGCCTTCGGCGTCACCTTGCAGTATGGCGGTGACTATCTGGTGCCGGTCGGCGAGGCGCTGGTGGCGGAACACGGCGCCGGCCTGGTGCCGGCCGATGGCGGCGTGCCCAGGGGCGCGGCGCTGGATTTCATCCGCGACGTCACCGTCGCCCGCATGATGGTCGCGATCCGCGAGGACCTCGCTGCCCTCGGCGTTGTGCAGGACGTCTTCGTCTCCGAGGCCGCGCTGGTGCGCGACGGCAAGCTGGAACAGGCCGAGCGGATGCTGGCCGATCGCGGCCTGATCTATCGCGGCGTGCTGGAGCCGCCCAAGGGCAAGACCCCGGACGATTGGGAACCGCGTGAGCAGACGCTGTTCCGCGCCACCCAGTACGGCGACGAGGTCGACCGCCCGCTGCGCAAATCCGACGGCAGCGGCACGTATTTCGCCAACGACATCGCCAACCATTTGCACAAGATCGAACGCGGCTTCGCCGAGCTGGTCCATGTCTGGGGCGCCGACCATGGCGGCTACGTCAAGCGCATGCAGGCCGCCGTCGGCGCGCTTTCCGGCGGCACCGTGCCCCTCGACGTCGTGCTGGTGCAGATCGTCTCGGTGCTGAAGGACGGCCAGCCGCTGCGGATGAGCAAGCGCGCCGGCACCTATGTGACCTTGCGCGATCTGATCGACGAAGTCGGGCGCGACGCGGTGCGCTTCACCATGCTGACCCGCAAGGCCGATGCGCAGATGGAATTCGACCTCGACAAGGTGGTCGAGCAGTCGCGCGAGAACCCGGTCTTCTACGTGCAGTACGCCCATGCCCGCTGCCGCAGCGTGCTGCGCAGCGCCGGCGACCCGCCGCCGGGCGACCTCGCGCTGGCACCGTTGGACAGCCTGACCGACCCCGCGGAGCTCACCCTGCTGCGCCGCCTGACCACCTGGCCGCGCACCGTGGAGGCCGCCGCCGCAGCGCGGGAGCCGCACCGAATCGCGTTCTTTCTCCATGACTTGGCCGGCGACTTTCATGTACTCTGGAACAGGGGCCGGGAGGACACGACGCTGCGCTTCATCCGGGAGGATGAGCCGGAGGCGACCCGGGCGAGGCTGGCGCTGGTCGCCGCCACCGCCAGCGTGATCCGCTCGGGGCTGGCGGTGATGGGGGTCACCCCTGTCGAGGAGATGCGGTGAGCGATCTGGCGGTACCCTCCTGGCGACCGCGCCAGGAGAGGCAGGGGCTTTCGTGGCGCATGCTGGCGGTGGCCGGGGGGCTGCTTGGCGTGCTGGCGCTGGCCGGCGCCGTCGCCTGGGGCATCTCCCGCATGGGCCCGCGCCCGGTGCCGGTGATCGAGGCCGATGCAAGGCCGCTGAAGGTCCGGCCGGAGAATCCGGGCGGCATGGTCGTCCCCAACCAGGATCAGCTCGTGCTCGAACCCGCCGCGGTGCGGCGGGAGGCCGAGCGGCGCAGCGGCAGCGCGAAGCTCGATGCCGGGCCGGAGACGCCGCAGCTCGACCTGCTGCGGCAGCAGGCGGCGCCGCCCGCCGCCGCGCCGGCACCCTCCGCCCTGCCGCCGGTCGCGGCGCTGGCCCCGCCGATGGCCGCGCCGCCGCCGGTCGCGGCGCCCGCCGCCGCACCGCCCGCCACGCCGCGCCTCGCCCCGGTGGCCAATGGCCGCGCCATGATCCAGCTCGGCGCGCTGACCACCGAGGAGGCCGCCCGCGCCGAATGGGACCGGCTGGCCAGGCGGGTGCCCGAGCTTGCCGGCTTCCAGCCGCGGATCACGAAATTGGACCGCGACGGCCAGGCACCGCTGTGGCGCCTGCGCACCGGCGGCCTGGCCGATGCGGCGGCGGCAAAATCGCTGTGCGAGGCGGTGAAGGCCAAGGGCGGCGCCTGCAACCCGGTCGGGGGCTAGGCGCATGCCGCAGCGGCCGCGCGCGGCCATCATCGGGGTCTCCGGGCCCCGGCTGACGGCGGAGGAGGCGGCGCTGTTCCGCGCCACCCCGCCGCTCGGCGCCATCCTGTTCGCCCGCAACGTCGAGGACCCGGAGCAGCTGCGGGCGCTGACCGCCGAGTTGCGCGACCTGCTGGGCGAGGACGCGCCGGTACTGATC
>JBMOJU010000002.1:0-41499 GCA_049315625.1 Paracraurococcus sp.
AGCCAGATCGAGGACGAGGCCGGCAATTTCGGCTTCGACCGCCATCCCGACCACGGCCACCGCTACGAACGCGCCGAGGAATTCTTCGATGTTGTCGCCGGCTTGTGGGACAGCTTCGAGGATGGGGCGTTTCCGCGGAACAAGGAAACCGGGCAGTTCCTCGACCCTTCGAAGGGCCACATCCTGAACCATGTGGGGGAGCATTTCCGCGTACGCGGCCCGCTGAACCTGCCGCGCAGCCCGCAGGGGCGGCCGGTGGTGGCGCAGGCGGGGTCGTCGGAGCCCGGCAAGCGCCTCGCCTCGCGCATCGCCGACATGATCTTCACCGCGCAGTCGGTGTTGTCCGAGGGCCAGGAATTCTACCGCGACATCAAGGCGCGCGCCGTGGCGCATGGCCGTAACGCGGACGACGTGAAGGTGATGCCCGGCTTCATGGCCATCACCGGCGCGACCGACGCGGCGGCGCAGCAGCGCTATGAGGAATTGCAGGCGCTGATCGACGACCGCACGGCGCTGCGGCTGCTGGCCCGGCTCTGCGGCGACCTCGATATCCACGCCTTCCCGATCGACGGCAAGCTGCCGGACCTGCCACCGAGCAACGCCGCCAAGGCGCGGCAGGAACACCTGGTGGCGAAGGCGCGGGCGGAGAATCTCAGCATCCGCCAGGTCGCGCGCTACCTCGGCACCTCGCTCGGCCATCAGATGGTGGTGGGAGGGCCGGCGCGGATCGCCGACGTGATGCAGGAATGGCTGGAAGGCGGCGCGGCGGATGGCTTCACCCTGCTCTTCCCCTTCTACCCCAAGCCGCTTGAGGAGTTCGTCGACCTCGTCGCGCCGGAACTGCAGCGGCGCGGCATCTTCCGCACCGAATATGCCGGGACGACGCTGCGCGAGACTCTCGGCGTGCCGGTGCCGCGGAACCGCCATGCCCCGTAGCCTGGTCCTGCTGCTGCTCCTGCTGCTCGGGCCCTGGCCGGGCGCGGCGCAGGAATTGCGCATCGGCATGAAGGCGGCGGTCGACGGCTCCGACCCGCACCAGAGCTACAGCCCCAACCGCAACGTCCAGCTCCATGTGTACGAACCGCTGGTCTTCCAGGATCTGCATCTGCGCCCCGTCCCCGGCCTCGCCACCGCCTGGCGCGCCCCGGATGCCGAAAGCTGGGAGTTCACCCTGCGCGAGGGCGTCCGCTTCCACGACGGCACGCCGCTGACGCCGGCGGATGTCGCCTTCTCCATCCGCCGGGCGCGGGAGGCGACGGGACTGCGCACCTATGCCCCGCTGGTCCGCGCGGTGACGGCGGTGGAGGTGGTGGATGCCCGCACGGTGCGCATCCGCACCCGGGCGCCGGCGCCGATGCTGCCCTCGGCGCTGGCCTCCATCGGCATCGTCTCCGCCGCCGCGGTGGGCGAGGCGGGGGAGGCGGAGTTCAACGGCGGCCGGGCCGCGATCGGCACCGGCCCCTATCGCTGGGTCCGCTTCAACCACGGCGCCAGCGTGGTCCTGGACCGCGCCGCCGCGCATTGGGGCGCGGCGCGCGAGCCCTGGGAGCGGGTGACCTACCGCTTCATCCCGAATGACAGCGCCCGGGTCGCCGCACTGCTGGCCGGCGACGTGGACGTCATCGATGCCGTCCCCGCGACGCTCTACGCCAGGGTGCAGGAGGATGAGCGGACGCGCCTCATCACCGACACCGCGGCGTTCAACTTCTACATCTTCCTCGACAGCTTCCGTGACCGGCCGCTGCACGCGACCCGTCTGGATAGCCAGCCGCTGGAGGCGAACCCGATGCGCGACGCCCGGGTGCGCCGCGCCATCTCCCACGCGCTGAACCGCCCGGCGCTGGCCGAGCGTGCCATGCAGGGCGGCGCGACGCCGTCCAACCAGATCGCCCCGGCCGGCTATATCGGCCACGACCCGGAGTTGCCGCCCGTCGCCTACGACCCCGCCCTGGCCCGCCGCCTGCTGGCCGAGGCCGGCTATCCGCAGGGCTTCGCGCTGACCATCCACTGTACCGGGGACCGCTTCCCCGGCGATGCGCGCAGCTGCCAGGCGATCGGCCAGATGCTGACCACCATCGGCATCCGCACCGCGGTGGAGACCCTGCCAGCGGCGATCTTCTTCCGCCGCGCCAATGGCGGGGCGAATGGGGAGCCGGAATTCACCGCCTCGGCCAACATGTTCGCCTCCACCACCGGCGTCGCGGCGGAGGGGATGACCTCCATCCTCCGCACGCCCAACCCCACGCTCGGCCATGGCGCCTCCAACCGCGGGCGCTATTCCGACCCGGTGCTGGATGGCATGCTGACTCGCATCGAGGCGACCTTCGACGATGCGGCGCGCGAGGCGCTGATGCGCGAGGCGGCCCGCCGCGCCATGGCGGAACAAGGCGTGGTGCCGGTGTTCTACGTCAAATCCGCCTGGGGCCTGCAGCGCGGCCTCACCCTGGTGCCGCGCGGCGACCAGTACACCATGGCGACCGGTATCCGGCCGGCGCCTTGAGAGTTTGTGGAAGAATGCCCTTCAGCGCCAGAATCGCAGGAAGAACCCCGATGCTTCCAAAGGGCGTTCTTTCGCAAGTTCGATTTCTTCACGGACTCTGACCCGAGAGGCAGCCCTCCATGCCCAGCAGCAAGCCGCAACTGAAGCTCGGCGCCTTCCTCAGCGTGCCGGGCAACCACCTGGCCGGCTGGCGGCATCCGGATGCGGTACCGGAATGCGACATGGATTTCGCCTGGTACATGCGCCTGGCGCAGATGGCCGAACGCGCGCTCTACGACACCATCTTCTTCCAGGACACCGTCGCGGTCGCCGGCAGCGACGCGCTGAAGGCCGGCGACCGGACGCGCACGCGGCTGTCGCGCATCGTCAAGCTGGAACCGACGGCAACGCTGGCGGCCCTGGCGGTCGGCACCAGCCGCATCGGGTTGATCGCCACCGCGACCACCACCTTCAACGAGCCCTACAACATCGCCCGCCGCTTCTCGACCATCGACCATATCAGCCATGGCCGCGCCGGCTGGAACCTGGTGACCAGCCAGATCGAGGACGAGGCCGGCAATTTCGGCCTCGACACCCATGTCGACCACGCGCTGCGCTACGAGCGCGCGATCGAGTTCTACGAGGTCGTCTCCGGCCTCTGGGACAGCTGGGACGACGACGCCTTCCTGCGCGACAAGGAAAGCGGCATCTGGTTCGACCCCGACAAGATGCGGTTCCTCGACCACCGCGGCAAGCATTTCGCCTGCCGCGGGCCGCTGAACGTGCCGCGCACGCCGCAGGGCAGGCCCATCGTCGCCCAGGCGGGCTCGTCGGAGCCCGGGCGCGAGCTTGCGGCGCGCACGGCCGACGTCGTGTTCACGGCGCAGACCGAGGTGGCCGCGGCGCAGGAATTCTACGCCGACGTGAAGGGCCGCACCTACCGCTTCGGCCGCACGCCGGACGACATCAAGATCATGCCCGGCATCACCCCGGTCATCGGCCGCACCGAAGCCGAGGCACGGGAGAAGTACGACCAGCTGCAATCCCTGCTGCCGGACGACGTGGCGCTGGCGGCGCTGGCCCGCTTCACGCGCGGCATCGACATCTTCAGCTACCCGCTGCACGGCCCCATGCCGGACCTGCCGGAAGCGAATTCGGCGAAGAGCCGGCAGAAGCTGATCATGGATATGGCGAAGAAGGGCAACCTCTCGCTGATCCAGACCGCGCGCTCCGTCTCCGCCGCGCAGGGGCACCGCGTGCTGGTCGGCACGCCGGAGTACATCGCCGACGAGCTGGAGGAATGGCTGCTGAAGGGCGGCGCCGACGGCTTCAACGTGATCTGCAACTACTATCCCGGCCCGTTCCAGGATTTCTCCGACCTCGTCATCCCGGAATTGCAGCGCCGCGGCATCTTCCGCACGGCGTATGAGGGCAGGACGCTGCGGGAGAATCTCGGCCTGCGCATGCCTGTCGCCGGGCAGCGCTGAAGGGGCACCGCCCTAAGCGCCGTCCCGCTTCACCGCCGCGCTGATATCCACCTCGCGGATCACGCCCTTCTGCGCCGGCGGCACCGGCAGCGTCACCAGCGTCTCCAGCTCGCCGTGCAGCCGCAGCGTCGCGCTGCTTTGCGCCCAAAGGCCGGCGCCCACCGCCAGCGTGCCGCAGGCCAAGGCCTCCAGCGCCGGGACGATGCCGCGCAGCCGCAGCCGCAGCCCGCCCGGCGGGAACATCGCCAGCGTCACCACCTGGCGTAGCGCCAGCCCGGCGAAGCCGGCATCCAGCGCCAGGCCCAGCATCGCATCGGCCTCCGCCAGCGTCGGCGCCTCCGCCACGAGGTCCAGCCGAAGCGTCGCCGGCGCCAGGTCGCGCAGCCCGGGCAGCGGCGCCGGGTCGCGCAGCAGCACCACGCCCGGGCCGGTCGCCGCAGCGTCGGAAAAGCCGAGCCGGCCCGAGCCGGCATCGAAGACGTAGTCGTCGCCATGCGCCGCGAGGCGACCGGGCGGCACCTGCACCTCCTCCACCTGCGTCATCCCCGCCGGCGGCCCGCCGGCATCGCCCGGCCGCGGCACTGCCGGGCCCCGCGGTACCGCGGGGTCCAGCGTGACGGCCAGCGGCCAGTAGCGGTTGGCCGTGCCGGCCGGCCGGGCTTCCTCCCCCGTCGCCGGCGCCTCCCGCACCAGGGTGCCGGCGCGGACCAGCAGGCGCCTGCGCTTCGGCGGCGCGAGGCCCGGCCCGGGGACGATCTCGGCGCCCGCCAGACCCGCGGCATCGGCCCCCGCCTGGCGGGCGAGGATCAGGTCGCACAGCGCGCGTTCCAGCTCGCCCAGCATCAGCCGCCTCCGCCGCCCGGCACCAGGCCGAGCCGGAGCTGCGCCCAGCCCTTGTCGCCCGCCGCCCTGGCCGGCGCCCAGGCGCCGCCGGAGATGCGGGTCAGCGCCGGGCCCATCCCGCGCGGCCTGGCGTCGCCGGCGAACCAGAAGGCTTCGCCCGCGGTCAGCCGGCAGACCACCCAGGCCGGGGTCTTGGCCTGCCAGGGCTGGGCCGGCCGGCAGGTGAGCCAGCCGGCCGAGGGCACCGCCTCGAAGGCGAAGTCGGCCGGCACGGTGCCGGGCAGCGGGTCAGGGTCCGGGCGCTCGGCACCGCCATGCAGCGCCAGGCGGCCGGCCACCGCCGCGCCGGCCTGGGCATAGAACCCCAGGCTGGCGATGGCCTGGCCGGCCGCCGGCGGGTCCAGCCGCTGCGCCACCCAATGCGCCGCGTCGCACAATTGCGCCGCCAGGCGCTGCGGCATGATCGGGTCGGGGAACAACGTCTCCACCGGCGGGGTGCCGCTGCCAAGGCCGTCCTGGTCGGCCGGCTGCGGCGCCGGCGCCAGAGCCAGGCGCAGGCCGGTGAGAACGACCTTCGCCGGCGCCGCGGCGGTGATGCGGATCTCGATCGCCGCAGCATCGTCGGCTTCGGCCAGACCGCGGGCGGCGGCGCGCAGCAGCCCGGCGACCTCGACCGGGGCAGCGGGCAGCGGCCCGGCCTGGGTGAAGAAGGCCGCATCGGCGCCGATCGCCACCGCCACGCCGCAGGGCTGGTCGGTGCCGTAGATGTTCAGCGTGGTCAGCTTCACCGGCGCCGGCAGGAAGACCGCCGGGGCGCCGGCGGCCGGGGTGAAGGGCGCCAGCAGCTCGGCCATCACGCCGGAGGCGGCGACCGGTGTCAGCCGCGTCCGCGGGGCGTTCGCGTCCTTGCCCAGCGCAACGGTGTCGGGCGGTGTCAGCGGCCGCCAGGCGCCGCCGCTGAACACCCGCAGCCGGGCGGCGCCGGCATCGCCGATCAGCCGCAGGCCGGTGATGGCCTTCTCCTGCGGCAGCATGGCGCGGACCCAGGCCACCGCGGCGGTACCGGTGAAGCGGTCCAGGTCGCAGAGGATCTCGCGCGGGGCGATCTCGGCGTCGGCCGGCGCCGGGGCGGCGAGGCTGAACGCGGCCTGGGCGAGTTCGCGCCCGGCCGGCACCGTCAGCCGCAGGACCAGCCCGTTGGCGGGGATGTCGCAGACGGCGCCCTCCGCCACCGCGGCGCCGCCGGGCAGGGTGAGGGTGGGCGCGCCGGTCACGGCAGCGGCGCGGGCGGCGCGGCGGGGTCGGCCAGCAATTCCTCCAGCACCTGGATGGCACCGCTGATGCGCAGCAGGGTGGCGCGCAGCTCCTGCTCCCGCCGCTGGATCTCGGTCAGGGCATCGAGGCCGGCGGCGTGCTCGCGGCGGAGGTCGTCGAGGCGGTCCTGCATCTGCTGCTGCATGGTCAGACCGCCAGGAACACGATGCCGTCGAGGGAGAGCCAGCCATTGGCGCCGCTCACCGGCACCACGCGGCCATCGGGATAGACATCGACGCGGCCAGCCCCTTCGCCGCCGTTGGTGATGCAGTGCAGGTAGTTCAGCTCCGGCCGGTAGCCCGGCGGCAGGACGAAGATGGTCTGGTTGATGCCCATGGACCCAGCGGCCACCAGGCCGCGCAGGTGCACGAAGCCCATGCTGTCCATCATGAAGGCGGCGCCGGCCCAGCCACCGCCATAGTTCCGCCAACCCGACTGGAAGGAGGCAACCGCGTTCCAGCCAAGTTGCCTGGTGATCCGCATGCGCCCGACCACCGTCAGGCCGCCGTCACTGTCGTTGATGATGCGGACGTTGAAATCCTGCCGCAGGCTGCCGTAGTGGAAATCGATGAACGGCGTGCCGCCGCCGGCCAAGCTGTTGCTGCCGCCGAGTTCGATGCTGCCGCCCTGGTCACTGCTGAGCACGCTGCCGGCGCCCCAGTTGAAGAGGCCGGTGACCTTGAGGTCGCCCTCGACCTGGAGGTAATCCCACAGCCGCACATAGCGGCCGGTCGTGCCGTTCGGCAGCGCTTCCCCGGCGCGGCCCAGGATCATCAGGGCATTGTAGTTGCGCGAATTCTCGAATGCCGCGAAGCCCGCGGTGTTGCCCTTGCCGGAATGGTCGTGGTCGGTCTTGGTGAAATAGACGTCCGAGTTGCCAGCGGAGATCGCCCCGCCGACGCTCAGTTCCCCGCGCACCGCGACATTCTGCCTGGTGTCCCAGCTCAGCGCCACGCGCTGGCCGCCGCCCGTCGTGCCCAGCGCGCCGCTGGTCCAGCCATAGAGCGCCGGCCCGTCGAGGTTTTGCCCGGCGAACAGCTTGGTGCCGCCATACCAGCCAAGCCCATGGTTGGTATCACCGCGCAGCAGCAGGTCCACATCGGGCAGTCGCAGGCCGGCCTGCGCGGTCAGCAGGCCGGTCACCGTGCCGCCCCGCGCCGGCAGGCTGGCGCCGACGCCCGCGGTCAGCTTGTCCAGCTCGGCGATCACGTCGCGCCCCTTGACCGAAAGCGAGTCCGTCGCGGCGACGCTCTTCACCCCGAGCGCCGCGTCCGGCGCGATCGCCGCGCCGGTGAGCTGCGGCGCCTGCTCGCCGCCCGTATGGGTGTGGCTCTCGATGCGGCCCCGCGCCAGGGTCTGCATCTCGTTCCAATCCTGGGCGCGGATGATGTCACCCGGGTCCTTCCTGACATAAGGCTCGGCCATCAGAACAGCACCTCCCAGGTCAGCGTCATGTCGAGAGCAGGCGTCCGGTTGATCACCGGGAAGGTCACCCGGTTGTACAGCACGGTGCCGCCGCCGGCCGGGGTGAGCTCGATCCCCGCCTCCGCCAGCGGCTGAACGGCGGCCAGCCCGGCGCCGGGGAAGGTCGCGGTGACGGCGACCAGCATCTGCGTGCCGTCCGGCACCGGCTTGCCGGCCACCGCGGGCGCCGACCCGACGCGGGCGCCGAGCTGGGTGTCCGCCACGTCCGGCGCCGCGGCCCCGGTCCCGATGGCGATCGCCACCTGCGAGCTGTCGAGCTGCGCCCCGCCCGTCAGCAGCCGCGCCAGCAGCGCGCGGCCGGCATTGGTGATCAGGTTCTTCACCCGCCGTTCCTCGACCACCTGCCCCGCCGTATCGCGCAGCGTGATGGTCAGGCGTCCGGCAATCCCGTGGCTCTCGCGCATCGCGCGTCCTCCCCCCTAGCCGAGCCGCGTCGTATCGAGACGCGTGATGTCGAAGCGGCCGTCCCAGAGGAGCCGGCCCGTCCCGGTGCGATGCTGTTCGCGCGCCGCCTGGTGCAGCGCGACCTGCGGCGCGGCCTCGCCGGGCGTCGCATCCTCCGTGAGGCGGACCGCCACCAGCGCATCCAGCGTGCCTTCCGCCGGCACCACCGCGTCGCGCGGCAGCGGCTTCTCGCGGATGTCGAACAGCGCCCGCACCCCGGCCGGCCGCGCCAGGTCGAGGTCGCGTCGCAACAGGTCGATGGCGCCCATCGCCTCCGCCGCCTCGACCTGGGCGGAGCGGAGGACACCGAGCCGGAATGTCGCCGGCGGGCGGACGAGCCAGTCCAGTTCCAGCCGTGCCACCGGCGGGCCGGGCGGCGCCGTTCGGGCGGCTTCCTCCGCCCGGCGCAGCATGTCGAACAGCAGCCGCGCCTGCTCCACCCCGGTTTCCGTCCCGGCGCTGTCCATCAGCGCGAAGCGGGTGCCCTCCACCGCATCGGGCGCGGCGAAGCGCGGCGGCGATTCGCGGTCATGCCCGGCAGGCGGCTTGCCGACGGCCGACCAGAAGACGCTTTCCGACTGGGCGAATTGCAGCAGCCGCCAGGTATCGGTCCCGGGGCGCAGCCGTGGCGTGCGCGCCGACTGCTCCATCTGGGCGAAACGCGTCCCGAGCTCGGCCTGGGCTTCCTGCGGCGCGGGCCCGGCGAAGACCGTGTCGAGATCGTCGAGCCGGCTGCCGCTGAGGAAGAAGATTCTGTGCGAGACGTCGCGTTCGCCGGTGGCACTGCGCAGCACGGCGCGGCCGGTCCCGGTGCCCTGGGTCCAGGGGTGGTGCGGCTGCTCCTCGAAGCTGTCGAAGGGCCGCAACTCCTCCGCCGCCATGGCGGGTGAGAGCACCAGCGTCTCGCCCGGCCGGACGAAGCCGGTGAACAGCGCGATCTCGCCGGTCGCGCGGTTCTGCACCGCCGGGTTGGACAGCGCAGCATTTCCCAGCGGCGACAGCCGGACGACCGGCCGGTCGGTCGCCAGGCTGCGGCTCTCGACCGAGAAGGCCTGCCAATAGGCGACATCGAGCGCGAAGGTGACCTCGGTCAGCGGATTCTCGGCCAGGAAGGCCTCGACCAGCGGCGGCTTGGTTTCGGTGCAGGGGCCGTCGCCGCCGGCGCAGCCGGCGCAGCGGCGGCGCGTGCCTGGCGCCATGCCCCGCGCCAGCGTCACCGCCCAGGGCTCCTCCGCGGCCCGCCCGGGGGCCAGGCGGGCCTGCATCCGCGGGCAGGGCTCGGTGCCGAGCGCGGTCAATGCCAGGGACAGCAGGGCGCGCGGCGTCGCCATGCCGCCCGACAGCGCCCGCGCGGTGGTGCCGATGCGGGCGCGGTAGGCTTCCTCCGCCTCCTGCCGCAGCCGCGGCGTCTCGATCATGGCGCCGAGACGTTCGAGCGCCGAACGCTCGCCGCCGACGCCACCGGTGCCGGTCGCCAGGGGCAGCCAGCGGTCGTACATCACCCGGCGCTGCGCCTCGTCCATCTCCGCCAGCTGGTCCGCGACGCGGGCGAGGACGGCGCCGATGACGCTCTTCTCCGGGCGGGTGTCGTAAACGCGGGGGATGATCTCCCGCAGCCGCGCCAGCCGGCGGGTGGGGTCGACACTCATGCCGCCAGCCGCACCGTGGCGGCGCCTGCCCGCGCCAGCTCGCCGGCCGCCAGCGTGTCGCTCTGGCCCGCGGCCGAAAGCACGGCGACGCGGCCATCCCGTTCATGCACCACGGTGACCCGCAGCGTTGTGCCGGCGGGCAGGCCGGGCAGCGCCGCCAGCAGCTTGTCGTAGGCCACCACCGGCAGGGCACCGGTGCCGCCGCCCTCGCGCAGCCGGGTCGCCTTGTCCATTTCCTGCCGCAGCGTCGCGGCCATTTGCGCCAGCGCATCCGCCGCCGCGGTCTGGAGGTCGGCGATGCGCGCCACCTCGGCCTGCGGCAGGACGATGTCCGCATCGATCCGCAGGCCCGGCACCCGCAGGCTGAGCTTCGGCCACTCCAGATCGGATTGCAGCACCACGCGTTCCGAAGGACCGACCTGCAGGTCGCCGTTCATCAGCAGCGCGCGGGCGCCGATCGACACATTCTTCACGTAAGGGTCGATCAGCCGCCCGCTCTCCCCCGGCTCGGCCGAGGCGACGCGGTCGTCCATGGTCAGCACCGCGCGCAGCTTGGCCACGCGCAGCATCTCCCCCACCGCGAGCTGGCCGACATAGGCCGCCAGGCCGCCGCGGACCCTGTCGAGGATGGATTGCTGCTCGGCCGGCGTCGCGTCGCGCGTTAGGTCCATCACCGCCTCGATCCGCACCGCGATCGGGGTGGCGCGGTTGACGGTGACGCGCACGCCGGCCGGCCGCACCTCCCGCACCGCGGCGTAGGCGGCGGCCAGCACGTCCTCCGGCACGTCGGTGTCGCCGATCACCACGGTGACCATGGCGGGCGCGGCGACCGGATCCTCGATCACCCGCACCTCGTCGATGCCGCAGCCGCGCACGGCGGATTCCAGCGACGCCACCGTGCCGGTATGCGCCCGGCGGACGGCGACCGCGGCGCGGGCGCGCAATTCGGCATCGCCTTCCGGCCGCACCCGCTGCACCAGGTCGAGCGAATTGCGCACGCTCTCGATCCCGGCGATCGGCCGCGGCATCAGGGTCAGCGCGCTGGAATGCAGGCTTTTCCCGTCGGCGCTCGGCTCCACACTCTGCACGTCGACCCGCACCTGGGTCTGCCCGGCCGGCAGCACCGCGGCCTGGGTGGTCTGCACCAGCGGCACGCCGCGGCCGGCGACCAGCGTGCCGGCGGGGATCGCGATATCCGCCTCGGCCGGCTGGGCGCGGGAGAATTCGACCGCGCCGACCAGGAAGCCGCCGCGCCGGCGTTCCAGCCCGAGAAGTGCCACGACGTTGTCGAGCGCCTGGCCCTCGGCGGTTTCCAGGTAGGCGGCGCGCCAGACGATATCGAGCTGCTCGTAGCAGACCGCCAGCTCGCGGGCGAAGGCCTCCATCAGGGTGCGAACGACGCTGCCCGCATTGGCATCGGTGACCGCGGCGCGGCCGCCGGCATCGCTGCCGGCCTGGTCGAGCAGCGCGGCGACGATCGCCTGGTAGTCGCGCTTGGCGAAGGCGTCAGCCGGCATCGAGCACCACCCGCAGCGCGGCTTCGCTGCCCTCGATCGCGCGGACCACGGCGCTGGCCTCCACCGTGCCCGGCACGGCACGCGGCCGGACGGTGACCGAGACCACCTCGGCGACGCGCGGGTCCTCCAGCAGCGCCTTGCGGACGTAGCGGCGCAGCAATTCCAGGTTGGCGGCGTCCAGCGTCTCCCCCAGCAGGGAGCGGATCTGGCTGCCGAAGCGCGGATGGCCGAGCCCGGCCAGCTCGCCGCGATCCACCAGCAGCCGCATGCTCAGCGCCTGCACCAGGTTCTCGGTGCCGGTCACCTCGCCGGTGGCGCTGCCGCCGCCCGCGAGGTCGATGCCCTCCTCGCCGAAATTCAGCCGCAGGTCGGTGCCGAGGGTGTCGGACATGGCGTCAGCTCAGCCTTCCGGGCGCGGCGGTGGCGCCGGGCGCCGCGGCGATGCCGGGCGTCACCAGGGCCATGCCGGCGAACATCATCATGGCGGCGTCGATGCCCTGCGCCATGGCCTTGGCGAGGCCCGGCGCATCCTCCCCGCGCAGCCCGTTCTGCTGCAGCAGGCCGTTGGCGATGCCTTCCAGGGGGCCGGCCAGCGGCACCGGCATCAGCATGCCCGGCGCGGCGGAGACGAAGCCGGCGATGGCGATGCCGGGCATCGCCATGCCCTGGGCGGTGAACAGGGTGATCGCCTGGGCGATGGTGCCGGCCGCGGCCTTGGCCAGGCCGCCGGCATCCTCGCCGCGGATCCCCTGGCCGGAGAGCATGCCCTGCGCGATGCCTTCGAGCTGGCTGGCGCCCGGCCCGCCGGTGGCGCCGCTGCCGGTGATGGGGTCGATCGCCGCCGGCGTGCCCGGCATGACCATCGCCATGGACAGGAACATCGACAGCGCCTGCGCGGTCGCCTGGGCCAGCGCCTTGGCCATGCCCGGCGCGTCCTCGCCCAGAAATTGCGCGGCCTTCACGAAGCCGCCCATCGGCTGTTCCAGCTGGCTGTCCTGCGGCGCGGGCATGGCGCTACCCCTTCGCCTTGACGGTCTGGCTGGGCACCAGCGCCTTGCCGGTGAAGTAGCATTTGTGGCTCTTCTCGGTGATGACGCCGGCGCCGCCATCGCCGAGGTCGATGTTGCCGGATGCATCGATCTTGCAGTCGGTGCACTTCACCTCGACCTTGCCCTTCACCTCGACCTTGAGGTCCGCCTCCCCGACCACCTCGATGTTGCCGTCCTTCTTCACCGTGACGATGGTCTTGCCGGCGGTGACGACGACGCTCTCGTCCTTGTCGATGGCGATCGAGGTGGTGCCGCCGAAGGGCGCGGTGAGCACCCATTCCTTGGCCTCGTGCAGCGGCGGCGGCGCCTTCTCCGAATAGAAGCGACCGGCGATGACCGGCCGGTTCGGGTCGCCGTTCACGTAGGTGACCAGCACCAGCTCGCCCTGCTGCGGCGCGCTGGCCATGCCGATATGCGGCGTGGCCATCGGCACCTTGCGCAGCTCCAGCCCGCCCTCGCGCAGCTTCACGCTGCACTCGAAGTTGTTCTTGTCGTCCTCGCCGGTATGGGGGAACGCGCTGCTGACGACGCCGATATCCGGCATCCGCAGCGCCGCCAGCTCGTCCCGCACGATGGCGCGGATGATGGAGACGGGGTCGGTCATGCCGCCCCGCCCCGCCGCACCGCCCTGCGTGCCGCCCCCATCCGGGTCAGACCTTCGGCCAGACGAAATTCGCCAGCGTCAGTGCCTGCTCGTCGTAGCGCTTCGCCATGCGCATGCGGCCCTTCTTCGGGTCCGGGTCGTAGTGCAGATGCAGCAGCTGGTTCAGCGTGGCGACGTCGAGCTGGCCGTTGACCGGCAGGCCGTTGATCGACTGGAACTGCGCCAGGCCCTTTTCCGTCGCGTCGTCGAAGCTGCCGTCGACGGCGCCGGTCAGCGGGTAGCCGAAGCCCTTGAGCAGCGCCTGCAGCTCGGAGATGTCGGTGGTCGCGGTGGCATTGGCGAAGGCGTACTGGAACACCGTCTCGACGTTGCCGTCGGCGTCCTTCCAGGTGCCCATGGCGGCCTTCGGCAGGTTGGTGGCGGCGGTCTTGCGCAGCCGGCGCTGGCCGAGCGTGGTGATCTGCATGTCGGTGGTGGCGCCGCTGTCGATCGGCTTGAAGGGCCGGTTCAGCGCCCAATGGATCAGCCGCAGCTTGCCGGTCTTGACCATGTCGATCGCCATGGTCTCCTTCCCCAGGTCGGCGTCGGTGCCGGGCGCCGCCACCATCTCGATCACCAGCATGCGGTAGAGCTGCTGGCCGATCATGTCGAGGTCGCGTGGCTCCGGGATGAAGCCGACATACTTGTTCACCGTGTCGATGCCGGAGGCGACCGGCGCCATGGTGTTCTTCAGCCCGTCGAGGCTGAGCGAGGAGTTGTCCAGCATCGTCGTGTTCAGCTCGACGATCGTCTTGAGGAATTCCTCCTGCGTCACCGTCTTGACCAGCGCGCTCGCGGTCTCGAACAGCGCCTGGCCGGCATCGCCCTGGATCAGCAGGTCCTGCAGCTTCAGGCCGTATTTCAGGATGTAGCCCATGCCCTGGATGAAATAGCCGACACCGTCGGCCATCACGCCGGCGACCTTCTCGTCGGCCGGCTTGGCCGGCTTCAGGAAGGGCCGGAGGCGGGCGATGCGGACATAGCGCGGCGCGCCGCCAGGCGCGTTCGGCGCCTCCAGCGAATCGGGGATCGAGCGCATCAGCTCGACGATCGGCGCGAAGACGTTGGGATGCGCGGGCTGGGTGGTGGCCAGCGCGGTGCCGGTGGCAGCAGCGGGCGGTGCGCCGGGCGGGGCGGTCGGGGTTACGGTGCCGGACATCCTGTCGTCTCCTCTAGGGTTGCGGTTTGGGTGCGGCGATCGCCGGAAGCGGCTTGCCGAGGGTGGCGAGATCCTCCGCCAGGCGGTGCAGCGAGACCTGCAGCCGCCCCAGCGCGGGCGGGTTGACGAAGGCCAGCGCCGTGTCGGCGGCATCGACGCCGACCTGCAGCACGCCGGCGACGCTCTCGACCGAGCCGTTGACCTGTTCGGCGATGCCGCCCAGGCCCTCCAGGCCGATATCCATCAACTGCGCCTGCTGGCCGGCGCTGCGCACCGCCTCGCCGAAGCCATGCACGACGCCCGGCAGCATGCCGAAGATGGCAATGGCGGCATCGGCGGTGACCGCGACCTCGAAGGCGCGGCCGACCCAGCGGGAGATGTCGCCCACCACGCCGCCGGCCTTGGCCATGGCGGCGTCGAATTGCGGCTCGGCGCCCAGGTCGCGGGCGATCGCCGGCGCCTGCTTCGCCGTGTCGGTCGCCAGCAGCTTGTCGAATTCCACGACCAGCGCCGCCATGTCGTCGATGACCATGCCGATCGTGCTCATGCGGGCGGCTTCCCGGGCGGGGGAAGCTGGGCACCGATCGCCTTGGGCAGTTCCAGATGCGCGATGTCGTCGATCAGCTTGCCGCCGGCCTGCACCACCTTCAGCAATTGCTGGATGAATTGCAGGCCGCCGGCGAAGGCCTTGGCCAGCGCGCCGAGCTTGTTGAGGTCGATGCCCTTGAGGAAGGCGGCGCCCTCCGTGGCGTATTTCGCCAGCATGCTGCCGAGCGAGCCGGCCTCCTTCAGCTTGCCGAGCAGGCCTTCCGCCTTGGTCGGGTCGGCATTGGCGACGGCGCCCAGCACGCCGTCGAGCTGCCCGGCCGAAAGCGCGTCCATGTCGCGGCTCAGCGCGCCCGCCAATTCCGTATTGTCCAGCGCCGCCAGCATGCCGGGATTGGCGGCCAGCGCTTCCGGCAGGCTGGCCGGGTCCTGCAGCACGCCGCTGGCCGCCATCTGGTCGGCGCCCCAGGCCTCGGCATCCTGCTTCGCCGTCGCACCCACCGCCGCGGCGCCGGCGCCGGCCGGCTGCGGCGGCTCGACATGCTCGCGCAGCCGCAGCGCGAAGCGGTAGCGGCTGCGGTAGCCCGCCACCTGGCGGACCCGCACGCTCTCGATGATGACGTCGGTCAGCTCCGTCCCGACGACGATGTCGGCGGCGAAGGACATCGGCTCCGCCTTCGCCTGCGCCGCGCGCAGGGTCTCGAGCGTGGAGGCCGCGTCGTCGCCGTGCAGGAAGCCGTCCAGCACCAGCGTGACCGGTTCGCGGCCGAGATCCTGGAAGCCGCTGCCCTGCTGTTCCGGCACCCGCTGCTCGACCAGGGTGCGGCTTTCCTCGGTGTGCAGGCTCTGCACGCCGGTGAGCTCGACCTTGCCGATGCGGACGGCCATGGCTCAGACCTCCAGCATGGTGCGGAGGCCGCGGGCGCGGTCGAGCACGTGGCGGACGCCGCGCACCCGCACCACGCCGCCGCCGGACAGCATCTTCGCCGCGCAATGGTCCTGCGGCAGGCCGTCGAGGCCGATGAGGTCTCCCGGCTCCACCTCCGGCGCGCCGGCCACCTCGATGCGGCCGCGCAGCCGCCGCGCGCCCTGCGACTCGGCCCAGGCCTTGGCGACCTTGGACGCCGCCTCGCCGGCGCGCAGCGCGCCATCGGCGTGGCGGATCACGTGCTTGCCCGCCTTGTCGGGCTGCGCCTTGCCCTTCTCGTCCACCGCGGCCTTGCCGGTGACGCCCGACAGGTCCGTGGTCAGCCAATGCGCCGCATCCGCGCCCTTGGCGCCGGCGGCGCCCTCGCCCCAGACCTCGATGCCGTCGACGGCGGGGGATTCGGCCCGCAGGTCGAGCGCGAGGATGGTCTCGCCCAGCTTGAAGCGGTGGTCGGCGCCGCCGGATTTCGGCACGCCGAGCTGCACCTTGCCCTTGCCATCGGTCCAGACATCGGCGCCGCCCAGCGCCGCCAGCACGCCCAGATGGTGCAGCGCGCGCGGTCCGCGATGCACCACATAGGCGCCGAGCGAGGGGCCGGCGGCGATCGTGCCGGCGCTGGCGCCGGACTTGTCGATCAGGTCCTTGGCGATGAAGTCGCTGGTGACCTCCTCATACGCCGCCTCGACGCGGGTCGAGGCCAGCTTCGCCAGCGCATCCACCGCGCGGACCAGCTGCCCGGTCGGGGTGACAGCGGTCGCATAGGCTTCCCCGGTGAAGACGGTGACGCTGCCGTTGCCGGTATCGAGCGCGATGGTCACCGCGGCGCCGGCCTCGACCGGGGCATGCAGCGGGTCGGCCAGTTCGATGATGCAGCGGCCGGGCGCGTCCATGCCGCGCTCCACCACCAGCGACAGCAGCAGCCGGTCGCCCTTCCGCGGGTCGCTGTCGGCCGTGTAGGGGCCGATGCTGCAGGCATAGGCATTGCCGGACGCGGCCATCAGACGTCGAGCCCCTGCCGCCGCGCCGCGTCGCGCAGCAGGTCGACCAGCGCATCCTGCAGCGCTTCCCGGTCGGCCGGGCCGAGGCCGGCGCCGCCGCCACCGCCGAGCGCGACGTTGACGTTGAAGGTGTTGCTGACGGCCGGGGGCGACGCCGGGGCGTCGGCGGGATCGTCCTCCCAGCCGGGCTCGGCCAGGTCGGCGGCGCGCGACAGCACCGGCTGCATGGCGCGGGCGACCTGGCCGAGAACGGGGGCGAAGCCGGTTGCTGCAGGATCCGCCGGTGCGGCCGGCGGAAAGCGGCGCGGCCCCGGCACGGCCCAGGGTGGCACCGCGGGATCCGTGGCGGCGGGGGCGGGGGCGGGGGCGGGCGGATCGGCCAACCCGGCCAGGATGGGGGCGAATCCCGTGAAGGCCGGGGCAGGCGCGCCAAGCGGGGCGGGCGATGCGGGGGCGCCGGGCGCGATCGAGCGCACCGGCAGCAGGCCCGCGAAGGGCTCGGCGGGGTCAGGCTCTGCGGGCGGCAGGCCGGGCGCCGGGGCGGGCAGCCGCGTGGCGGCGGCGCGTTCGGCTGACGCCACGTCGCCGGGGACGGCGGGCGTCGCGGCGGCAGGACGCGGTGGGGCGCTGCCGGCGGGCGGCGCGCCCGGACCCGTGGCCAGTTGGCCCGACCATTCGGCGTTGGCAGCGACCGGCGGCCCGGCGGGGGCCGGCCCCTGCGGCGGCGATGCCTGCGGCCAGGCAAAGTTCGCGCCCTGTGGCGGCAATGCGCGCCGTGCGCGGAGGTCCAGGGCAGGCGGCGGCGGTGTGATGCCCGGCCTGATCGCGGCCGCAGCAGGCGGCACCGCGGCAGCGGCCGGTGCCTCGACCGGGCGGGGTGGGGCACCATCGACGGCCGGCAACTCCGGCGCGCCGCGCAGCGGCGCGGCCGACGCGGCGAGGCCGGGGGCGGCGACCGGCGGCATGTGGCGCAGGGACGGATCGACCGGCGCCGGCACTGCTGGGCCAGGACCAAGGTCGGGCGTGATGGCCGCACGTCCGCCGGCGGCCTCAGGGGCCGCGACCGAACCGGGCGCCGCAGATGGGGGGAGTGGATCGGGGAGGCCAGCCCCGACCGCCGGCCCAAGGCCGACCGGCATGGGCCGCCATTCCGCCCGACCCTGCGACGCCAGCGCCAGCGTGGCCCGGCCCGGCTCCGCCAGGCCTGCCGGGGCAGCGGCCGCGGCAGCCCATGCGGGCGATCCCGGCCAGCCCGCGGCCACGGCCTCCGCCTCCGCCTCCGGCACCACGCCGCGCTCCGGGTCCGGCGCCAGGCCAAGCCGCGCCGAGGCTTCCTCCGCCGCCCGGCGCAGCGGCCGCAGCAGCCGGGATTCGAGCCGGGCGAGGTCGCGCATCAGGCGGCGTCCTCGGCGAAGGTGAAGACGACCGCATCCGGCAGCGTCGCCAACCCCGTTGCACGCGGCAGCGGGGCCGCAGCGGGCGCCGGCATCCCGACCAGCGCCAGCAACCGCTGCACCTCGGCGGCGGGCGCCGCCAGCACCTGCGCCGGGGTCCAGCCCAGCGCCCGGCACAGCCCGAGCGTCGCCTCCACCGCCGCGGCCGGCAACGCGCCGGACAACAGCGGATCGGCCGCCGGATCATGGATGTTCAGCGCGATGGTGGCGGCGAGCAGCCGCGCGGTCGCGCGCGAATCCAGCGCCGCCAGCGCCAGCGGCGGGTCGAGCGCGACCAGGCTGCGCCGCACCATGGCATCCAGGTAGCCCACCGCGTCCAGGTAATCCCCGGCCGCGCCACCGCGGACCAGCGCGGCGCCGAGTGCCGACAGCCGCTCGCCCTCGGTCCAGGGCCGAAGCCGGGCGCGCGCCGGGCCGAGATCGACGGGACCATCAGCGGTGGCAAGTGCGTCCTCCTCGCCGCCCGCCGCCCACCACAGGGCCAGCGGCCGCAGCCAGCCCTGCGCCGCGGGGGCGAGGCCGGAAGCAGCCAGCACATGCGCGGCGAAGCGGGCGCGGTCCAGCACCAGGCCCTCCGGTTCCGCCACCACGCAATCGCGCAGCGCCGCCAGGTGCGCGGCATAGGTCCAGGGCTGCAGGACGGCCATGGCGCCGTCCGGCGCCACGACCTCCAGCGGCCGGCCGAACCCATCGAAGCGCCCGGCGAAGACCACCCCGTCCAGCGCGGCGATGGCGGCGACCATCGCGGTCAGGTTTCGCGCAGGCGCGTCGCGGTGAAGGCGTAGGTGGTCAGCACGCTGCCATTGGCGGCCAGGCTGAACCTTTTGTCCTGCACGTAGCAGCCATCGAAGGACAGCTTGCGCTTGGGCGAGGTCTCGCTTTCGTCCTGCTTCAGGTCGGCGACGAGCTGAAAGGCGGCCTGCTTGCCCAGCATGTCGTCCAGCTTGGTGCTGACCGATTTCACCGCGAGCTCGCCGAGCACGGTGCGCAGTCCGAAGACGACCGCGACGCGTTCGTCGGTGCCGACACCGCGCACGTCCTCCTGCTCGGTCTGGACGCGGTAGGTAAGGGATTGCAGCCCCTCCACCGCCTCGCCGTCGACCAGCACGCTGCTCTTGTTCGCCGAGAATACCGTTGCCATGGCGCTCCCCTCCCGCTCAGGTCTGCACCAGCACGGTCGCGTAGATGTAGTCGATCGCCCGGACCGGGCGGACCGCCATGTCGACGCGGACGATGCCCTTCACGAAGTCGTCCTGGCTGGAATAGACGTTCACCTTGAAGGCCGGGTCGCGCCGATCGGTGGACGGCACGATGGCGCCGTCCTTCTCCATCTGCACCAGGAACTCGACCAGCTTCTCGCGCAGCGCGCCGCGCTGCGATTCGTTGTTCAGCCGCCCGATGAAGAGATCGCCGATCATCTTCACCCCGCGCACCGCGCGGTCGGCCACGCGGCGGACGCTGATCTGGTCCCCATCCGTGGTCAGACCGCGCACCACCACCGTGCCGCGGCCGCGCATGGTGGCCACCGGCACCACATTGGCCTTCAGCAGCGTCTCCTGCTCCTCGACCAGCAGCTTGCGCGACAGTTCGGTCAGGCCGGCGACGGTCTTGAAGGTGGGCGACTGGAAATACTCCAGGCTGCCGACCATGCCGGCCACCGCGCCGGCGACGCCGTTCGGCGCCAGCAGCACAAAGCGTTCGGACAGCAATTGCGCCGCGCCCTCGGCCCAGTCCTTCGGCGTGTTGCCGGCGGGGTCGTAGGGAGCGACCTCGCCGAAGCCGATGCGGCCCTTGGTATTCGCGCTCATGCGCGCGCAATGGGCGATGACGTCGCCATAGATGGCGGCGACGGTCGAGGCGTTCGAGAAATCCTGCACGGCGGCGAGGACCATGTCGACATCCGGTTCCGACTCCAGCAGGCGCAGCGCCGCGGCGTAGGCCGCCTGCGCGGCATCGGCGCCGCCGGCAAGCACCAGCTTCAGCGGATCGTCGCCAAGCTTCGGTGGCGAGCCGATCGCGCTGGCGACGACCAGCGTCGAGCGCGCAGCGATCGCCTTGTCCGCACCGTCCTGCGGCAGGCCGGGCAGGGATTCGAGCACCGTATTGCCGGAACTGATCGTTATATCCAGCACCGCATTCCCGAGTGCTGTGCGCCCGGCGATCATGATGACCAGGCCATTCGCCCAGCTGCCCGGCGCGCGCGCGCTCAGTGTAAAGCTCGTCCCCTTGGCGGCCGGGACCGCGACGCTGGCGGTTTTCGCCGTGGTCGGGTCGACCGGCGAAACGACGAGCTGGGAAACGCCGTTCTGCAGCGCCTGCACCGCATCCGGCATGGAATAGGCGCTGGCGGCGCCGTAGAGCTCGACGAAGCGGCTCCAGCTCTGCACCGCCTGGGTGCCGGCGGGCGCCTTTTCCGTCAGGCCGGTGATGCCCAGCACGCCGGAGGGCGAGAGCTGTGGCGACACGACATCCTTGACGACCCTGACTTCGACGCCGGGGATCACCAGCACCATGGCGGCACCTCCTCTGCCGGCGACGTGTCACGCTGCGCCAGGCTTTGTTACGCACTCTACGAACGGAATATATATCAGGGAAGTGAATAGGCGTTAACGATTTATGAACCGGCCCGTACACACGGTGCGATTTCGTTACGGCCGGAAAAACGGCGTTCCCTGCAATTCCGGCTCGGCGAAATCCTCCAGCCGGCGGCGGATGGCGGCGATATCCGTAGCGAAGAAGCGGGCGGCGATGCGGTGCGCGAGCCGTTCCGCCCCCGCCGGCACGCCCGGCACGTCGGAGGCGATGGCGCCCAGGCTGGCGAAGGCGGCGTGGCTGAACAGGTGGACGCGGGACAGCAGGGCATCGTCGGCCGGATCGCGGCCGGTCAGCTCGAACCCCTCCCCCAGCCAGGGGAAGCGGGCGAGCTCCGGGCGCGCCTCGGCCGGCGGCGGGGTGAAGCGGTCGCCCCAGGTGGCGATCCGTGCGGCAAGCGGCCCCAATTCGACGATCCGCCCGACATCGACCCCATAGCCGGTGCCGAGGATAAGGAAGTCTGCGAGCAGGGACCCGGCATCGCCGAGGTCGAGCCGCACCCGCCCGTCCTCCCGGACCGCCCGCCGCACCGGCGTCCCGAGGCGGATGTGGAAGCCTGGCAGCCGCAGCGCGCGGTGGACGGATTCATGCGGCGGCGGCGACTGCAGGTCATGCATGTAGGTCAGGATTCGCCACTTCTCCGCCGGCGGCAGCGTCGCCCAGCCTTCGAAGAAGCCCGGATGCGCCGAGCCGCGGCCCTTGTTGACCTGCGGCAGCACGGCGCGCCGGACCAGCATGTCCACCCGCGTGGCGCCGCGCTCCAGCGCCGTCGCGGCATTGTCCCAGGCCGTTGGGCCGCCACCGAGCACGGCGATGGAGCGGCCGCGCAGCGCGGCGAAATCGATCGGGTCGCCGCCATGCGCCGCGAGGTCAGGCCAGAGGTCCGGATCGATCCCGGCCGGCACGCCGAAGCCGCCGGTGCCGCCGCGGCCGGTGGCCAGAACCAGCCGGCGGGTCAGTTGCACGCGCTGAGCCCCATCCTGCCGCAGCACCGCCGCCAGCAATTCACCGCGCGGTTCGACGCATAGCAGTTCCACCCCATTCGCCGCCGGCAGGTGCAGCACGCGGCGGACCCAAGTGAGGTAGTCCTGCCAATCGGCATTGGCGATCTTGTAGAGGCGGTCCCAGGCATCGGCGCCGGAGCGCGCCTCGAACCAGGCCCGGAAGGTCAGCGACGGGATGCCGAGCGCGACGCCCGGCAGGTGCTTCGGTGAGCGCAGCGTCTCCATCCGCGCCGTCGTCGCCCAGGGGCCTTCCCGGCCCGCCGGCGCGCGGTCCAGCATCAGGATATTGCGGAGGCCCTTGAAGGTGAGGGCGGCGGTGGCGGCGATGCCGTACATGCCGGCGCCGACCACCAGCACGTCCAGCACCTTCTCCCCGCCCGGGCCGGTAACGGGCGCGGTCCAATTGGCCGGAGGCAGCCGCAGCAGGTCCAGGTCGCGGGCGACCTCTGCCTCGTGCGCCGCAAGGCCATCGACCTGGTCCAGCATACCCCACCCTCCTGCCGCTCCCGCTGGATAGCAGCCGCGGCAGGGCCGGTCAGCCGTGGCGGATGTTGCCGCTCTGCGCCGGGATGCCGGTCTGCTCGAAGCAGACCCGGGCGAAGGCGGCGACGCCCTCGCGGATCTCCTCCTTCGACGGCAGCGCGAAGCAGAGACGGAGCTGGGAGCTTGCCGCATCGGGCACCACGGCCCATTCGGGGCCGGGGTTGAAGGCGATGCCGCGCTCGGCCGCCGGCTTGACCAGCTTGCGCACGTCGATTTCGGGCGGCAGCCTGATCCAGAGGAAGATGCCGCCCTTGGGGACGAAGCATTCGGCGGCGCTGCCGAATTCGCGCGCCACCGCCTCCACCATCACGTCCAGCTTCTCCTTCAGCACCCCGGACAGCGCCGCGACATGGCTGTCGAAGTTGCGGGAGAAGTATTCGGCGACCAGCATCTGTTCGACCGAGGCGCTGCCGGCATCGGTCTTCAACGCGACCAGCCGCGCCAGCACCGGCCAGGGCGCGACGGCGTAGGCGGAGCGCAGCGCCGGCGCGAGGGTCTTCGAGAAGCTGCCGATATGGATCACCTGCGCCGGGTCCATGGCATAGAGCGCGGGCGGCGCCTCCTGCCCCGCCCAGATCAGGTCGGCGTAGCACTCATCCTCGAACACCGGGACGCCATGCGCGCGGGCCAGCTTCAACAATTGTTCCCGCCGTTCCAGCGGCAGGATCGACCCGGTCGGGTTCTGGATGGTCGGGATGGTGTAGAGGTATTTCGGCGTGGCGCCCCTGGCCTTCAGCGCGTCCAGCGTATCGGACAGCGCGTCGATCCGGATGCCTTCGTCATCCAGCGGCATCGGCACGACGTTCACGCCCAACGTGCGGACGCGGGAGATGGCGCCGCCATAGGAGAGTTCCTCGAACAGCACCGTGTCGCCCTGCTCGAGCAACAGGCTGTTGACCAGGTCGAGGCCCTGGAGCGAGCCGGAGGTCAGCAGCACCTCCTCCCGCGTCGTCTCGATCCCGCGGTGGCGCCGCAGCTTGTCCACCACCAGGTCGCGCATGCCGCGATGGCCGAGCGGGCCATGGCCGAGGTTGTACAACGAGAGGGAAGCACCGTCCCGCCGCAGCGCGGCGGCGGCGCACTCCGCCAGCGCCTCGACCGGCAGCATGGTCGGGTCGTTATGACCGCCGATGAAGTTGTACTTCGGGAAGCCGGTGAAGCGCGGCGCCGGCGCCGGCACGCCCTTGCGGAAAAGCTGCTCGTAGTCGGGCCCGGATGCGGTGGCCATGATGCGATCCTCGGACGTGGTCGTTGCTTGGGGGCGGCGGGCGCCCCGGATGGCTGCACTCTGCCGCCCCGCCGCGGCAGCGGCAATCCGTTGACACCCCCGCTACCAGCAGACCAGCAGCCGATAGGCATCGCCGTCCCGCGTGACCCGCCCCGCGCTCGGCCCGGCGAAATGCGTGCCGATCACCAGCACCGGCCGCCCGGCCAACCCGCCGAAGATCGCATGCCGCGTCGCCTCCGCCTGCGCCGGGTCACCATCGGCGGTGGAGTTCCAGTGCGGCCGGGCCAGCTGGCAGGGGTGGTGGGCGATATCGCCGGTGATCAGCGCCTCCTCCCCCGCGGATTCGATCAGCACGCTGACATGGCCCGGCGTATGGCCGAAGCTCGGCACCAGCCGCACCTCCTCACACAGCCGGTGGTCGGCCTCCACCAGCTCCGCCAGCCCGGCGTCCATGATCGGCTGCACGCTGTCGGCGAAGACCGCGCGCTGCGATGCCTCGCCTGCCTCCGGCCGCGACCAATGGGCGTATTCGCGCGCGCCGAAGACGTAGCGGGCGCGCGGGAAGCTCGGCACCCAGCGGCCGTCCAGCAGCCGCGTGTTCCAGCCGACATGGTCGGTGTGCAGATGGGTGCAGAGCACGGTGTCGATGCTCTCGGCCGGGTAGCCGGCCGCCGCCAGGTCCTCCAGGAAACGGCCCTGCCGGCCGTTCCAGTGCGGGATCTTCCGACCCTGCTTGTCGTTGCCCAGGCAGGTATCGACCAGGATGCGCCGGCCGCCCGGCGTCTCGATGATCAGCGCATGGATGCTGAGGCGGAGCTTGCCCGCCTCATCGGCGAAATGCGGCGCCAGCCAGTCGATCTCCCGAACCGCCTCCGGCGTCGCCTGCGGCAGCAGGAAGCGGCTGCCGCCAGCCATCTCCAGTTCCACCACCTTCGTGATGGTGACCTGCCCCACCTTCCACTGCATGGAGGTCAATCCACGATGGCGGCATAGACCAGGTCGCGCAGCAGCGCCCGGTAATGCTCCCGCTGCCCAGGCCCCTGCATCATGAAGACTACGCTCAGCTCCTCGGCGGGGTCGACCCAGAAGGTCGTGCCGGCCATCCCGCTCCAGTAGTACATGCCGATCGAGCCCGGCGTGACCGCCATGCCGCGGTCGCGCCGCACCGCGAAGCCCAGGCCGAAGCCATGCCCCGCCGGCAGCAGGTCGGTGCTGCCGGCGATGGCGCCCAGATGGTCGGCGGTCATCAGCTCCACCGTCTTGCGTCCCAGCAGCCGCACCCCGCCAAGCTGCCCACCATCCGTCAGCATCTGCAGGAAGCGGGCATAGTCACCGCTGGTCGAGACCATGCCGCCGCCGCCCGATTCGAAGGAGGGCGGCTCCCGCACCCCCAGCAGCGCCACCTCGGCGCCGGTTTCCGGATCGTGGGCGAAAGCCTCCGCCAGCCGGTCCTGCTGCGCCGGCGGGACATGGAAGGCGGTATCGACCATGCCGAGCGGGCCGCAGATCCGCGCCTGGAGGAAGGCGCCGAGCGTCTGGCCGGAGACCACCTCGATCAGCCTGCCGAGCACGTCGGTCGAGCGGCTGTACTCCCAGCGCGTGCCGGGCTGGTGCAGCAGCGGCAGCGCGCCCAGCATCGCCACCTGGTCGGCATTGGTCTGGCCGCGGCGGGCGATGCCGGCGGCGGCATAGGCCTGCTGCACCGGCCCGGTGCCGCGGAATTCGTAGGTGAGGCCGGAGGTATGCCGCAGCAGGTCCTGGATGGTGATCGGTGCGGCCGGGACCGGACCGCCCTCCGCCGCCACCGTCATGCTCGCCAGCTCCGGCAGGTACTTGCCGATCGGCTCGCCCAGCAGCAGCCGGCCTTCCTCCAGCAGCATCATGACCCCGACCGAGACCATCGGCTTGGTCATCGAATAGATGCGGAAGATCGTGTCCGTCCGCATCCGCGCGCCGCTGGCCGGATCACGGTGGCCGACGGCGCTGTGCCAGGCGATGCGGCCCTGCCGCCCGACCAGCACCACGGCGCCGGGCAGGTGGCCGGCGGCCACGCGGTCGCGCAGCAGGGCGTCCATCGCCTCCAGCCGCCTGGTGGAAAGGCCGACCTCCTCGGGCCGGGCTTCGGGAAGCTGGCTCATTCCGCGGCCACCCGCACGGCGTTGGGACCGAAGCGGTCGCGGAACGGCTGGGTGTCGATTTCCTCCAACGTGATCTCTCCTGTCAGGACCCGCTGCTTCCAGGCCTGGTGTGCCGGCTCCCGCGCGTGGAATTCGGGCATCACCTCCCGCGCGAAGAGCTCCAGGCTGCTGCAGATGTCGGCATGCGTGTTGTTGCCCGCCTGGTTCAGCAGGATGACCTGGTCGATGTTGGAAGCCTCGAATTTCCGCAGCTTGCGCCGCAGCGTCTCCGGCGAGCCGATCAGCCCACCGGCCAGGGCCCGCGCCACCGCCTCCGGGTTCGCCCGCTTCCAGGCATTGTACTCGTCCCACAGGCTGACCGTGCCGGGCCTGGCGCGTTCCCGCCCCTTCGCCGCGCCGTAGTAGCGCAGGGCGAACTGGAAGAAGGTGACGCCATCGGCGCGGCGCCGCGCCTCTTCATCCGTCTCGGCGCACATGAAGTAGCTGACGATCGCGATGTTCGGGTTGGTCTGGTACTCGGTCAGCTTGTCCAGCCGCTTCACGTAGCTGTTGTAGTAGGCATGCACCCAGGCATGCGCCGCATCGGCCGAGAGGAACTGGAAGCCCAGCGCGCCCATGCCGCGGCGCCCCGCCATCTCGATGGTCTCAAGCTGCGAGCAGGCGACCCAGAGCGGCGGATGCGGGCGCTGCAGCGGCTTGGGCAGCACGTTGCGCAGCGGGAATTGGAAGTAGGGGCCGTCATATTCCCAGCCTTCATGGGAGAACATCGGCATCAGGCAGCGCACCGCATCCTCCCAGACCGCGCGCTTCTCCTCCATGCTGCGCTCGAAGGGGCCGAGCTCGGTGATGCTGGCGCCCTCGCCCAGGCCCAGCTCGACCCGGCCATTGCTCAGCAGGTCGAGGCTGGCGACGCGCTCCGCCACCCGCGCCGGGTGGTTGGTGGTGAGCTGGACGATCCCGTGGCCGAGCCGGATGCGCTGCGTCCGCTGGCTGGCGGCGCCGAGGAAGACCTCCGGCGCCGGGGAGTGCGAGTATTCCTCGAGGAAATGGTGCTCGACCTGCCAGGCATGGTCGTAGCCCAGGCGGTCTGCCAGTTCGAGCTGCGAGAGCGCGTCCTGATAAAGGTCGCGCTCGCTGTGCGGGCCCCAGGGCCTGGGCAACTGTAGCTCGTAGAAGACGCCGAATTTCATGGCTTTTCCTCCGACCGGTGACCCTTGCCGGGCCTTTCGGCGGAAATGCTCCTCCCCGCGGGCCGGCAGCGTCAAGCGCGGATGGGTGCCGGGCGCGGCATGCCCCGTGCTATGCATCGCCCGGGTCCGGATCGGAGGGGTCGATGGCTTTCGCGCAGGTGGTGGGCAGCACGCGCTTCGTGTTCCCGGACCTCCGCGCCCTGCTCGCACGCGCCACGCCGCTGCGCTCCGGCGACGTGCTGGCCGGCGTCGCTGCGGAGACCGCGCAGGAACGCGTCGCGGCGCAGCGCGCCCTGGCCGACCTGCCGCTGCGGCACTTCCTGAATGAGGCGGTGATCCCGTACGAGGCGGACGAGGTCACAAGGCTGATCCAGGACCGCCACGACAGCGCCGCCTTCGCCCCGGTCGCCCACCTGACGGTCGGCGGCTTCCGTGACTGGCTGCTGGGCGGCGCGGCGACGCCCGAGGCGCTGGCGGCGCTCCGCCCCGGCCTGACGCCGGAGATGGCGGCGGCGGTCAGCAAGATCTGCCGGTTGCAGGACCTGGTCGCCATCGCCGCCAAGTGCCGCGTCACCACCCGCTTCCGCAACACCATCGGGCTGCCCGGGACGCTGTCCATCCGGCTCCAGCCGAACGACCCGGTGGACGACCCGCGCGGTGTCGCCGCGGCGATCCTCGATGGCCTGCTGCTGGGCGCCGGGGATGCGGTCATCGGCGTCAACCCGGCGACCGACAACATCGACAACACCGTCCGCCTGCTGGAATTGCTGGATGCGGTGCGGGACCGCTACGCCATCCCGACCCAGACCTGCGTGCTGGCGCATGTCACCACCAGCCTGCTGGCGATCGACCGCGGCGCGCCGCTCGACCTGGTGTTCCAGTCCATCGGCGGGACCGAAGGCGTGAACCGCAGCTTCGGCGTCTCGCTCGGCTTGCTGCGGGAGGCGCGGGAGGCGGCGCTGTCGCTCAAGCGCGGGACGCTCGGCGACAACGTGATGTATTTCGAGACCGGCCAGGGCAGCGCGCTGAGCGCCGAGGCGCATCATGGCTGCGACCAGCAGACGATCGAGGCCCGCGCCTATGCCGTCGCGCGCGAATTCGCGCCGCTGCTGGTCAATTCCGTCGTCGGCTTCATCGGCCCGGAATACCTGTACGACGGCAAGCAGATCACCCGGGCGGGGCTGGAGGATCATTTCTGCGGCAAGCTGCTCGGCCTGCCGATGGGGGTGGATGTCTGCTACACCAACCATGCCGAGGCCGACCAGGACGATATGGATGCGCTGCTGACGCTGCTCGGCGTTGCCGGCATCACCTACATCATGGGCGTGCCGGGGGCGGATGACGTGATGCTCGCCTACCAATCCACCTCCTTTCACGACGGGCTCTATCTGCGCGCCGCGCTCGGCCGCCGCCCGGCACCGGAATTCGCCGCCTGGATGGAGCGCATGGGGATCGAGGCGGCGAGCGGCGCCGGCGAATTGCCGCGGGCCATGGCGCCGGCGCTGGTGGGGCTGGCATGACCGCACCGACCCGCTGGACCGAATTGCGCCGCTTCACCAGCGCCCGGGTAGCGCTGGGCCGCGCCGGCAATGGGCTGCCCACGGCGGCGCATCTGGATTTCCAGGAAGCCCATGCGCGGGCGCGGGATGCGGTGCATTCGGGCCTCGACGCCGCCGCGCTGGGCGCGGCACTGGCGCCGCTCGGCCTGCCCATGGTGCGGGTCGCCAGCCAGGCGCCGGACCGCCGCGCCTATCTGCTGCGGCCCGATCTCGGCCGCCGGCTGCGGGAGGCCGACCGGGACCGCCTGCCGGCCGCGCCGGGCGCCTTCCTGTTCGTCCTGGCGGATGGGCTCTGCGCCACCGGCGTGCAAGCGCATGCCCCGGCGGTGGTCGCCGCCGCCCTGCCGCTGCTGCGCCGGGCGGGGCTGGAAGTGGCGCCGATCGTCGTCGCCGACCAGGCGCGTGTGGCGCTGGGCGACGAGATCGGCGGGGCAATGGGCGTGGCCATGGTGGCGATGCTGATCGGCGAGCGGCCCGGCCTGACCGCGCTCGACAGCCTCGGCATCTACCTGACGTGGAATCCGCGCCGCGGCCGGACGGATGCGGAACGCAATTGCATCTCCAACATCCGCCCCGGCGGCCTTGCCCCGGTGCAGGCGGCGGAGAAGCTGGCCTGGCTGGCCGGCGCCGCCCGGCAATTGGGCGAAACCGGCGTGGCGCTGAAGGATGAGCAGCCGACCCTGCCCCTGCTGCCGCCATGCTGATCCGCGTGACCCCGCGCATCAGCATCGAGGAAGCCGAGCTGCAGGAGGATTTCCTGCGCGCCTCCGGCGCCGGCGGGCAGAACATCCAGAAGGTGGAGACCGCCGTTCAGCTCCGCTTCGACGTCGCCCATAGCCCGAACCTGCCGGAGCCGGTGCGGCAGCGGCTGCTGCGGCTGGGCGGGAGGCGGGTCACCGGGGAGGGCGTGCTGGTCATCACCGCCCAGCGCCACCGGACGCAATTGCGCAACCGGGAGGATGCGCGGGAGCGGCTGCTGGAGCTGATCCGCGAGGCCGCCACCCCGCCGCCGCCGCCGCGCCGGCCGACCAAGCCGACGCTGGGCTCGAAGACCCGCCGGCTGGAGGGCAAGGCCAAGCGCGGCGACGTCAAGCGGATGCGCGGCCGGCCGGATTCGGATTAGGCGGCGCGACGCCGCTCGCGGTCGAGCCGCGCCGTGGCGCCATCCGCCGCCGCCAGGGCCTCCGCAGCCAGCCGCGCCCAGCGCCGGCGGTAGCGCCAGCGGCCGAGCACGCCACGGAGCCAGCCCGCCACGCTAGGCGTCCCGCTTCGCCGCCTTGTGCGGCAGGGGCGCGGGCGGCTGCGCGAAGGCCGACGGCGCGGCGCCGCTGGCCGGCTTCTTCGCCGATTTCGGCTTCTTGGCCTCGCGGCTGTTGCGTTTCTGGCCCTTGGCCATGTCGCTCTCCTTCGTGGTCAGGCCAGGAGCCGGGCGCGCGGGATGCGGGCCGCGGCGGGCGCACTGGCCGGGGGTGGGTCGCCGATGTCGTCCGACCAGATATGCAACAGGCCGGTCACGCCGCCGCGGCGGGCACGCAGCTTGCGCAGCGCGATGGCGCCGATCCGGCCGCGCGCCAGGGCGAAGCAGCCGAGCAGGTCCGCCGGGCTGAAGCGGCGCGTCTCGCTGAGATCCTGCAGGGCGGTGAGCGAGATGGCGCAGGGCACGGCGCGGTCAGCGTCCAGCACCTCGAACAGCATGCGCCTGCCGTCCCAGCGGGGGTGGGTGACGGCGCTCATGGCGCGGCATCGCCCTGGGCCTGGTCGGCGGCCAGGACGGCGGCGATCTCGGCCGGGTCCACCGGGATGACCTGGCGGAGTTGGCCGCCCTGGCTGGTCGCCCGGGTGAGCGTGGTGCCGACGCGGCGATAGGCGGGGAAGGAGAGGCCCTCGATCAGCTCCTCCTCCGTCTCCAGCGCATAGGTGCCGGCAGGATGCGGCTGGGACCAGCCGCGCAGGCGGAAGGGGCGGTGGAAGACCAGATCCTCGCGGCTTGTACGGCTGGTCACGCTGGGCTCCTTCGGATCCGGGATCAGCACGGCAAGTCGGGCGGCAGGTTGGAACGGCGCTTCGGCCTGTCCTTCCAGCAATTGCGCCCCCGGCAGGGCAGACCATCCGCCGGCGCCAGAAAATCATGGTGCAGCTTTTTCATCGGCCGCATTTCATCGGTCCGCAGCGTGTTCTGCATATGGTCGTCATGTTCCCTGATTTCAGCGGCGCCTGGCAAATAATCGCCGCAGCGATTGTGAGCGGCAGCGGCGACCGCTGGACGATGCCGGGAAGCCATGTCAGGCCAGAACAACCGTCAAGAAGCATGGACGTCAGTTTTGATTGACACTTTCTGCCCCCGGCCCAAAATGGCGCTGTGAGGGCTACTCATGAGGGGACATCCGTGAAGGCAATCGGCCGAAGCCGCACGTGTCAGGGCGAAGGGCCGCGGCCATGATCCCCGTCAGGGTCGCGATCGTGACCATGGACAGCCACTTCGGCAGCGCCGTGACCGACGCCCGCCAACAACTGCGCCGCAGCCTGCCCGGGCTGGAACTGTCCCTGCACGCCGCCGACGAATTCGCCGCCGACCCGGTCGCGCTCGCCGCCTGCATAGAAGATATCGGCCGCGCCGACATCATCATTGCCGGCATGCTGTTCCTGGAAGACCATATCCGCCTGGTGCAGCCGGCGCTGGCCGCCCGCCGCGACAATTGCGATGCGCTGGTGTGCGCCCTGTCGGCGCCGGAGGTCATGCGCCTCACCCGGCTCGGCAAGTTCAGCATGGCGGGCGAGGCCAAGGGCATCGTCGGCCTGCTGAAGCGGCTGCGCGGCAAGCCCAAGGGCGCCGCGGCCAGCGGCAAGGGCCAGATGAAGATGCTGCGGGAGCTGCCGAAGCTCCTCAAATTCATCCCCGGCACGGCGCAGGACGTGCGCGCCTATTTCCTCACGCTGTCCTACTGGCTCGCCGGCTCCTCGGACAACCTGGCCAACATGGTCGCGCTGCTGGTCAACCGCTATGCCACGGGACAGCGCCGCGCGCTGGCCGGGACGCTGAAGGTCGCCCCGCCGATCGAATATCCGGATTGCGGCCTGTACCACCCGCGCGCCAAGGGACGGGTGACGGAGGATTTGGCAGCGCTGCCGCGGCCCGGCACCAAGGGCACCGTCGGGGTCCTGCTGCTGCGCTCCTACGTGCTGGCCAACAACGCCCGGCATTACGACGGCATGATCGCGGCGCTGGAGGCACGCGGGCTGAACGTCATCCCCGCCTTCGCCTCCGGCCTCGATGCCCGCCCGGCGATGGACCGCTTCTTCCTGCGCGACGGCGTACCGCAGGTCGATGCGGTGGTCTCACTGACCGGCTTCTCCCTGGTCGGCGGCCCGGCCTACAACGACGCGCATGCCGCCGAGGAAGCGCTGGCGAAGCTCGACGTGCCCTATGTCACGGCGCATCCGCTCGAATTCCAGACCATGCGGCAATGGACCGCCGACCAGCGCGGCCTGCTGCCGGTGGAGGCGACCATGATGGTCGCCATCCCCGAGCTCGATGGCGGCATCTGGCCGATGACCTTCGGCGGCCGCTGCGGCGCCTCCGAATTCCCGGAGGAGCGCTGCGCCGGCTGCGACGGCGTGAACTGCGCCCGCGACATGGTCTCCCACCCCGAGCGCGCCACGATGCTGGCGGCGCGGGTGGCGAAGCTGGTCGCCCTGCGGCGGAGCGAGCGGGCGTCGCGCAAGGTCGCCACCGTGCTGTTCAACTTCCCGCCCAATGCCGGCACCACCGGCACGGCGGCCTATCTCGGCGTCTTTGCTTCCCTGCACAATACGCTGCGGGCCATGCAGGCGGCCGGCTACACGGTGGAGGTGCCGGAAAACCACGACGTGCTGCGGGAGATGGTGATCAACGGCAACCGCGAGCGCTTCGGCACCACCGCCAATGTCGCCGCCCGCGTCTCCGCCGACGACCAGCTCCGCCGCACCCCCTGGCTGGCCGAGATCGAGGCGAGCTGGGGCCCGGCCCCGGGCAAGCAGCAGAGCGACGGGCGCGACATCTTCGTCCTCGGCGTGCAGCTCGGCAACGTCTTCGTCGGCATCCAGCCCGGCTTCGGCTACGAAGGCGACCCGATGCGGCTGCTGTTCGAGCACGGCTTCGCCCCGACCCACGCCTTCACCGCCTTCTACCGCTGGCTGCGCGAGGATTTCGGGGCGCATGCGGTCCTCCATTTCGGCACCCATGGCGCGCTGGAATTCATGCCCGGCAAGCAGGCCGGCATGTCCGGCGCCTGCTGGCCGGACCGGCTGATCGGCGACCTGCCCAACTTCTATCTGTACGCCTCGAACAACCCGTCGGAGGGCATGATCGCCAAGCGCCGCGCCGGCGCGACGCTGGTCAGCTACCTGACGCCGCCGGTCGCCTCGGCCGGCCTCTACCGCGGCCTGCTCGACCTGAAGTCCAGCATCGACCGCTGGCGCGGGCTGGAACCCGATGCCGATATCGGCCAGCGCGCCGCGCTGTCCGGGCTGATCCAGGCCCAGGCGACCGAGGTGAACCTGGCGACGTCCGAGCCGGTCTGGGGCGACACCGCGGTGGCCGAGATCGACAAGCTCGGCCGCGCGCTGCTGGAACTGGAATACACGCTGATCCCGCATGGCCTGCACGTGGTCGGCGAGCCGCCGGATGCGGCGCAGCGGGCGGAGATGCTGGACGCCGCCGGGGTGACCGACGCGGCGGACCGGGCGAAGTACGACGCGCTGCTGGGCCAGGACAACGAGATCCCTGGCATCCTGCACGCCCTCGATGGCCGCTACATCCGCCCGGCGCCGGGCGGCGACCTGCTGCGCACGCTGGACGTGCTGCCGACGGGCCGCAACCTGCACGGCTTCGACCCCTTCAAGCTGCCCAGCACCTTCGCGGTGCAGGACGGCGCACGGCAGGCGCAGCGGCTGCTGGACCGCCACATCGCCGACGGCAACGGGCTGCCGGAGACGGTGGCGATGGTGCTCTGGGGTACCGACAACCTGAAGACCGAGGGCGGGCCGATCGCCCAGGCGCTGGCGCTGATGGGTGCCGCGCCACGCTTCGACAGCTACGGCCGCCTGGCCGGCGCCACCCTGCTGCCGCTGGAGGCGCTCGGCCGGCCGCGGATCGACGTGGTGGTGACGCTGTCGGGCATCTTCCGCGACCTGCTGCCCTTGCAGATGAAGCTGCTGGCGGAGGCCGCGCTGCTGGCTGCCTCGGCCGACGAACCGGTGGAGCAGAACCACGTGCGCGCCCATGCCCTGGCGCATATCGCCCAGCATGGCGGCACGATCGAGGAGGCGGCGCTGCGGGTCTTCTGCAACGCCGATGGCACCTACGGCGCCAACGTGAACTCGCTGGTGGGCGAGGGCGCCTGGGCCGACGAGGACGAACTCGGCGACGCCTTCGTCAAGCGCAAGGGCTTTGCCTATGGCGTGGACGGCAAGCCGGCTCGGTCGGACGCGGTCTTCGCCGGTGTCCTGGCCACCGTCGAGGTGACCTACCAGAACCTCGACAGCATCGAGGTCGGCGTCACCACGGTGGACCACTACTTCGACACGCTGGGCGGCATCAGCCGGGCGGTGCGCAAGGCGCGCGGCGGCAATGCGTCGGCGGTCTATATCGGCGACCAGACCCGCGGCGACGGCGTGGTGCGCACCATCTCCGAGCAGGTGACGCTGGAGACGCGGACCCGCGCGCTGAACCCGAAGTGGTACGAGGGCCTGCTGAAGCACGGCTTCGAGGGCGTGCGCGAGATCGAGGCCCACGTGACCAACACCATGGGCTGGTCCGCCACCACCGGCGAGGTCGCCCCTTGGGTCTACGAGAAGCTGGCCGAGACCTACGTCCTCGACCCTGAGATGCGCGACCGCATGGCGAAGCTGAACCCGACCGCCTCGGCGCAGATCGCCAACCGGCTGATCGAGGCGCAGGAGCGCAATTACTGGTCCCCGGATGCCTCGGTGCTCGACCGGCTGCGCCGGGCGGGTGAGGAGCTGGAGGATCGGCTCGAAGGCGTCGTCGCGGCCTGAACGGGAGAAGCCGGATGCCCACCGCCACCTATGCGGACCGCCGCCAGCAGCTGGAGACCTACTTCGACCGCACCGCGGTCGAAGCCTGGAAGCGGCTGACCTCCGACGCCCCGGTCAGCGGCATCCGCGCCACGGTGCGGGCGGGCCGCGACACGATGCGCGGCACATTGCTGTCCTGGCTGCCGCAGGATCTGCGCGGCCGGCGCATCCTCGATGCCGGCTGCGGCACCGGCGCGCTGGCGCAGGCGGCGGCGCTGCGCGGTGCGCATGTCGTGGCGGTCGACCTTTCGCCGCAGCTCGTCGCGCTGGCGGAGGAACGCATCGGCGGCGACCATGGCGAAGGCCGGATCGACTTCCGCGTCGGCGACATGTTCGATCCGGCCTGGGGCGAATTCGACCACGTGGTCGGGATGGACAGCCTGATCCACTACAAGCCGGCCGATGTGGTGCGCGTCCTGTCCGGCATGGCCGCGCGCACCAAGGACTCGATGCTCTTCACCTTCGCGCCGAGCAGCGCCTTCCTGGAAGCCTTCCTCGCGGTCGGCCGGCTGGTGCCGCGCGGCGACCGGTCGCCCGCCATCGTCCCGGTGGGGGAGCGCAACCTGCGCAAGCGCATCGAGGCCGATCCCGCCATGCGGGGCTGGCGCACCGCGCGCACGCAGCGCGTGGCGCGCGGCTTCTATACGTCCCAGGCGCTGGAAGTGCTGCGGGGCGGCTGACCGCCCCGCAAGAAAAAAGAGGCCGGGTCAGACCTTCCCCTGCACGCCGTCCAGGAACCAGTTCATCCCGAGGATCTCTGGGTCGCCCATCTTCACCCCCGCCGGCACGCGCACCGCGCCCGACTGGTCCTTCAGCGGGCCCGTGAAGACCACGAATCTGCCGGACTTGATTTCCTCGGTCTTCGCGCCGATCTCGGCGACCAGGGCCGGCGGCAGGTTCGGGTTGAACTTCGACAGCTTGACCATCCCGCTCGCCATGCCGCCCCAGACGTCGCCGGTCACCCAGGTGCCGGCGATCGCCTTCTTCACCCGGTCGATATAGTAGTCGTCCCAATGCATCTCGACCGCGGTGGTGTGGGTCTTCGGGCCGTATTTCAGCATGTCGCTGTCGTAGCCGCTGACCCAGACGCCCTTCTCTTCCGCCGCCTGCACCACTGCGGTGCTGTCGGTGTGCTGCGTCAGGTAGTCGGCGCCCTGCGCCACCAGCGTGTCGGCCGCCGCGCGTTCCTTGCCCGGGTCGAACCAGGATGAGGTGAAGATCACCTTGATCGTCGCGTTCGGGTTCACGCTGCGGGCACCGAGCAGCACCGCGTTGATGCCCTGGATCACTTCCGGGATCGGGAAGGCGGCGACGTAGCCGATCACGCCGGTCTTCGACAGCCGCCCGGCGACGATGCCGGTCAGGTAGCGCGGCTCGTAATAGCGGGCCGAATAGGTCGCCAGGTTCGGCCCGCGCTTGTAGCCCGTCGCGTGCTCGAATTTCTGTTTCGGGAAGGCCTTCGCCACCTTCTCGGTCGGGTTCATGTAGCCGAAGGAGGTCGTGAAGATCAGCTGGTTGCCGTCCTGCGCCAAGCGGCGGATGACGCGCTCCGCATCGGCGCCCTCGGGCACGTTCTCGACGTAGCTGGTCTTCACCGCGGCGCCGAGCGCGGCATCCACCGCGCGGCGGCCCATCTCGTGCTGGAAGGTCCAGCCGGCATCGCCGATCGGCGACACATACAGGAAGGCGACCTTGAAGGGGTCGGCCGCGGCGGCGCGACGGCCCATGGCGACGGCGGGCAGCGCCAGCGGCGCGGCCAGCAGCGAACGGCGAAGAAGGCTCATGCGATAGGTCCCATTCACGGTTTCGGGGTTCAGCCGGCGGCGCTGAACGGCTTGCCCAGCGCCGCGGGGGCGTTGAGCTTGAGCCGCGTGGCGTCGCGGGAGATCAGCACCAGCACCACCACGGTGGCGAGGTAGGGCAGCATCGACAGCAGGTGCGGCGAGACATCCAGGCCGAAGGCGCCGGCATGGAATTGCGCGATGGTGACGAAGCCGAACAGCACGGCGCCGAGCGCCAGCCAGGCCGGTTTCCAGGCGGAGAAGACCACCAGCGCCAAGGCGATCCAGCCGCGCCCCGCCACCATGTTCTCGGTCCACATCGGGGTATAGACGAGCGAGAGGTAGGCGCCGGCGAGACCGGCCATCGCCCCGCCGAAGGTCACCGCGGCATAGCGCACCCGCAGCACCGAGTAGCCGAGTGCATGGGCGACGTCGTGGCTTTCGCCCACCGCCCGCACCACCAGCCCGTGCCGCGTGCGATAGAGGAAGGCCCAGACCAGCGCCGGCGTCGCCAGCGCCAGCCAGACCACGGGGTCGAGCAGCATGAATTGCTGCGCCATCGGGCTGGCCGAATCGAGGTCCGGCCAGATCACCGTCGCCAGGCCGGTGATTGGCGTGCCCTGGTAGGGCAGGCCGATCAGCGCCGAGAGGCCGACGCCGAAGATGGTCAGCGCCAGGCCGCAGGCGACCTGGTTGGCCCGCAGGGTCAGCGTCAGGAAGCCGAACAGCAGCGCCATGAGCGCGCCCGCCACCGCCGCGACCGCCAGGCCCAGCAGTGGATTGCCGGTGGACGCCGTGGCGATGAAGCCGGCCGCGGCGCCGACCAGCATCATCCCTTCGACGCCCAGGTTGAGCACCCCGGAGCGTTCGGCGACAAGTTCCCCGAATCCGGCCAGCAGCAGCGGCGTCGCCGCCCGCAGCGTGGCGACCAGCAGGGCGACAAGGGCGAAGCCGTCATCCATGCGCCACCGCCCGGCGCACCACTAGGCGCTGGTCGACGAAGACATCGGTCGCCAGCAGGAAGAACAGCAGCATGCCCTGGATCGTCCCGGTCGCCGCGATCGGCAATTGCATGGACACCTGCAACTGCTCCCCGCCCAGATAGAGCAGCGCCATGAGCAGCGAGGCGCCGAGGATGCCCACCGGATGCAGGCGGCCCATGAAGGCGACGATGATGGCGGCGAAGCCGTAGCCGGGCGACATCATCGGCTGGAGCTGGCCGACCGGCCCCGCCGCCTCGCAGACGCCGGCCAGCCCGGCCAGGGCGCCGGACAGCACCAGGCTGAACCACACCGCGCCCTCGGCGGAAAAGCCCGCATAGCGGGCCGCCGCCGGCGCCAGCCCGACGGTGCGCAGGTGGAAGCCGGTGACGGTGCGGCTCAGCAGCAGCCAGGCCAGCGGCACCGCCAGCAGCGCCAGCAGGAAACCGGCATGCAGCCGCGACCCCTCGACCAGCACCGGCAGCAGCGCATCGTCGTCGAACATCTTGGTCTGTGGGAAGTTGAAGCCCTCCGGGTCGATCCAGGGGCCGTGCACCAGCCAGCCGAGGAATTGCACCGCGACGTAGCTCAGCATCAAGGTCGTCAGGATCTCATGCGCGTTGAAGCGGGTCTTCAGCAGCGCGGGGATGGCCGCCCAGGCGGCGCCGCCCGCGGCGCCCGCCAGCAGCATCAGCGGCAGCACCCACCAATGGCCTTGCCCACCGAAGGCCAGGGCGACGCCGCCGCCGGCGATCGCGCCCATGGTCAGCTGTCCCTCGGCGCCGATGTTCCAGATGCTGGCCCGCACGCCGACCGCGATGCCGATGGCACACAGCAGCAGCGGCGTCGCCTTGAGGCCAAGCTCGGTCAGCCCGTCCAGCGTCGAGAGCGGTTCCAGGAACAGCGTCGCCAGCGCCACCGCGGGATCGTAGCCGAGCAGCGCGAAGACCACGCCACCGCCGGCAGCGGCCAGCAGCGCCGCCAGCACCGGCGAGAGCCAGAGCATGGCGCGCGACGGCTCCGGCCGGGCCTCAAGCCGCAGTTGCATGCGCCACCTGTTCCGCCCCGCCCATCAGCAGGCCGATCCCCTCGATGGTGGCATCCGCCACCGGCATCGGCGGGGAGAGACGCCCGCCGCTCAGCACCGCGATGCGGTCGGCGATCTCCAGCAACTCGTCCAGATCCTCGCTCACCACCAGCACGCCGGCGCCGGCGGCGGCCAGGTTCATCAGGTCCTGCCGGATCGCCAACGCGGCGCCGATATCGACGCCCCAGGTCGGGTGCGCCGCCAGCAGCACGCGCGGGCCGGCGTCGATCTCCCGCCCCACGATGAATTTCTGCATGTTGCCGCCCGACAGACTGCGCCCCTGCGCGGCGATGCCCGAACAGCGCACGCCGAAGCGGGCGATCAGCCGCGCTGCCAGCGCCTGGATCGCCACCAGGTCCAGCAGCCCGCGCGGTGCGGTCACCGCGTCGATCCGGGTCAGCAGGGCATTCGCCGCCAGCGAATATTCAGCGATCGCGCCGCGGCCCAGCCGTTCCTCCGGGATGAAGGCGAGGCCGCGGACGCGGCGCTCGGCCGGGCCCAGCGCGCCGATCGGCTGGCCTTCCAGCAGCACCGCGCCGGGCGCGGCGCGGCGTTCGCCGGCGAGCACGGCCAACAGCTCCTTCTGCCCGTTGCCGGCGACGCCGGCGATGCCGAGGATCTCGCCCGCACGCAATTCCAGGGCGATGTCGCGCAGCGTGGTGCCGAAGGGCTCGTCGCTCGGCAGGGTCAGGTGGTCCACCACCAGGCAGGGCGCGCCGCCCGTCCGCGTCGTTGGGCGCGCGGTGCGGGTCAGGGCGCCGCCCATCATCATCTCGGCCAGCGATTCCGCGGTCTCCGCCCGCGGGTCGCAGCGCGCCACCACCCGGCCGGCGCGCAGCACCGTCGCGGCGGTGCAGAGCGCGCGGATCTCCTCCAGCTTGTGGCTGATATACAGCACCGAGCAGCCTTCGGCGGCCAGCCGCCGCAGCATGGCGAACAGCCCTTCCGCCTCCTGTGGCGTCAGAACGCTGGTCGGCTCATCCATGATCAGCAGCTTGGGGCGCTGCAGCAGGCAGCGCAGGATCTCGACGCGCTGGCGTTCGCCGACGCTCAGGTGGTGGACGTGGCGCTCCGCCTCCACCGCCAGGCCGTATTGCGCCGCGACCTGGCGGATTTCCGCGGTCAGCTCCGCCATCGGCCGGGTGCTGCCCAGGCCGAGCGCGATGTTCTCGGCGACCGTCAGCGTCTCGAAAAGAGAGAAATGCTGGAACACCATGCCGACGCCCAAGGCGCGTGCGGCGTTCGGGTCGGCGATGGCGACTGGCCTGCCTTCCCAGGCGATCTCCCCGGCAACCGGCTTCACCACGCCGTAGACGATCTTCATCAGGGTGGATTTGCCGGCACCGTTCTCGCCGAGCAGCGCATGGATCTCGCCCGGCGCGACGTCCAGAGTCACGTCGTCATTCGCCAGCATCGTGCCGTAGCGCTTGACGATGCCGCGCAAGGCCAGCCGCGGCGGCGGGACCTGTTGGTGCATGGTCAATGCCTGGCCCGGCGCATCCGCCGGCCGGCGATGGTCCCGTCCAAATCCCGCAATCGCGAGCCCTCCTGCCCGCCAGCTTGCAGCAAATGTGCCAGGGAGGCGAAGGGGGTATCGTCGATTCGATTTATCGGGCTGCGCGCCGGCAGGGCGAACGGGCGGTTGAATGCCCGCCCGGGCAGCAGGTTACGCGGGGTTCAGGCGGCAGCCGTCAGCGTACCAGCGCCCCGGTGCGGGCATTGACCCGCAGCTCCACCGGCGTGTCGCCCTGCCGGGCGCGCAGGCGGATCAGTTCGCCATCGCGACCCAGCTCCTCCACGCCGGTATAGCCGCGATCCTGCAGCAGGCTGCGCGCCTGGCCCTCGGTCAGTGGCGGCATCTCCCGCGGCAGGCCGGTCAGCGCGTCGATCCGCAGCTCCGGGACCTTCTCCCCGTAGCGGGTGGCATCGGTCACCCGATAGCTGTCGCCATCGCGCGCCAGGCCGCCGATCTCGGTAAAGCCGCGGGCGCGGAGGACCGTGCGCGCCTGGTCGGCGGTCAGCCAGGCCGGGTCGGCGCGATCCTGCTGCGCCGGCTGGGCCGCGGCCGGGCCGACCGGCAGGAGGAGGAGAAGCACCGCAAGACGGGCACCGATGGGCATGGCACGGGCTCCGGCAGGGCTCGCTCGCAGGCGACGCATGCCGGAGTAACCGCCTCCGTCCCAGATGGTTCAGTCGGCGTAGGCCCCGGCCGCCTGGATGATCGGCCGCCAGCGCGCCACCTCCTCCGCCACGAAGCGGCGGTGGAAGGCGATGGTCTGGCGTTCCGGCGCCGGGATGTCGGTCAGCAGCTCGGCGTAGCGCTGGCGCAGCTTTTCCTCCCGCAGCGCGGCCTGCATGGCGGCGGAGAGCTTCTGCTGGATCGGCTCCGGCGTACCGGCGGGGGCGTAGAGGCCGTGCCAGGTGCTCATCGCCACGCCGCCGAAGCCGGCCTCGGCGGTGGTGGGCACGTCGGGCAGGCCGGCCAGGCGCTGCGGGCTTGAGACGCCCCAGGCCTGCACCCGGTTGTCGCGGATATAGGGGATGGTGTTGGTCGCCTGATCGCAGAGCAGGTCGAGCCGCCCGGCCATCAGCTCGGCGATCGCCGGGGCGGTGCCGCGGAACACGACGATGGTCGCCTGCGCCCCGGCCGCCTGCTGCACCAGCAACGCACAGAGATTGGCGGCGGAGCCGAGGCCCGCGGTCGCCATATTCAGCAAATCCCCCTTCTCTTTCAGGGAAGCCATGACACCGGCCAGGTCCTTCGCCGGGTAGCCGGGGCGGGTCAGGATAGTCATCGCGGCGTCGGAGACCAGGCCGAGCGGGGCAAAGCTGCCGGGGACCTCGTAGGGCAGCTTGCGGAACAGCGTGGCGCTGGCGGCCATGCCGATGTTGTTGATCATCAGCGTGTAGCCGTCCGGCTTCGATTGCGCGAGGCGCTGCGGCCCGACGACGGAGCCGCCGATGCTCTCCACCACCACCGCCTGGCCGAGGTGCTTGCCCATGCTGTCGGCGACGATGCGGGTGACGGTATCGGTCGGGCCGCCCGCGGCGCCGGCGGCGATGATGGTGATGGTGCGGCTGGGGAAGGAATCCTGCGCGCGGGCCAGGGCAGGCAGCGCGAGCGGGGCGGCGAGCAGGTGGCGGCGCGTTGGGCGCATGGGCTTTGTCCTCCCGGTTGGAAAGCAAGGTCGGGGAGGGAAAAATATTCCCTCCCCGAACCCCACCCTTCCTTTTTGTGGGTTGGCACCCGCCACGCGGCAAATGCCGACTCGGAGAAATAGATGAGGGGGTCCGGGGGAGAATACCTTCTTCCCTGGCCTTTCTCCT
>JBMOJU010000151.1:0-11389 GCA_049315625.1 Paracraurococcus sp.
GCCCCGGCAGCAGGTCCAGCAGCAGCGGCGCGCCCGGCTGCCAGTAGGAGCTGGCCTGGAGAATGGCGGGGCCGGAGAGGCCGCGATGGGTGAACAGCATCGCCTCCCGGAAGCTCGCTGCGCCGGTGCGGGCGATGCTGTCCAGCGCGACGCCGGAGAGCGGACGCATCAGTTCCAGCTCCTCGCCGGCGAAGGTCAGCGGCACCAGGCCGGGGCGCGGCGCGACCAAAGGCAGGCCGAAGCGCCGGGCGATGTCGTGCGCCAGGCCGGTAGCGCCCATCTTCGGGATGGACAGGCCGCCGGTGGCGAGCACCAGCGCCGGCGCCTCGAAGGCGCCGCGGTCGGTCTCGACCCGGAAGCGGTCGGCGCGGGTGACGCCGGTGATGCGGTGGCCGAGGCGAAGGTCGACCTGCGCGGCCGCGGCCTCCGCCAGCAGCATCGCCACGATCTGCCGGGCGGAGCCGTCGCAGAACAGCTGGCCCAGCGTCTTCTCGTGGAAGGCGATCCCGTGCTGCCGCACCAGGGCGATGAAATCCTGCGCCGTGTAGCGGGCCAGCGCGGAGCGGGCGAAATGCGGGTTGGCCGAGAGGAACCGCTCCGGCCGGCAATCCAGGTTGGTGAAGTTGCAGCGGCCGCCGCCGGAGATCAGGATCTTCTTGCCGGCTTCGTCGGCGTGGTCGAGCAGCAGGACGCGACGCCCGCGCCGGCCGGCGGCGATGGCGGCGAACAGCCCGGCGGCGCCGGCGCCGAGGATGATGCAGTCATGGGTCATGTCCCGCGGCTGCTACAGCCGCGAGGCCCAGGAGAGGAAGACCAGGAAGGCGGCGATTCCGGTGAAGACATGCGCCACCAGCAGCCATTCGGCCTTCTTCCGGATGCGCGGCGCCAGCAGCCGCGGCAGCAGGCCGCCGAGCACCGCGGCGCCGAGCAGGATGCCGGCGGCGAGGCCGGGCGGCGCGATCCGCCCCGCCGGCGTGGCGTGCAGCAGCAGGAAGAAGACCCAGGCGCCGGCCGCGCCGAAGGCCAGGTGCAGGGTGACGATCCAGGGGCGCCGGGCGCGGACCAGGTACTGGAACCCGACCAGCACGCCGAGCGCGACCGTCGCCAGCAACAGCACCACGGCAAGCGACTTCATGCGGCCAGGACCCTCCGGCAGGACAGGATTCGGAGCCTACCGCCCCACCACCGCCCCCGCCATCCGCCGCATCCCCACCACCTGCTGCCGCCACCACCCACCCGTCGCCAGCGCCTCCGGCTCCTCCAGCGCGCCGGTCGGCGGGAAGACGCCGCGGCGGAAATCGCCGGTGCCGAACATCCAGTCCCAGACCGGCAGCAGCACCGCGTAGTTCAGCCCATGCGCCCCGGCCGAAAGCGGCGCGTGGTGCAGCCGGTGGAAGCGCGGGCTGACCAGCAGCCGCTCCCCCAGCCAGCCATAGTCCAGCCGGACATTGGCATGGCTGAGGCTCTCGGCCAGGCGCAGCACCAGCACGATGACCGGGAACTGCCCCGGCGGGACGCCGATCAGCAGCGCGATCGCGCCGAACCAGAGCGCCGCCAGCACGTCGTCCATCACGTGGTTGCGGTCGTCGGTCCAGAAGGTCATCTGCCGCTGCGCATGGTGGATGGCATGCAGCGCCCACCACCAGCGGAAGGCGTGCTGCGCCCGGTGCCGCCAGTACTCGGCGAAATCCAGGATCACCACATAGGCGGCGAAGGCCAGCACCGGGTGGTCCCGCAGCAGCGGCACCAGTTCCTCCAGCGTCGGCGGCAGCAGCCCCGCCTCGGTCAGCCAGCCTTCCCAGGCCGCCTGGGCGGAGGCGAGGAAGACGAAGGCCAGCAGCGGCAGCAACCCGAGCCGGTTGAGGAAGGTATAGACCATGTCGGTCCGCACCGCGCCGCGCTGCGCCACCGGCTCCACCGGCCGCCAGGCCTCCAGCGGCCGGCAGACCGCCCAGGCGATGGCGATGCCCAGCAGCCCGAACAGCGCGAAATCCAGCCAGGCATAGGCATCCTCCGCCCAGTCCATCAGCCCGGCGGCATAGAGCACCGGCTGCATGGCGTGTTCGAAGATCCAGCCGGTCGCATCGGCATAGAGCGCGTCGATCGACATCAGGCCCGCCCCTCGGCCGGCAGCGGCGCGAAGCACAACCCGCGCGCCTGCAGCCCGGCGATGACCTCCTCCAGCACGCCGGCGAAGGGGTCGCGCCGGCTGCGGATGCCCCAGTGCAGCACCACCACCTCCCCATCCCGGGTGCGCTCGATGGCGCGGCGGGCGAGCTCCTCGTTCGGGTGCTTCGTGCTGTCCAACTCGTCGCCCCAGAAGCCGTTGGCGGTCCAGCCCTGGTGCCGCAGCCCGCAGGCGCCGGCCAGCGCGATGGCGTTGGGCGTGGTGATGCCGCCCGGCGCGCGCCACAGCGGCAGCACCCGCGCTTCCGGCGCCAGCTGCCGCAGCCGGTCCATCGGCCGGCGCAGCTCGGCGCAGAGCCCGGCGAGGTCCAGCACCGCCTCCCCCTCCTTCCCCCGCGACGCGTAGCGCACCGTCCCCGGCCCCGGATCGGCGCGGAAGTACCAGTGCCGCCAGGTGTGGCTGGCGAAGGCGTGGCCTTCCGCGGCACGGGCGCGCCAGAACGGCGCCCAGCTGTCGTCCAGCGTCCGGTCGCCGCGATGCGTCGGCTCATCGGCCACGAACAGCGTGGCCAGCACCTTCCGCCGCTGCAGGATGGTGGCGATCTGCTCGGCCTCCCGCCCCCAGCCGGTATCGATCGTCAGGTACACCGTGCCGCGGCAGGCCGGCTGCGCCCGCGCCGCCAGCGGCCAGGCGGCCGCCGCGGCCAGCAGCCCCCGGCGCCTCATCGGCCGAGCACGCGGCGCCAGACCGCCGGCTGCTGCATCGGTGGCGCCGCATCGGCGGCAGCGGGAATGGGCTCGGCCGGCGGCGCGGTCTCCGCCATCGGCAGCGGCGGCAGCGGCGTCGCCCGCGGCTGCACGAAGACGCCGTGCGGGGAGCGGCCGACCGGCACGGTCTCCGCCGTCCCCGTCGCCGGATCGACGATCGCCAGCCGCCCGGTCCAGCGCAGCGTCACCCAGAGCCGGCCCTGCGGGTCGAAGGCGATGCAGTCCGGCCCGCCCGGCAGCTCCCAATGCGCGCGCGGCTCCAGCGTCTCCGCGTCCAGCACGGTGATGCGGCTGTCGACCCGGCTGTTCACGTACAGCGACCTGCGGTCGGGCGAGAGGAAGACGGTATGCGCCCCCCGGCCGGCGAAGATGGTGCGCTCCACCTTGCCGTCCGCCGGGTTCACCACCGCGACATGGTCGGAGCCCATGATGCCGACCAGCAGCTTGCCGTTGTGCCAGGTGACGCCGGCCGGCTGCGGCCCGACTTCGGCGGTCCAGAGCGGCCTGTAGGTGACCAGGTCGATCGCCATCAGCCGGCGCGCACCCTGCAGGGTGACGAAGGCGATCCGGCTGTCAGGCGTATAGGCCAGGTGGCTCGGCTTGTCCGGCACCTTCAGCCGCGCCAGCAGGGTCCGCGTCGCGGCCTCGTAGATGTCGACCTGGTCGCGGCGCAGGCTGGTGACCACCAGCAGCTTGCCGTCCGGGCTGAGCTCCATGTGGTAGGGGTTGCTGAACTTCTCCCGCCGCGTCACCTCGGCGGTGACGGGGTCGATGAAGATCAGCTCGTTCCCGCCGGCATCGCCGACCATGAGCTCGCGCCCATCGCCGGTGAGGATGAGGTGATGCGCCTCCCGCAGCACGGGAATGCGGCGCACCTCCTCCCGCGTCGTGCTCTCCAGCACGCTGACCGACGCATCGGCACTGTTCAGCACGTAGACGAGGTCGGCCCGGGCCGCGCCGGGCGCGAAGCCCGCCAGACCGAGGTAGAGCGCGAAATGGGCGCGCCGCATGATACTGGCATCCCGCAACAGGGCCGGGAAAATTCCCCGCCCGGCCCTTAAAGGCAAGCGACGTTCCGTTTAACGCTTTATGGCCGCTCAGCCCGCCGCCGGCTTGAACTGCATGGCAGCGCCGTTCATGCAGAAACGCTGCCCGGTCGGGGGCGGCCCATCCGGGAAGACATGGCCCAGATGGCCGCCGCAATTGGCGCAATGCACCTCGGTCCGCACCATGAAGAAGCTGCGGTCGGTGGTGGTGCCGACGCCGCCCTCCTCAGGCGCCCAGAAGCTCGGCCAGCCGGTGCCGCTCTCGAACTTCGTCCCGGCGTCGAACAGCGCGTGGCCGCAGCCGGCGCAGACGAAGCGGCCGGCCCGCTTCTCGGCGTTGAGCGGGCTGGTGCCGGCCCGCTCCGTGCCGTGCTGGCGGAGCACCCGATAGGCTTCCGGCGACAGCGCGCGGCGCCACTCGGCGTCCGGCTTCTCGACCGGGAAGTTCTCGGCCGGGGTTTCCTTGCGGAACAGGGACATGGGTCGTTCCTCGATCTCGGGGCGGCCGGTCAGGCCGCCGTGCGCTTCAGCCTGGCGGCGTACAGCTTCCTGAACTTCGCCACCTTGGGGGCGATCACCACCTGGCAATAGCCGCTCCAGGGCGTCCGCGCGAAATAGTCCTGGTGCTCGGGCTCGCCCGGCCAGTAGCGGTCGAAGGGTACCAGCTCGGTTACCAGCGTCGCGCCCCAGATGCCTTCGGCGGTGATCTCGGCCATCACCGACTCGGCCACCGCCTGTTGCGCCGCATCGTGGAACAGGATGACGGAGCGGTATTGCGGCCCGACATCATTGCCCTGGCGGTCCTTGGTGGTCGGGTCATGGATGGTGAAGAACACCCGCAGCAGGTCGGCGAAGCCGATCTCCTTGGGGTCGAAGGTCACCTGGACCACCTCGGCATGGCCGGTGCGCTTGGCGCAGACCTGCTCGTAGGTCGGGTTGGCCACGTGGCCGCCGGCATAGCCGGAATGCACCTGGGTCACGCCCTTCAGGTCGCGGAACACCGCATCCAGGCACCAGAAGCAACCGCCGCCCAGGGTGGCGACCTCCAGCCCCGACTCCGCCGCCTGTGTCTCCGTGCCGCTCATCGTCGCTCTCCTCGTTGTCGCCTCAACATAGGGCGCCTGCGGGCCAGGCGCAGCCGGCATCGCAAATTGCGACCGTACGGCGGCACATCCCTTGCGCCATAACTTGCGGTAGAACATTCGTCGCATCCTCCCCAGGGTGCCGGAGCCCCGCATGACCGCCGCCCTCAGCATCGCCGTATTCGCCCGCAACGAAGCCGCCAGCCTGCCGGGATGCCTGGCGGCGCTCGACGCGGCGCTGGAGGGGCTGGAGGCGTCGATCACCGTGGTGCTGAACGGCACGACGGATGGCAGCGCCGCGGCGGTGGCGGGCTTCGCCGCGGCCTCGCGGCATCCGCTCCGGCTCTTCGACATTTCCTTCGCCGACAAGTCCAACGCCTGGAACCAGTATGTCCACGCGCTGGCCCCGCCCGCCGCGCTGCATGTCTTCGTCGACGCCTATGCCACGGTTACTCCTGGCGCCATCCGCGCCCTGGCGGCGGCGCTCGCGGAAAACCCCTTCGCCCAGGCCGCCGCCGCGCTGCCCTCCTGCGGCCGCAGCGCGCCGGCGCAGCGCGCGCAGATGCGGCGCTCGCCCTCCCTGCACGGGTCGCTGCATGCCCTGCGCGGCGACTTCCTGGCGCGCATCCGCGCCGCCGGCATCCGCCTGCCGGTCGGCCTCTACCGCGGCGACGGTCTGATCGGCAGCCTCGTGGTGCACGACCTCGACGCCCTGGCGACTCCGTGGAACACCGACCGCATCGCCCTGGCCGAGGAAGCCACCTGGCGGGTCGCGCCGCTCTCGCCGCTGCGGCCGCGCGATCTGCGGCGGCTGTGGAACCGCCGAATCCAGCAGGCGCGGGGGCATTTCGAGGACCTCGCCCTCAAGGAATGCATTTATACGGACAATTTCACCGGACTGCCTTTATTCGCGGATCGAATGGTGGCAGTTTGGTTGAAGCGGAATCCTGAGGCGGTCTCAGGCCGCGCGATATTCCCTCGGCTGGCACGGACACGCCTGGCAAACCCGCGAACTCCTTCCGCGGTCTTGCTGGAACCAACCGTGGTGCCGGTCGAGCCAGCGCGGGGCTCACGCGAGCTCCCGCAAGGGGGTGCAGAGGGGGCGACGCCCCCTCTGCCTACCCGGACCGCCGCCTGATGCGGGTCCGCGTCCTCGACAGCCTGCGCGGCCTCGCCGCCCTCATGGTGGTCCTCTACCACGCCTGGCAGACCCTGCCGCCCGGCCCGCTGGCCGACGGCATCCGCCAGGCGCTGCTCTTCACCCCGTTCAAGGCCGCAGTCGGCGCCCGCCCGGCGGTCATCCTGTTCTTCGTCCTGTCGGGCTACGTTCTGGCGCTCGCACTGGCCCGCGGACCGGGGCTGACCTGGGGCGGCTTCGTCCTGCGGCGGATCTGCCGCATCTGGCTGCCCTTCGCCGTCTCCATCCTGCTCTCGGCCGGGCTCTGGTGGCTGCTGCGGCCCACCGCCCTGACCGGTGTGCACCCCTGGTTCAACGCCGACCCCTGGTCCGCCGCGCCGGATGCGCAGGCACTGTGGCGCCACCTCGCCATGCTGGGCGACACCCATTCGGCGCATCTCAACGTCGTCATGTGGAGCCTGACCTATGAGCTGCGCATCTCGCTGGTCTTTCCGCTGCTGCTGCTCGCGGTGCTGCGGCTGCCGCTGCGGGTGCTGCTGCCGGGGATGCTGGTGCTGCAACTTGCCACCGACCTCACGATGCGCCGGCTCGGCCTGCCGCTGGCGCCGTTCTTCGGCGATGGCTGGGCCGGCGCGGTCCTGACCACGCTGCATTTCGTCAACTGCTTCGTCGTCGGCGCCCTGCTGGCGCTGCGCGGGGAGGCGGTGCAGGCGGCCCTCGCGCGGCTGCCGGGCTGGGCCTGGGCCGGCCTCTGGATTGCCGCGATGCTGCTGCTCGGCCCCTCGATCGACTATACCTGCACGCTCGGCGCCGCCCTGCTGATGGCGCTGGCGACCGGCTCGGCCCGCGCCCGGCGGATCCTGGAGGTGCCGCCGCTGCTCTGGCTCGGCCGGGTCTCCTACAGCCTCTATCTGATCCACGTGCCGGTCCTGCTGGTCGTGGTGCATGGGCTGCACGGCCTGCTGCCGCTGGAAGCGCTGCTGCTCCTCGCGCTGGCCTTCGCCCTGCTGGCCGCCGAGGCGATGAATCGATGGGTGGAGCAACCCTCGATCGCCCTCGCCCGAAGGCTGCCCGGCGCCGCGGCGCGCCCCGCGCCCGGATGATGCGGCGACGCAGCCGGCTTGCCGCCATTTCAGGCCCGGCCTAACCCGTTCCCATGGCACCGCCGCCCCGCCGCCTCCGCGTCCTGCTGCTGTTGCTGCCGCTGCTGGCGGCCTGCAACCCCGACCCGATCCGCTTCATCCCGCCGACCGACCGCACCCTGCTGGAAGCGCAGGCGCGGCTGGGCGAAGGCAATGCCGGCCGCCAGCCGCCGGGCCGCATCACCGTGGCGGAGCTGCTGGCCAAGGCGCGGGCCGCAGCGCCGACGGGCGCGGGGCCGGGGCAGCCGCCGCGCACCGGCCTGGTGATCCGCTACACGCCCACCCAGGTTCAGCCGGACGAGGCGCAGCGCCAGCAGGTGGCCGATTTCGCCGCCGCGGTGCGCGGCGCCGCGCTGGTCACCGTCGCCAGCCGCCCGGCCGGGAAGCAGGGCAACGATGCCTCACTTCTTGGTGAGCGCCGGGCGCTCGCAGTCGCCCGGCTGCTCCAACCGGAGGTGTCGAATGTGGAAATCCGGTTCGAATCCGCGGTTCCGACCGGCGAGGTTCTGGTGCTGCTGGGCGACCTGCCGCCGGACGGCATGTTGCGACCGTAAGTTGGTCTCACACCCGGCGCCCGGTATGCGCTAAAAGACACGCAGCGCCAGCGGGAACGCCGACCCTTGCCGGGGCGGCGGCCGGCTGGCGTGGAGCCATTGATGTCCGATATCCCCGCCAACGCCCCGCTGATCGCGCCGCCGGCACCTCCGCCCATTGCGGAAGTGATCCATGCGGTGCTCGCCGCGGCCTGGCGGCGGCGCTACGTCATCCTGCTGCCCATCATCGTCCTGCCGCCGGTCGGCTTCTTCCTCGGCACCATGGCCCCGCGCAGCTACGAGACGCGGATGAGCGTGCTGATCCAGGACCCGGCGAAGTTCAACCCTTTCCTGGAAGACCTCTCGGTCAAGACCAACCTGAAGGAGCGGATGGAGGGGCTGCGCGCCCTGCTGATGAGCCGCCACGTGCTCGGCCAGGTCGCCGAGGACCTGCAGATGGTCCCGCCCAACGCCACCGAATCGCAGCAATCCGCCGCGGTTTCCGAATTGGCCGCCGGCCTCTCCGTCACCCTGCTGGGGCAGGAGATGGTGGAGATGCGCTACCGCGCCCGCGCGCCGGACGGCATGGACCGCACGCTCGGCCAGATCGGCACCCGCTTCATCGAGAAGGTGCGCGGGCCGGAAGACAGCAGCATGCGCGACAGCTTCCGCTTCCTCGAAGGCCAGTGGCTCGACAGCCAGGCGCAACTCCAGCGCAGCGAGCAGGCGCTGGCCGAATTCAAGGCGCTGCACGCCGCGCAGCTTCCCGAACTCCGCACCGCCAACCTCCAGCGCATGGCGGCGCTGCGCGAACAGCTCGCCGACCGCGAGGTCAAGCTGGCCGGCGCCGAGGGCGAGGTCGGCGCGATGAAGGACCGCCTGGTGCAGACCAACCCGGTGCTCGGCCGGATGGAGCAGGACATCGTCGCCATCCTCGGCGAGCTGGCACTGCTGCGGGCGCGCTACACGGAGGAGCATTCCGCCGTGCAGGCCGCCGAAGGCCGGCTGAAGCGGCTGGAGGCCGAGCGCCTGGCGCTGCTCAAGGCCGCCGAGCAGGCGCCGGCGGTCGACATGGACCGGCTGTGGAACCTCGCCGCGACCCTGCAGCCGAAGGCCGAAGGCGCGCAGCCGCTGATGATCTCGCAGATCGGCGCCATGGCCGCGGCGCGCGACCGGCTGGAACAGCTCCGCGCCGAGACCGCGAACATGCGCGCCAGCATCGCCGAGCTGGCGGGCAAGATCGCCGGCAGCGGCGAGGTGGAACGCGAGCTGAAGGGCCTGGAGCGCGAGGCGGCGGTGAAGGCCGACCTGACCCAGCAGCTCCGCGCCCGGTTCGAGCGGGCGCGGGTGACCAGCGAACTGGCGACGCAGCAGGCGCCGGAGCGCATCAAGATCATCGACCGCCCCTACCGCCCCTCCGCCCCGATGAAGCCGATGACGGTGATCTTCGCCGGCGCCGGCGTCGCCGCCGGCATCGGCCTCGGCATCGCCCTGGCCTTCCTGCTGGAACTGATCGACGGCACCTTCCGCCGGGTCCGCGACGTGGAGAAGACCACCGGCGTGAAGGTGCTGGCGCGCATCCCCTCGGTCCGGCGCTCGGCATGAGCAGCGCCGCCACGCTGCCGCTGGCCGCCGCATCGGCGACCACCGGCGCGCTCATCCACGTGGTGCAGCACCTGGCGCCCGGCGGGCTCGAGGTCATGGCGCTGGAGCTGGCCCGCGCCCAGGCGGCGCGCCACCCGACCCTGGTGTTGAGCCTGGAGGGCGACGCCGCCTCCGCCATCGCCGCCTGGCCACGCCTCGCCGCGCAGCGCGACGCGCTGCTCTTCGCCGGCAAGCGGCCGGGGCTCGACCCCGCGCTGCCGTTCCGGCTCGCCGCGCTGTTCCGCCGGCTGCGGCCGGCCGCGGTGCACACCCACCATGTCGGGCCGCTGCTCTATGCCGGGCCGGCGGCGCGGCTCGCCGGCATCACCGCGCGGCTGCACACCGAACACGATGCCTGGCACCTGGCCGACCCGAAGCGCGCCCGGCTGGTGCGGGCGGCGCTGGCCGTGGCGCGGCCGGTGCTGATCGCCGATGCGCCGCATGTCGCCGCCGCCGTTCAGGCGGCGATCGGCACGCTGCCGAAGGTGGTGCTGAACGGCGTCGACACCGACCGCTTCACCCCGGCCGACGCCGCGGCGCGGGCCGCCGCGCGCGCCGCGCTCGGCCTGCCGGCGGGCCGCCCGGTCATCGGCATCGCCGCAAGGCTGGAACGGGTGAAGGGCGTCGATCTGGCGATTGCCGCCATGGCGGCGCTGCCCGGCGATGCGATCCTGGCGATTGCCGGCGCCGGCGGCGAGGCGGCGGTACTGAAGGACCAGGCGGTCACCCTCGGCCTCGGCGATCGGGTCCGCTTCCTCGGCCTGCTCGACGACATGCCGCGCTTCTACGCCGCGCTCGACCTCTACTGCCTGCCCTCCCGCAACGAGGGCCTGCCGCTGGCGCTGCTGGAAGCCCAGGCGAGCGGCCTGCCGGTGGTGGCGACATCGGTCGGCGGCGTCCCCGCGGCGGTCGATCCGGCCAGCGGCGCGCTGGTCCCGGCCGAAGACCCGGCGGCGCTGGCGGCGGCGCTCGACGCCGGCCTCGCCGGGCGCGGCGGCGACCCGCGCGGCTTCGTCCTGCGGCAGGGCAGCCTCGCGGTCGCCGCGCGCGACTACCTCGCCCTCGCCGGGCTGGAGTGACCCCGATGGAGACCTTGATTGCGGCGGTCACCCTGGCCGCCCTGGCGCTGGCCGTCTGGCACCATGCCGCCTGGCCGCTGCTGCTCTCCCGCCTCGCCCGCGGGCCGGCGGCGCCGCCCGCCGCCCAGCCCGACGCCGCGCTGCCCGCCATCACCCTGGTGATGCCGGCCTATAACGAGGCCGCCTTCATCGCCCGCAAGCTGCGCAACCTCGCGTCGCTGGACTACCCGCGCGACCGGCTGCTGGTGATCCTCGCCTGCGACGGCTGCACCGACGGCACCGTCGCCATCGCCGCGGCGACGCTGCGGGAGCGCGATTGTGCCGGGCTGCGCGCCGAGGTGCGCGACCTGCGGCCGAACCGCGGCAAGCTCGGCGTGCTGAACGAGTTGATCGGCGCCCTGCCGCCGGGCATCGTCGCGCTGTCCGACATCTCGGCCATGCTGCCGCCCGATGCGCTGCGCCGCGCCGCGGCGCATTTCGCCGCGCCGCGCCTGGCCGCGGTCGGCGGCACCTATGTGCTGGAACGCGCCGGCTCGGCCGGGGAGGCGAAGTACTGGCAGTACCAGGTGGCGGTGAAGCGGGGCGAGGCCGCGCTGGGCGCGCCGCTCGGCCTGCATGGCGCGTTCTGGGCCTTCCGCCGCGAAGCCTGGGTGCCGCTGCCGCCCGATACCATCAACGACGACTTCCTCTGGCCCGCCGGCATGGTCGAGCGCGGCTGGGGCGTCGCCTATGACGAGACCATCCGGACGCGGGAGGCCGAGGTGGCCGACCCGGCGCTGGATGCGCGCCGGCGCCGGCGCATCGCGGCCGGCAACGCGCAGCAGCTCTGG
>JBMOJU010000152.1:0-11316 GCA_049315625.1 Paracraurococcus sp.
CCGGCCAGCGTCGCGGTGATGGTCATGATCAGCGTGTCGCGGTGGCGGATATGCGCCAGCTCATGCGCGACGACGCCGGCCACCTCCGCCTCGTCCATCAGATCCAGCAGCCCGGTGTTCACCGCCACCGCGGCATTCGCCGGGTTGCGGCCGGTGGCGAAGGCGTTCGGCTGGTCCTCGTGGATCACGTACAGCGCCGGCATCGGCAGCCCGGCCCGGCGGGCCAGCGCCTCCACCATGGCGAAGAGCCTTGGCGCCTCGGCCGGGGTGATCGGCTGGGCGTTGTGCATCGACAGCACCACCCGGTCGCTGTTCCACCAGGCCCAGAGGTTGGTGCCGCAGGCGACCAGGAAGGCGACGGCCATGCCCTGCTGGCCGCCCAGCACCCAGCCGATGCCGATGAACAGCGCGGTGAGACCGGCGAGCAGGATCGCCGTGCGGAAATAGCCTGCCATGTCCATTCCTCGCCTTCGTTCGCAGCCGGCGCGCCGTCGCCGCGTTGGGGGTGGCGCGAATCCGTCCCGAGGCCCCAGATGATGTCCATGACCCAGACCCGACAAGCCCCGGCGACCCCCAAGGCGCCGCTACCGGCGACGACACAGGCGCCGATCTCGCCCGACATGCCCCCTGCCCCGGTGCCGCCCATCCCGCCGCCGCCGCCCGGCCCCGACCTGCCGGAGGCGCCGATCGAGGACCCGACCGGGCCGGACGTGCCGCTGCCCGGCGATCCCACCCTGCCGCCGGCCGGGGATCCGCCCAGCGAGGCGCCGGTACGGATGAAGGAGATCGGCGGCCCGGCGGGGCCGGAGCCGACCCGCTACGGCGACTGGGAGCGCAAGGGCCGGGTCAGCGATTTCTAGAGCGGGATGCGTTGCGGCGGAATCGCCGAAAACGCTGAATCCCGCGACCAGGCAAGGGCGAGAGCATGCACAGTGAGCGTCAGCGAACGCAGCATGCCCTGAGCCGCGACTCCGGCGCCGCCCCGAGTCGTGCGCGGACCGGAGCGGGAACGGCATTGTGGCTCCGCGGTGCCGCGCCCTACCAGGGATTGTGGCGCGCGGAACACGCAGCGCCGCCTGGGCGAGTCAGCGATTCGTTCGCGCGACTCGGAGCAAGCCGCTGATTCGGCATCACTCCTCCACGGCCCCGCGCGCCCATGATTCATGCCTTGTTCCGGGTGCTGTCTCACGCCCGGGGATAGAGTTCCGGTGCCACGTGCCGCAGGCGCTGCGCCAGGGCCGCATGGCAGCCGCAGGCGGCGCTCTCCAGGCCGCCGCGATCGAGGATGGTGACGCGGCTGCGGCGGTGGCGGATCACCCCCCTGCTGCCGAGCTGGGCGATCACGCGGGTGACCGTCGTGCGGCGCACGCCGAGCATCTCGGCCAGCAATTCCTGGGTGACCGGCACGTCGGCATGCCCGGTCCGGTCCTGCGCCAGCAGCAGCCACCGGCTGGCGCGCGCCTCCACCGTATGCAGCGCGGCGCAGACCGCCGATTGCAGGGTCTGCACCAGCAGCGCGCGGGCATGCAGGGCCACCGCGTCCCGCAGCGCCGGAATGCTGGCCGACAGCGTAGCCAGCGTCGCGGTGCCGATGCGGAGGCCGTGGCCGGGCATCAGCACCTGCAGGTGGCCGAAGCCGGGCAGGTCCAGCAGGCTCGGTCCGACCAGCCCTTCGGCGCCGATGGATACGGCCTCCGCCGTGCGGCTGTCGGTGTCCACCGCGACCAGCGAGATCACGGCGGCGTCGCGGGGGAAGATCGCCCAGGGCATGGCGTCGCCGGTCCGCCCCAGAATCTGGCCGGTCGTCAGCGTGACGGATTCGAGGTGCGGAAGGACGGACGCGGCATCCGCCGCGTCCAGGGCTTCCAGGACGCGGTTGCCGGTGCGTGTCGCGCCTGACGGAGCGCCCTCGTCCGGCGCGCCGTCCTTGCCCCCCAACATTCGTCGTCTCCCGATCGCTCACGGTGACAACGCCTACAGAGAACCATTTTGGCGTCAACGGGGGCATTGGCGGGTCGGTGCCGATACCCGGAGGTTGTGCCTATTCCGCCGACAGCGCCGCATTGCGCCATATGCCAAGGCATGCAACCGCCGACCCCCGCCCACGCCACCCGGCGCGGGCGGGGACGCCGTCAGCCGACGCGGTTCTCGATCAACTCCTGCACCACCGCCGGATCCGCCAGCGTCGAGGTATCGCCCAGCCCCTCGGTCTCGTTCGCGGCGATCTTGCGCAGGATACGGCGCATGATCTTGCCCGAACGGGTCTTCGGCAGGCCCGGCGCCCATTGGATCGCATCCGGGGAGGCGATCGGCCCGATCTCCTTCCGCACCCAGGCGACCAGCTCCTTCTTCAGCGCGTCGGTCGGCTCCTCGCCGGTCTTCAGCGTGACGTAGCAGTAGATGCCCTGGCCCTTCAGGTCGTGCGGCATGCCGACCACCGCGGCCTCGGCGACCTTGGCATGGGCGACCAGCGCGGATTCGATCTCGGCGGTGCCCATGCGGTGGCCGGAGACGTTGATCACGTCATCGACCCGGCCGGTGATCCAGTAGTAGCCATCCGCGTCGCGCCGGGCGCCGTCCCCGGTGAAGTACATGCCGGGATAGGTGGTGAAGTAGGTCTGCGCGAAGCGCTCATGGTCGCCGTAGATGGTGCGCATCTGGCCGGGCCAGCTGTCCAGCAGCACCAGGTTGCCCTCGGTCGCGCCGTCCAGCAGCTTGCCCTCGGCATCCACCAGCGCCGGGAAGACGCCCGGCAGCGGCAGGGTGGCCGAGCCCGGCTTCTGCGCCACCGCGCCCGGCAGCGGGGAGATCAGGATCCCCCCCGTTTCCGTCTGCCACCAGGTGTCGACGATCGGGCAACGCTCATCGCCGACGACGCGGTAGTACCACAGCCAGGCTTCCGGGTTGATCGGCTCCCCGACCGAACCCAGGATGCGCAGCGACGTGCGCGACGTCTTCTTCACCGGCGCCTCGCCGTCGCGCATCAGGCTGCGGATGGCGGTCGGCGCGGTGTAGAAGATGTTGACCTGGTGCTTGTCGACCACGTCCCAGAAGCGGGAGACGCTCGGGTAGTTCGGCACGCCCTCGAACATCAGCGTGGTCGCGCCGTTGGCGAGCGGCCCGTAGACGATGTAGGTGTGGCCGGTCACCCAGCCGACATCGGCGGTGCACCAGTAGATCTCGCCCGGGCGGTAGTCGAAGACCAGTTGATGCGTGTAGCTGGCCCAGACCATGTAGCCGCCGGTGGTGTGCAGCACGCCCTTCGGCTTGCCGGTCGAGCCCGAGGTATAGAGGATGAACAGCGGGTCCTCGGCGTTCATCGGCTCCGGCTCGGCGGTCGGCGCCTGGGCCGCCAGCAGCGTGCCGTAGTCGTGGTCGCGGCCCTCCTGCATCGGCACCGCGCCGCCGGTGTTCTTCACCACGATCACCGCGGTGATCGACGGGCAGACCAGCAGCGCCTCATCCGCATTGGTCTTCAGCGCGACCTTGCGGCCGCCGCGGCGGCCCTCATCCGCCGTGATCAGGACCTTGCATTCGCTGTCCTGGATGCGCGACGAAAGGCTGTCCGGCGAGAAGCCGCCGAAGACGATGGAATGGATCGCGCCGACCCGGGCGCAGGCGAGCATCGCCACCGCCGCCTCGACGATCATCGGCAGGTAGATGCAGACGCGGTCGCCCTTCGTCACGCCGAGCGCGCGGAGGCCATTGGCCAGGCGGCAGACCTGCTCGTGCAACTCGCGGTAGGTGACCTTGGCGTCGCTGTTGGGGTCGTCGCCTTCCCAGATGATCGCCACCTGGTCGCCGCGGGTTTCCAGATGCCGGTCGAGGCAGGAGACGCTGGCGTTGAGCACGCCGTCCTCGAACCATTTGATGGTCACCGGGCCGGTGAAATCGACGTTCTTGATCTTCGTCGGCGGCGTCATCCAGGCGACGCGGTTGGCTTCCTTGGCCCAGAACGCATCCGGGTGCTCGGCCGCCGCCGCCGTCATGGCGCGGTGCTGCGCGGCGTTGACGTGCGCGTGGGCTGCGATCTCCGGCTTTACGGCGATCAGGTCGTCGGGCATCTGGGCCTCCCCTAGGGTCGAATTCTCGACTGCCGGGAGATAGGGCACGGCGCCTTGCGCTGCGTCAATCCGACGAAATTACCGGTGTAAATCTAGCGTAAAAAGCTTTTCGAGCCGCCGCTTCCGGCAGCGCGGGACCTGGCGGAGGGGCGCCCGGCCGGGCCCGCGGTGGGGAGGCGGGGGTGGAAGCGCAGACCGCCGGCGGGCGGGGGTGGATGCGCGCGGCACCTCCACCCCGGTTGAACGCAACGCCTTCAACCGGGGTGGCGGTGGACGCGCGCTTACGGCTGATGCCGCGCCGTCGGCCCCAGGGCCGCGGCGCCCGGGCCGGGCGCCGCGTGCCGCCGGCCTCAGTTGGTGCGGACCGGGGCGCTGCCGGCCTCGGGCTTCACCGCGGCGGTGCTGCCGGGCTTCGCCGGCGTCGTCGCCTGCGGGCGGGCGGCCTGCACGCTGCCGCCCGGCTGGGCGGGCGTGGCCGGCGCCGCGGCGACCGGGCGCGACGCCGGGGTGGTCGTGGTGGCGGCCGGGGCGCCGGCGCTGGTGCCGGCGCTGGTGCCCTGGGCGAAGGCCGGGGCGGCGAGGAGAAGCATGGCGGTGGCGAGCAGGCTGCGGCGGATGCTGGTGGTGGGCATGTGGACCTCCTCAGGTCGGCGCCCGGATCGGCTGGGCGCAGGGAGGAGATTGGCCACCCGGCTTGTCGGCGGCGCGGCGGGTTCGGGGTCTTTTCAGGCGGATCGCGGCGCCGCCGCGGCGATGATGGCGGGCCGCCATGATCCTCCCCGTTCCGCCGCCGCGCCGATGCCCTATCCTGCCCGGCACGACCGCGCAGGAAGGACCACGCCAATGCATCGCCCCAGCCGCCGCCGGCTACTCGGCAGCGCCCTCGCCCTGGCCGGCGCTGCGCTCGCCGCGCCGGCGCTCGCCTGCACCCGCGTGCTGTATCGCGGGGCGGAGGAGATGGTGATCACCGGCCGCTCCATGGACTGGATGGAGGACATGGCCACCGACCTCTGGGCCTTCCCGGCCGGGATCGCGCGCGATGGCGCGGCCGGCCCGGACAGCCCGCGCTGGACCTCGCGCCACGGCAGCGTCATCGCCGCCGGCTACAACATCGGCACCGCCGACGGCATGAACGAACGCGGCCTGGCGGCCAACCTGCTGTATCTGGCAGAATCGGACTACGGCGCCCCGGTGCCGGGGAAGCCCCGCCTGTCGATCAGCCTCTGGGCGCAATACGTGCTGGACAATTTCGCCACGGTGGCCGAGGCGGTGGCGGCGCTGCGGCCGGAGCCCTTCCGCATCGCCGCCCCCAGCCTGCCCAACGGCAAGCCAGCGGCGCTGCACCTCTCGATCTCGGACGCCACGGGCGATTCCGCCATCTTCGAGTACATCGACGGCAAGCTGGTCATCCACCACGGGCGTGACGTCACGGTGATGACCAACTCCCCCAGCTACGACCAGCAGCTGGCGGTGAACCGCTACTGGCAGGAGGTCGGCGGGCTGAGCTTCCTGCCCGGCACCAACCGCGCCGCGGACCGCTTCGCCCGCGCCGCCTTCCTGCTGGACGCCATCCCGAAGCAGGTGGCGCCTGGCTACATCGCCGGGGTGCCCGGCGGCGCCTTCGCCACCCAGGCGCTGGCCTCGGTGCTGGGCGTGGTGCGGTCGGTCAGCGTGCCGCTCGGCATCACCACGCCGGAGCGGCCGAACATCTCCTCCACCATCTGGCGGACGGTCGCCGACCAGCGGAACCTGGTCTACGCCTTCGATTCCGCGGTGCGGCCCAATGTCTTCTGGGTCAGCCTGCCGGCGCTGGACCTGAAGCCGGGCGCCGCGGTGCGGAAGCTGCCGCTGGCGGGCGGGGAGAGCTATGCGGGGGAAGTTTCAAGCCGCTTCGTCCCGGCGGCGCCCTTCGCCTTCCTGCCGGCGGAAGGGCACAAGCCGGGCTGAGCTACAGCCCCGCCCCCGCCGGCACCACCACCTGCCCGTCCACCACCCGCACCGGCACCGCCTCCAGCGCCTCGCCGATGCAGGGGCCGGTGATGCAGGTGCCGTCCTCGATGCGGAAGCGGGCGCCGTGAACCGAGCACAGGATCACCTGTTTGCGTGGATCCAGGAAGCGGTCCGGCAGTGGCTCAAGCGGCAGGCCGATATGCGGGCAGGCATTCACATAGACCCGCACCTCACCGTTCTTGCGGACCGCGAACAGCCCGACGAAGCCGCCGGGCGGCGCCGGGAAGCCCTTCGCCCCGCCCTCCGGGATATCCTCCAGCCGGCAGAGGATGCGCTCCTCCGCCTCGGTCGCCTGCCCCATCACGCTCCCTCGGCGGGGCCCCACCCCGCATGCCGTGCCCGGGGCGCCTGGCGCCCCGACATGATCTGGGTGGATTCCGCTGCCGCTGGCAAGGGCGCATCCGCCGCGGCCGGACGCCAGCGCAATTTCGCCACGCGGCGTGGTTAAGCCGCGCGCGTGACCAACCTGCCCCTGGCCTTGCGCCGCCTGCTCTTCGCCCTGCTCGGCCTTGGCCTGACCGCGCTGCTGCTCTGGCTCGCGGCCCGCGTGCTGGCGCCCGGCGGCTGGACGGCATGGGAGGTGCTGGTGCTGCTCTGCTTCGCCGGCACCGCGCCCTGGACCGCGCTCTGCGCCGCCAATGCGCTGATCGGCGGCGCGATCCTGCTGCGCGCGCCGAGCCCGCCGGCCGCCGTCCTGCCGGCGCTGCGGCGGGCCCGCCCGGGGGCGCCGGCGCTGCGCACCGCCATCGCCGTCTGCATCCGCGCCGAGGACATGGGCGCGGTGCTGCCGCCGATCGGGCGGCTGCTGGAGGGGCTGGAGGCCGCCGGCGCGGCCGACCGCTTCGTCGTGTGGTTCCTGTCCGACACCGCCGACCCCGGCGCCGCGGCGGCCGAGGCGGCGGCGATCGCGGCCTTCCATCCCGGCGGCATCGCGGTGCGCTACCGGCGCCGCGCCGCCAACACCGGCTTCAAGGCCGGCAACGTGATGGATTTCCTCGACCACCATGCGGGCGATGCGCAGCTCATGCTCTGCCTCGACGCCGACAGCGAGATGACGGCGCCGGCGGTGCTGCGGCTGGTCGCCTGCATGGAGGCCGACCCGCAAATGGCCATCCTGCAGCAACTGATCGTCGGCCGCCCGGCGACGGCGGCCTTCCCACGGCTGTTCCAGTTCGGCATGCGGGCGGGGATGCGGAGCTGGGCGACCGGCCAGGCCTGGTGGCAGGGGCCGGAAGGCCCGTACTGGGGCCACAACGCGGTCATCCGGATCGAGCCCTTCCGCCGCCATTGCCGGCTGGAGACGCTGCCGGATGGCAGCCCGATCCTGTCGCACGACCAGGTGGAGGCCGTGCGGCTGCATGCCGCGGGCTGGAAGGTCTGCTGCCTGCCGGTGGAGGAAGGCAGCATGGAGGGCAACCCGCCCGCCCTGCCGGAATTCATGGCGCGCGACCTGCGCTGGGCCGCCGGCAACATGCAGTACTGGGACCTGCTGCGGCTGCCGGGGCAGACCTGGATGGGCCGCTGGCAATTGGTGCAGGCGATCCTGCTGTTCGCCGGCGCGCCGCTCTGGACCGGCGTGCTGGTCTTCGGCGCGCTGAACGCGGCGACCGGGGGCGGCGCGGCAACGCCGGAAGGCTGGCTGCTGGCGCTGATGCTGGCGAGCTGGGCGATGCTGCACGCGCCGAAGCTGGTGGGCTATGCCGAGGTGCTGCTGAAGCCGCGCCTCGCTGCGCGCTATGGCGGGCGGGCCGCCTTCCTGCGCGGCGCGGCGGCGGAGCTGGGCTTCACCACGCTGCTCGACCCGATCAGCATCTTCAACAAGGCGATGTTCCTGCTGGCGCTGCCCTTCGGCGGGCGGCGCGCCGGCTGGGCGCCGCAGAACCGCGCCGACCGCGGCGTCGCCTGGGGCGATGCGGCCCGGTTGCTCTGGCCGCATACCCTGTTCGGCGTGGCGGTCTTCGCGCTGCTGGCCTGGGCCGGCGCGGCGGGCTGGGCGCTGCCCTGGGCCGGCGGCCTGCTGGTGGCGATCCCGTTCTGCGTGCTGACCGCCTCCCCCGCCCTCTCCGGACTGCTGCGCGACCGGCGGCTGGCGGCGACGCCGGAGGAACTGGCAGCGACGGCGCCGGCGCCCTAGGTTACCCGCCGGAGGGCTTCGACATGGCCGAGGCACGCCTGCTGGACCACCCCTGGATCACCCGCTGGAAGCTCGACGTCCACGAATACCATCGCCTTGGCGAGACCGGCATCCTGACGGCGGAGGACCGGGTCGAACTGATCGACGGGGAGGTGGTGGAGATGAGCCCCATCGGGTCGGCGCATATCGGTGCCGTGATGGCGCTGACCCGGCTGCTGGTGCTGGCGGTCGGCGACCGCGCGCATGTCTCGCCGCAGGGCTCCGTCCGCCTGGACGCGAATTCGGAGCCGCAGCCGGATCTCGCCCTGCTGCGGCCACGGGCCGACCAGTACCGCAGCGCGCTGCCCGCCCCGCCGACATCCTGCTGCTGGTCGAGGTCGCCGACAGCAGCCTGCGCTTCGACCGGCTGGTGAAGCTGCCGCTCTACGCCCGGCACGGCATCCCGGAGGTCTGGATCATCGACCTGGCCGCCGGCGTGGTGGAGGTGCATCGCGGCCCGACGGAATCGGGCTATGCCGAAGCGACGACGCTCGGCCGCGGCGCGGCGCTGCAGCCGCTGCCCGGCACGACGCTGGCCGTGGCCGACATCCTGGGCTGACCGCCGCGCGCGCGGTGCTGACGCGGAACGGATGCGCGCGGCCCGGCGCGCATGCGCATCCTCGGTCGCCTGGAACAACGAGGTGGCTGCGATCGTGCTCGGCGCCGACACGGCGGCGCCGCTGGCGTGCGACCGGGCACAGGCGAAGCCGGTGACGCTGGAGGCATGGCGGCGACGCGGGATCGGCGCGCGCATCCGCGAGCAGACCTCGCGGGTGAACCTCGACCTGCTGTCGCGCCGCCGCCCAAGGCCGGCGTCACGTCGCGGGGAGGCGTGGGTCGGAGGTGCCCGGCCGCACAGCGGCGAGGGACCCGGGGCGCCCAGCCTGCCGGGACCGGGGCAACCCGCCCCGGCACCTCAGGAGGCCATGATGCCCTTCCGATTCTGCTTCAAGCTCCCGGATGGCAAGGAGCACTGCGTCGATATCCCGGTGCTGGTCAACCAGTTCCCGCCGGTCGGGCCCGATCCGGGGCCCTGGCTGACCGGCCTGCGGCCCGACATCAGCCGCGACCTTCTCACCCTCGGCCGGATCCAGGTGCTGAGCGCCACACTGGGCGCGGAGCTGCGGCCGGCCTTCGACGCCGGATTCACGCGGGCGGCGGAGACGCTGCGCACGAAGCTGCCGAAGGGCGTGACGCTCGAGCTCAGCCAGGCGAAGGCTGCGCATTGACGGACCCGCCCCGGGCGCGGCCTGGCCAGCCCGCCCGGGGCATCGCCTCCATCGCCGCGTCATCGGGTTCCTCCGCCGCGCCCAGCCCCGCCACGTCGAGCGAGCCGATCTCCAGCACACCCTGCGCGATGCGCAGTCGCGGCCCGCGCGGCGTGTCGGCATAGAGGTCGGGGTGGGCTTCCATGAAGCGCACCGCCTCGGCCTTCGGGCGGCCGGCGAAGCCATCGATGAAGTGGTGGCCGTTGCGCTCGACATGCGCGAGGCCGAGCAGCGCGACGAGGGCGAGGTCCTGCTGCACGCAGACCCCGGCCAGCGTGGTCAGATCCTCGCCCGAGAGGAAGTAGGTGCCGCCCGCGGCGTTCCAGGCGCGGCAGCGCGCCAGGTTGATCAGCGACCGCCAGATGCCCTTGCAGGATTTGGACGACACGCCGGCATAGCCCAGCGCCTTCGCCTGCACGAAGGCATCCAGCGCGCCGTCGCTCTCGTCGATGATGACGGGGCGCGCGGCGGCCAGCGCCGCCATGCCGCTCTCCAGCGCCCGCGCCCGCTTCACCGGCTGCTCGATGTAGAGGATCGAGGCGCAGAGCCGGGCGAGGCGCGGCTCCGCCTGCATCGCCGCCCAGAGCGCGGCGGCGCCCTCGGCATCGGCGTATTGCTCGTTGCCGTCGAGCGAGGCGTGGTACCCGTGCTGCCGGTCGAGCACCGCCGCGATGCGGCAGAGCCGGTCGATGTCGGCGCCGACCTCGCCGGCGACCTTCAGCTTCCAGTAGCGGTGGCCGTAGACCTGGGCGACCTCCTCCAGCGTCTCCGGCCGGCCGTCGCCGACGCGCTCGGCCTGGTCGGCGGCGGTGATCGGGTCGACCAGCCCGACCGTGTGCCGCGCATGGATGCGCCGCGCCGGGACCTGCGTCGCCAGCATCGCGGCGAAATCGAAGCCGGCCAGGTCGGGCACGACGGCATGCGGCGTCATGCCGCCGATATTCGCCCGCATGCCGGCGAAGAACGACACGCCATGCAACTTCAGCAGCGCGTCCAGCGCGGCGCGGTCGACCAAAGCGCGGCCGTAGCTCGCCACCAGCGGGTTCAGCGCCTCCCGCCCGCAGGCGGCGACGTGGTCGGCGTAGCCATCGGCGAAGTGGCCGAAGGCGGTGTTCATGCCGGCCGCCAGCGCGGACTCGCCCGCGAGTTCCAGCGACCGGCGCAGCTGGTCCTCGTTCTGCGCGTCGCTCAGCGCCGGGTCCTTGTCGAACCACTTGGCCGCCAGGCTCTCGGCCGCGACGCCCCAGGCTTCGCGCCCTGCTGCGTCGCGGATGCGGACCCGCAGCACCGCCTGCCGGCCCTGCGTCACGGTGATGACACCGAAGCGGAAGGGCATGCGCAGCGTGAAGGGCCATTCGCGGCGCTCGATGGCGGTGATGGCGAAGCGCGGCGCGGTCATGCCACGTGCTCCTGCACGCCGCGCAAATAGCCGGCGGCGAAGGCGGCGCTGCCCGGACCGTCGGGCAGGTACTCGAAGGGCTCGACGCCGCACCAGCCGGCATAGCCATGTCGTGCCAGCGCGGCGAGGATCGGGCCGAAGCGGTCCTCCCCCTGGCCGGGGGCGCGGCGGTTGCGGTCGTTCAGGTGGATGTGGTGCAGCGCGCCGGTCGGCAGGAAACGGTCCAGCACGTCGGCGACCGGCGCCGCCTCCCCCTGCCCGGCCGCGCAGGTATCCAGCATGGTGCGCAGCGCCGGGTTGCCGATGCGGCCGACGACCGCCACCGCCTCCGCCACGGTCGTCGCCCAGTTGGTCTCGCGCGGCGAGAGCGGTTCCAGGCAATAGGTCACGCCGGCCGAAGCG
>JBMOJU010000561.1:0-2529 GCA_049315625.1 Paracraurococcus sp.
GCCCGCCGCCGGTGCGGCGAAGCCTAAAGCAGATCGCCGAAAGGCGGATCCGCCTGGAGGCGTGAATCTGCTTTGCAAACAAGAGGCTAGGGCAACGCCCCGAATCAATGTTTTGGCACGTTGCCCTAGCCGCGCGGAGGCGCGGCGCCCGCCTTTTGAGGCGCACGAAGGTGGAACCTTCGTGCGCACGGTCATGACGCGCCGGCGCCCCGCCCGTCAGTTCATCGCCAGCGTCATCACCGCCTGGCAGCCGGCCGGCAGTGGCACCTGCTGCCAGGATGCGCCCTCGTCGAGCGTGCCGAAGACCTCTCCCTTGCGGGCCGCGGCGTAGACCACCTTCGGGTCGCGCGGGGAGGGGACGACCGCCATCAGCGTGCTGCCCGGCGTGTTCTGCGGGTCGAAGCGCGCCCATTCCCGCCCGAGGTCGGTGCTGCGCCAGATGGTGCCGGTGGCGCCGTTGGCCGCGGTGGAGAGCGTCGCGTAGAGCGTGTTCGGGTCATGCGGGGAGACCCGGATGTCGCGCCCGTAATGGATCGGGCTGCGGTCCCGCATCGGCAATTCCTGCCAATGCCCGCCATGGTCGTCGCTGCGGAACAGCCCCATGCGGACCGCGAGGAAAGGTGTCTCCGGCGCCGCCGGGCTGATGGCGATCGCATGCGCGTCCAGCATGCCCTCGGCGGTGTTGGTGGTGATGATGGCGCTTTGCAGATGCGGCTTGCCGGACAGCGCGATCAGGTCGTCGCCGCGATCGGTCCAGCTCTCGCCGCCATCGGTGCTGCGGATCACGCCGCGGACCTCGAGCGCGGCGAAGATCTCCTCCGGATTCCGCGGGTTGAAGGCGAAGCGCATGACGCGGTTGACGAAGCCGCGCATGTCGGCCGGGTCGGGCAGGCCGGCGCCCTTCGCCTCCCGCCAGGTGCCGCCGGCATCGTCGGAGAGGAACACGCCGAGCGGCGAGGTGCCGACATAGAGGCGGTTCGGATTGCGCGGGTGCACCGCGATGCCCCAGACCTGCCGGTCGGTCCGCGGGAAGTCGAGCCGGCGCCAGCTCGCCCCGGCATCGGTCGAGACATAGGGACCTTCCTGGGTGCCGGCGAAGATGCGGTTGGGGTCGTGCGGGCAGGCGGTGATCACCGGCACGTGGCATTCGGTGGGGAAGCCGCGCGTCACGTGTTCCCATTCGGTGCCGCCGACCGGCAGGCGGAAGACGCCGCCGAGGGTGCCGGGGGGCGCCGTCATGTTCGCCCCGCCAGGCCAGCGCACCACCGCGGCGAAGACATGTCCCTGGGTCATGGTGTTGGTTCCTCCCGATTGTTCTTCGTGGCGATGCTAGGGCGTGATGGCGTGAGGCGGAATCGCCGAAAAGCCTGAATCACGCGACCAAACGATAGCTGGCACGGGATGCGTGAGCGAGCGCGAACGCATCCCGTGCCAGGGGCTTGCCGGACGCGGCGCTACTCCGGCTTCAGCCCGGCAAGCTGCACGGCGCGCCGCGTGGTCTCCAGGTCCTGCCGCAGGAATTCGCCGAACCAGGCGGGCGTGGTCTGCGGCGGCCGGGCGATCTCCACGCCCAGCCCTTCCATCTGGTCGCGCAGCGCGGGGGCATCCAGGCACTCCGGCAGCAGCGCCGAAAGCCGCTCGGTCACCGGCGCCGGCACGCCGGTCGGCACCACCAGCCCGTTCCAGGAGACCATGACCGCGCCGGCAAAGCCGGCCTCGACCAGCGTCGGCACGTCTGGCAACTGGCGGGATCGTGCCGCGCCGGTCACCGCCAACAGCCGCAGGCGTCCCTCCCGCACCAGGGGCAGCGCGCCGCTCACCTGTTCCATCACGCAGGTGACGTTGCCGGCCAGCAGATCGGGGACCATGGGGCCGGAGCCGCGATAGGGGACGTGGACGATGCCGGCCTGCGCCGCGGCATCGAACAAAGCGAGGGCCAGGTGGTTGGAGGAGCCGATCCCCGCCGTGCCGCAGCTCACCCGCCCCGGTGCCGCCCTGGCCATGGCCACCAACTCCTGCACGGTGCGGGCCGGATGGTCGGCGCGGACCGCCACCACCATCGGCAGCACGGCACATAGCCCGACCGGGCGGAACTGCCGGACGGGATCGTAGGGCAGGTTCGCCTGGGTCAGCAGGTTGCCGATCATCGAGCCATTGGAGCCCATCATCAGCGTGTGGCCATCGGGCCGGCTGTTGGCGACATGCTCCGCGCCGAGCGCGCCGCCGGCGCCAGGCCGGTTCTCCACCACCACGGGCTGCGCCAGCCGCGTGCCGAGCTGGATCGCCAGCAGCCGGGACAGGCTGTCGATGTTGCCGCCGGGCGGGAAGGGGACGACCAGGCGCAGCGGCCGATCGGGCCAGGCAGGCTGGGCGCGCGCCGGGGCCGCGCAGGGCAGGACGGCCGCCAGCAGGGCGCGGCGCGGCAGCGACATGGTTGTTCCTCCCGGGTCTTGGGCGGGAGCATGCCGGGCGGATTGAACGGGCGCCAGACGCGGCCTGTGGATCAGGCGGACATGCCGGGTGAGGGGA
>JBMOJU010000153.1:0-11285 GCA_049315625.1 Paracraurococcus sp.
ACGCGCATGTGGATTGCCCGGGCCACGCCGACTACGTGAAGAACATGATCACCGGTGCGGCGCAGATGGACGGCGCGATCCTGGTGGTGTCGGCGGCCGATGGCCCGATGCCGCAGACGCGCGAGCACATCCTGCTGGCGCGTCAGGTCGGCGTGCCGGCGCTGGTGGTGTTCCTGAACAAGATGGACCTGGCCGACCCCGAGCTGGTCGAGCTGGTGGAGATGGAGCTGCGCGAGCTGCTCTCCTCCTACCAGTTCCCGGGCGACGACATCCCGATCGTCAAGGGCTCCGCCAAGGTGGCGCTGGATGACGGCGACCCGGTGCTGGGTGAGCAGGCGGTGCTGGAGCTGATGGCGGCGGTGGATGCCTACATCCCGCAGCCGGAGCGTCCGCTGGACCGTTCCTTCCTGATGCCGATCGAGGACGTGTTCTCGATCTCGGGCCGCGGCACGGTGGTGACCGGGCGGGTCGAGACCGGCATCATCAAGGTTGGCGAGGAAGTCGAGATCGTCGGGCTGAAGGACACCGTGAAGTCGACGGTGACCGGCGTCGAGATGTTCCGCAAGCTGCTGGACCAGGGGCAGGCGGGCGACAACGTCGGCGTGCTGCTGCGCGGCATCAAGCGCGAGGACGTGGAGCGCGGGCAGGTTCTGGCCAAGCCCGGCTCGATCAACCCGCACACCAACTTCAAGGCCGAGAGCTACATCCTGACGAAGGAAGAAGGCGGCCGGCACACGCCGTTCTTCACCAACTACCGGCCGCAGTTCTACTTCCGGACCACGGACGTGACCGGGATCGTCAAGCTGCCGGAAGGCGTCGAGATGGTGATGCCGGGCGACAACGTGACGATGGATGTCGAGCTGATCGCGCCGATCGCCATGGACCAGGGGCTGCGCTTCGCCATCCGCGAGGGCGGCCGCACCGTCGGCGCCGGCGTGGTGGCGTCGATCTCGGCCGACAAGCCGGCCGCGGCCAAGAAGTAAACCTCCAGCGCCTTGCTGCGCCGTGCGACGGGCCGCCCTCGGGCGGCCCGTTTGCGTTCGGCGACCAGCACAGCGCGTCGCCGAACCCCTCGACAGCCCGTTTTCCCTGACCTATAGGCCACGCCGCGCCGCGGCCCTGCCCCGGCGTGAAGGGGCGTAGCTCAATTGGCTAGAGCGCCGGTCTCCAAAACCGGAGGTTGGGGGTTCGAGACCCTCCGCCCCTGCCACTTCCCCCGGCTCCGCCGGGGCTCGTGCTTCCAAGGGTGGCGCCTTTCCCGGGGGTCCGGGACGGGCGACCGCCCGCGAAGCGTTCATTCTGCCTGGAAAGGTTCGACGCGTTGGCCAGACTGGATCCCGCGCAGTATGTCCGGGACGTGCGGACGGAGGTGGCCAAGGTCACCTGGCCGAGCCGGAAGGAGACCCTCATCACCACCGGCCTCGTGCTGGCGATGTCGGCGCTCGCGGCCGTGTTCTTCCTGGTCGTCGACCAGGTGATCGCGCTCGGGATGCGCAGCCTGTTCGGGATGGGGTGAGGGGAATCGGATCGATGGCCAAGCGCTGGTACGTGGTGCACGTCTACTCGGGCTTCGAGAAGAAGATCGCCCAGCAGATCAAGGAACAGGCCTCCCAGAAGGGCCTGGGCGAGCAGTTCGACGAGATCCTCGTCCCCTCCGAGGAGGTGACCGAGGTCCGGCGCGGCCAGAAGGTGAATTCCGAGCGCAAATTCTTCCCCGGCTACGTGCTGGTGAAGATGGAGATGTCGGATGAGGCCTGGCACCTGGTCAAGGACACCCCCAAGGTCACCGGCTTCCTCGGCAACAAGAACAAGCCGAGCCCGATCACCGAGGCCGAGGCCCAGCGCATCGTCAACCAGGTCAAGGAAGGCGTGGACAAGCCGCGCAAGCCCGCCGTGGTGTTCGAGGTGGGCGAGCAGGTCCGTGTCGCCGACGGCCCCTTCACCAGCTTCATGGGCACGGTCGAGGAAGTCGACGAGGAGCGGGGCCGGGTCAAGGTCAGCGTCTCTATCTTCGGCCGCTCGACCCCGGTCGAGCTCGAATACACGCAGGTCGAGAAGGTCTGATCCGGACGCCGGCGCGGGGCCTCCCGCGCCGGGTTGCCGCACCCCCGCCGCGCGCTACCATCCCGTGCAGAAGACGCGAAGGGGAGGGGGCAGCCGCATGGCGACGACCCGCAGGGCGGCGTTGGCCGCCGCGACGATGCTGGCCTGGCGCGGCGCCGCCCGGGCCTAGTCATTCCCCAGCCGCACGATCACCTGGGTCGTCCCGGGCGGTCCCGGCAGCGTGCTCGACATCGCCGCCCGGCTGGTGGCCTCGAAACTGGCGCCGCGGCTCGGCCAAGGGGTGGTGGTCGACAACCGGCTGGGCGCCGGCGGCACCGCGGCCGCCGAACTCGTCGCCCGGTCGGCACCCGATGGCCACACCCTGTTCTTCGGCAATTTCGCCACCTTCGCCATCGCCCCGCTGCTGATCCCCAATTTGCGCTACGACGCGCAGCGGGATTTCGCGCCGGTGCACGGGATCGGCGCCTCGGCCAATATCGCCGTCACCGGCATGGGCCGGCCCTGGAAATCCATCCCCGAGCTGATCGCCCATGCCCGCGCCCATCCGGGCCAGCTGACCTACGCGGCCAGCATCGGCTCCGGCCAGCACGCCGCGGCGGCGCTGTTCGTCGAGACGGCGGGGATCCAGCTGACCCACATCCCCTATACGAATTTCGGCCAGGTGCTGAACGACCTCGCCGGCGAACGCGTCGATCTCTACTTCGACTATCCGCTCAGCAGCCTGCCCTATGTGCGCGACAACCGGCTGCGGGCGCTGGCGGTGAATGCCGGGGAGAGGCTGGCGATCGCGCCGGACATCCCGACCCTGGCGGAGGCCGGGCTGCCCGGCGCCGAGTTGCTCGGCTGGTCGGGGGTCTATGTCCCGGCCCGGACGCCGCCGGCCGTGGTCCAGCGCCTGGCCGAGGCGTTCCGCGACGCGCTGCGGGAACCGGAGGTGCGGGCGCTGTTCGACAATACCGGCACCATCCTCTGGGACCATGTGGATGCCTCCCGGCTGGCGCAGGCGCTGGTGGAGGAGATCCCCCGGATGCGGCACCTGATCGGCCGGACCATCCCCAAGCCGGGCTGAGGATCGCCGCGCCGGCGCCCCACGCCAGGGCCGATTCCGGGCCGGCAGTGGCCGGCCCCATGCCACGCGGATCGTGATCCCGATGGCGGGCCGTGCGGCGGCCCGCCGCGAGACGCTGCGCGCCAGCCCCAGCTGACTCTGGGCCGCCCGCATCCGAACCCCGCGACGACCACCGCGTCACACGCGGGGGATGGCCGAGCCGCGTGCCGGCGGCGGTCCGGCACGGCACCGGCCCGATGCGGAAGCGACCCTTCATCCCTGCCACCCCGCGCATCGCGCCTCCGCCCCGGCGATCGGCGCATCCCGCGCCGAAGGCGTGCCGCACGGCCGGGCGAGGGGGTCGCGCTTTTTTTCCGTGCTTGCGGTAGCGCAAAGCCAGATTATCACTTATTGCTAGAAAACTAACGAAGTCACACACCAAAAGATTGTACGATCGGCGGCTATGGTCCGGCCTGGCCCCGCGATGTCGCGCAATCCGCGAGCCCGCTGGAGACCGAGATGCCCGTCGCTACCGATCCGCGCCTGACCGCGAACACCACCCCCGACTCGCCGCTTTCGACCACGGGCACGCATCTCGACGGGATCGTCGATGCGCTGGCGGTCGATGCGGGCCTCGCGGCGAACATCCCCGCGACGCAGATCGCCGCCGGCCTGGCCGCCGCGGACGGGATCGACCGGCTGATCGCGGATGGCATCGCCGCGCTGCACCTGCTGGAGGACGGCCGGATCGACGTGGCGGATGTGGCGGCGCTGAACGGCTGGATCCGCGACGATGCCGACCGGCTGGCACGGTTCACCGCGCTGCACGGCAATGACGAGGACGGGCAGGAGACCGGCTACCACCTGGTCAAGGGCGACGGCGCCGTGGCGCTCGCCTTCCACCAGTCATTGGCCGATACGGTGGCGGACGGCATCTACCACATCGGCTTCGTTATCCAGGATGGCCATTTCCTCAATGAGGACGGCAACCCCAATGCCGCGGTGCAGACCGTCGCCGACCAGCTCGACTATTATCTCTCGGACCTGTCGACCACCGGCACCGGCCTCGACATCATCGTCGACATCGCCAAGGCCGATCCCGGCCTCTCACGCCTGACCCTGGCCGCCAACCTGCAGGCCGGGGCGATCGCCGCCGACCGGCTGAACCACATGATCGTCGATGGCCTGGCCGCGACGCATGGCGCCGAGGATGGCCGGATCGACGCTGCCGACGTGCTGGCGGTGAATGCCTGGATCCGCGGCGATGCCGACCGGCTGGCGCTGTTCACCGCGCTGCATGGCGATGATGCGGAGGGCGTCGAGACCGGCTTCCACCTGATCAAGGGCGATGGTGCGGACAGCACCTATCTCGGCCTCAACCTGGTCGACCGCATCGCCGACAGCCTCTACCACATCGGCTTCGCGGTGGCGGGCAACCGCTTCCTGAACGAGGACGGCAACCTCAACGCCACGCTGGGCGAGGTGGCGACGACCCTGAACCACCTCCTGCTCGGGATCGCCGACTGGGAAGGTACGGCGAGCGGCGACGTCATCAATGTCAGCGAAGCGCTGTCGCTGGTGCACGCCGGCGCCGGCGACGACAGCATCCATGGCGATGCCGGCGGCGACACCATCCTCGGCGAGGCCGGCAACGACTACGCCGATGGTGGCGCGGGCGATGACAGCCTCGATGGCGGCACCGGCGACAACCTGCTGTTCGGCAGCGGCGGCGACGACACCATCGCCGGCGGCGATGGCTGGGGCCGGCTGTTCGGCGGCGAGGGGAAGGATTCGATCCTCGGTGGCGCCAGCGGCGACATGCTGCGCGGCGAGGCCGGCGACGACACCATCCTGGCCGGCGGCGGCAATGACGACGTCAATGGCGGCGACGGGAACGACCTGCTGGATGCCGGCAGCGGCAACAACGTGCTGGATGGCGCCGCGGGCCGCGACACGCTGATCGGCGGCGCCGGCGACGACATGCTGTTCGGCAGCGCCGGCGACGACCGGCTGGACGGCGGCACCGCCGGCTGGGACCGGCTGTGGGGCGGTGACGGCAACGACACCATCGCCGGGCTCGGCAACGGGGCGACGATCTGGGGCGAAGGCGGTGACGACCTGATCCTCACCCGCGCCTCCGGTGGTGGCGGCGCATGGCTCACCGGCGGGGGCGGGGCGGATACCTTCCGGTTCGAGTTCGCCTTGCAGGCGACGCCCGCCCTGGCGGCCACCCATCTGGCAGCGGATGGCAGCGTCGACTGGGCCGGCGTCGCGGCCGACCCGGCGGCGGCGACCGGCGCCTGGCTGCTGCAGCTCGGCCGGGCCTGGGTCTTCGACTTTTCCCAGGCCGAGGGCGACCGGATCGAGGTCAGCGGCGCCGGGCTGTCGGTGCTCTCGGTCTCCGCCTGGACCATGGCGGATGGCCACAGCAACACCACGGTCACGCTGGGTGCCGCATTCGGTGGCGGCGCGGTTCAGGCGGTGGGCGAGATCGTGGTGCTGGGCGATGCCATCACCGCCGCGGATATCCGGGTGGATGGCACCGTGCACGGCGCCCAGATCGGTGCGGTGGCGGATCCTGCCTTCGACGCCTATGCCCAGGCCTGGACCCAGCCTGCCGCCTGGGCCTTCGCCTAAACGATTGCCGCCGCCGGCTCGGTCAGGGCTGGCGCGGCGGGCAGGGTGATGGTGAAGACCGCGCCCGCGTCGTCGTTGCGGGCGGTGATGCGGCCGCCCATCGCCTTGACCAGCCCGTGGCAGATCGACAGCCCGAGCCCGGTGCCCTTGTCGGCATCCTTGGTCGAGACGAAGGGCTCGAACAGCCGCGCCATCACCGCCGGCGGGATGCCGCCCGCGGTATCGGCCACGGTCAGGGTCACCATTCCGGCCGTGGCGGGATGCGCGGCGATGCGAATCGTTCGCGGCACCTCCGCCGGCAGGTCATCCATGGCGTCGCGCGCATTGCGCAGCAGGTTCACCAGCACCTGCTCCAGCGCCACGGCGTGGCCGAGCACGCTGGCGGGCGGGTCGCCAAGCGCGATCTCGAGCGCGATCCCCGCCTGCCGCAAGCCGGCGCCAACCAGGATGAGCGCGCCTTCCACCGCCGCGTCCAACGCCAACGGGCCGGGTGGTGTCTCCTCCGACGTGCCGCGGGAAAAGCGGCGGAAATGTTCGACCAGCTGCTTTGCCCGCTTGACCTGCTGGACGATCCGTTCGAGCCGCGGCACCGCTGCCGCAGGGTCCTGCCGGCTGATGGCGCGCAGCGCGTTCTCGCTGGCCAGCGACATCGTCAGCAGCGGCTGCATCAGCTCATGCGCCAGGCCGCTGGTCATCTCGCCCAACGAAGCCAGCCGGGCGGCGGCGACCGCCTTGGCCTCCGCCTCCCGCTCCGGCGTGATGTCGGCGATGTAGCCGACGATGTCGGCGCTGCCATCGGCGAAGCGTTCCAGCACGGCCAGCGTCGCCTGGGCCCACATCCAGCCGCCATCGGCCCGCCGCATGCGGAAGGTGGTGCGCCCCTCGCCCTCACGCAGCACGGCGTCGATTTCCGCCAGCACCCTGCCCTGCATCTCCGGGTCGAAGATGCCGAGCAGGCCACCGGGTGCATTCAGCACCTCCCACGGCCAGCCGGTGAGCCGGACGATGCCATGGCTGAGGAACCCGCGGTCGAATTGGCCGCCGGGCCAGGCGCGGCCGCCGAAGACCGCCACGGGCGCGGCCGCCAGGGTGCGGTCGAGGTCCAGCCGTGCCGCCGCCGCGCGTTCGGCCGCAGCCCGTTCGGCCTCGATGTTCAGAACGTAGCCGACGCCGAGCGCGCTGCCGTCCGGCCGGCGTTCCAGGATCCGTCCGGTGGTGCGCATCCAGTTGAGGCTGCCATCCGGGCGGCGGAGCTGCCATTCCATCGTCGCCTGGCCATCCCGCATCGCATCGAGATAGAATTGCCGGCTCGGCGTGCCCGGGACCGCCAGGGCGCCCAGGTCGCCCATCGCCTCGATCCGGGCGCGCGGCAAGCCGGTGACGGCCTCGATATCGCCGTTCCAGTAGGTGCGGCGGGTGGCGCCGCCGGGTTCGATCTCCCGCAGGAAGATGATCGCCGGCAGCCCGGCATGCAGCCGCTCGACCTCCGCCCGGCCGCGTCGCAGGGCGTCGGCCTCGGCCAGGGCGGCGCGTTCGCGGGCGATGGCCAGGCCGAGGAAGGCGATGGCGCCGCCGATCACCAGGGTGACCAGCCCGGACAGTGCGTTGGCGGGCTGTGCCTGGCCGGCGAGTGCCTCGACGATCCGCCACACATACCAGCCACCCGCGACGTACAGCAGGATGGCCAGGTCGCGGATGCTGCCGATCGCCCGCTCGCGGTGCACCCGCCGGCATTCCCGCGCGGCGCCGAGCACGAGCATCAGGGCCACCCCGGCATAGAGCACGACGACGCCATTGAACCCGGCCCCTAGCGTCACCGGCCAAAACGCCGCCAGCCAGATCGCCGGCGGGACCAGGACCAGCCAGGGCGACCAGCGTTGCTCCCGCAGCCGCCCGGCGCCGAGCCAGAGCAGCGCGATCGCCAGCAGCGCCAGGCCGGGCGCCACCGGGATGACGAACAACTCCGGCAGGTGGTCGCGGGCGCCGAGCATGGCGCTGGCGCTGGCGAAGATGGCCGCGTGCAGGGCCCAGACGCCGAGGAAGGGATCGCGCTGCGCGCGCAGGCCGCGCAGCATCAACAGCGCGGCGATCGTCTCGATCAACGCGGACGCGACGTACACGCTGGGAGCGTGGAGCGGGATGGGCAAGCGCCTGCGAACTCCACCGGACGAAAGTGGCTCCGAATACAACGGTATTGGCGGCATGACGACACAGGGTTGTGTTCGAAATGGTTAATCACGCGTAAAGCGAGTGGTCCTGGCGTGCCGCTTTCCACGTCGCGGTTTCCGCTTGACAGGCTGTGGGCAGGCGCCCATACGCGCCCGCTCACTTTCACCGGGATGCGGGAGGTGTCAGGCCCAATCGCTTGGGCCGGCGCCGTTGGCACCGCCTCTCCCTGACCTCAGGGACGTGCAATGGCGAAGAAGATCGTCGGTTACATCAAGCTGCAGATTCCAGCCGGCAAGGCGAACCCTTCGCCGCCGGTCGGCCCGGCGCTGGGTCAGCGCGGCCTGAACATCATGCAGTTCGTGAAGGAATTCAACGCGGCGACGCAGCAGATGGAGCCCGGCACCCCGACCCCGGTGGTGATCACGGCCTTCTCCGACCGCACCTTCTCCTTCGTCACCAAGACCCCGCCGAACACCTACTTCCTGCTCAGGGCGGCGAAGGTCGACAAGGGCAGCCTGACGCCGGGCAAGGGCCCGAATGTCGGCCGCGTGACCAAGACGCAGTTGCGCGAGATCGCCGCGACGAAGATGAAGGACATGAACGCCAACGACGTGGAGGCGGCGGTGCGCATGCTCGCCGGCTCGGCCCGCTCGATGGGTCTTACTGTGGTGGAGGCCTGAGCCATGGCAAAGCAGGGCAAGCGCCTGAAGGCGATCTACGCCGGTCTCGATCGCGACGCGATCGTGCCGCTGACCCAGGCGATCGGCCTGGTCAAGGCGAACGCCAAGGCGAAGTTCGATGAGACCATCGAGATCTCGCTGAACCTCGGCATCGACCCGCGGCATGCGGACCAGATGGTCCGTGGCGTGGTCGGGCTGCCGAACGGCACCGGCAAGACGGTGCGCGTCGGCGTCTTCGCCCGCGGCCCGAAGGCCGATGAGGCGCTGGCCGCCGGCGCCGACGTGGTCGGCGCGGACGACCTGGCCGCCGCGGTGCAGGAAGGCAAGATCGACTTCGACCGCTGCATTGCCACGCCGGACATGATGGGCCTGGTCGGGCGCCTCGGTAAGATCCTCGGCCCGCGCGGCCTGATGCCGAACCCCCGGCTCGGCACCGTCACCATGGACGTCAAGGGCGCGGTGACCGCGGCCAAGGCCGGCCAGGTGGAGTTCCGCGCCGAGAAGGCCGGCATCGTGCATGCCGGCATCGGCAAGGCCTCCTTCGAAGAGGACAAGCTGCTGGAGAATGCGCGCGCCTTCATCGAGGCGATCCAGCGCGCCAAGCCGACCGGTGCCAAGGGCACCTACGTGAAGAAGGTCGCCGTCAGCTCCTCCATGGGGCCTGGCGTGAAGGTTGACGTGGCCACCCTGGCCACGGCCTGACCGCAACGAGATACGCCCACCCCGACGGGTGGGCGGGCAGGGGAGGGTTCGCCCTCCCCGAAACCTGTCCGAGACCGCAGGCAGCCCATTCGGGCTTTGATGGGGCAAGGCCCCGCCAGCGATAGACGGGGTGCCGAGGAATTCGTGCCGTTCGGGGCAGGCCCCGGGCGGGACGCGTGGCTTGGTGGTCCGGCTCAGACAGGCGAACCAGGGCGCACCGCCTGTGCGGTGGGCCTGCGTGTGAACCGGCCGGGGCCCTTCCACAAGGCACCGGTCATCGTTGGAGACGGGATTTGGACCGCACGGAAAAGCGCGAGTTCATCGCCCACCTCGCTGCGGTGTTCGCCGATACCTCCTTCGTGCTCGTCGCCCAGAACAAGGGTCTGACGGTCGCGGAGGTGAGCAATCTGCGCCGCCGCATGCGTGAGGCTGGAGCGACGTACAAGGTCGCGAAGAACCGGCTGGCCATCCTCGCCCTCGACGGCACCCGCTTCCAGGGCGTCGCGCCGCTGCTGAAGGGACCGACCGCGCTTGCGTGGGCCCGGGACCCGGTGGCTGTGGCCAAGACGGCCGTGGAGTTCGCCAAGGGGAACGACAAGTTCGTGATCCTGGGCGGGGCACTCGGCGTGCAGACCCTCACCCCCGATGGGGTGAAGGCGCTGTCCGAGCTGCCCTCGCTCGAAACGCTGCGGGCGCAGCTGCTGGGTCTGATCCAGACCCCGGCGACGCGCATCGCCGGCGTGCTGCAGGCCCCTGGCTCGCAGCTGGCGCGGGTGTTCAGTGCCTTCGCAAAGAAGGACGAGGCTGAGGCCGCCTAACCGGACCAAGGATGTAACCGGGCCTGTCGCTTAGAATCACTGAGCGTAACGCCCGGGTGTTGCAAACGGCAAGCCAAGCCACTAGATCAAGAGGTACACAGACATGGCCGATCTCGCAAAGCTGGTCGACGAGCTCTCCAGCCTGACCGTCCTGGAAGCCGCCGAGCTCTCCAAGATGCTGGAGGAGAAGTGGGGCGTCTCCGCCGCGGCTCCGGTCGCGGTTGCGGCGGCGCCTGCGGCTGGCGCCGCTGCCGCTGCGCCGGTTGAGGAGCAGACGGAGTTCACCGTCACCCTGACCGCAGCGGGCGACAAGAAGATCAACGTGATCAAGGAGATCCGTACCATCACCGGGCTCGGGCTGAAGGAAGCCAAGGACCTGGTCGAGGGTGCGCCGAAGGTCGTCAAGGAGAGCGCCTCCAAGGACGAAGCGGCGAAGATCAAGAAGGTGCTGGAAGACAACGGGGCGACCGTCGAGGTCAAGTAAGGTCGCCTCCATGCTACCCCCGGGGTGCGGCTCTCCGTCGCCGTATCCCGGGACCATATCGCGGTGGTACGGGCGGGAACCCCTCGGGTTGCCGTCCGTGCCGCCGTTTCTGCGCCCCATGGCCCCCGCCATGGACGCGGAAGGCGGGGCGGACAGGGACGTTGTTTGCGCCAGGCAGTGCGGCCGAGTTGGCGCTGCGATGGGCGAAAGGGACACGGGACAGGCATGAACGCTATCACGAAGTCGTTCACCGGGCGCAAGCGCATCCGCAAGAGCTTCGGCCGGCTGCCCGAAGTGGCGCCGATGCCGAACCTCATCGATGTGCAGCGGGCCTCCTACGAGGCCTTCCTCCAGATGGAAGTGAACCCCGACGCGCGGCTGCATGCCGGGCTGCAGGAAGTGTTCAAGTCCGTCTTCCCGATCGACGACTTCGCGGGTCGCGGGCGGCTGGAGTTCGTCCAGTACGAGCTCGAGGAGCCGAAATACGACGTCGAGGAATGTATCCAGCGCGGCCTGACCTTCGCCGCCCCGCTGAAGGTGCGCCTGCGCCTGATCGTCTGGGACGTGGATGAGGACACCGGCAGCCGGTCCGTCCGCGACATCAAGGAGCAGGATGTCTACATGGGCGACATGCCGCTCATGACCGACAACGGCACCTTCATCATCAACGGCACCGAGCGCGT